>NZ_BAABIB010000078.1:0-181325 GCF_039542405.1 Amycolatopsis dongchuanensis
CCCTGTTCGACGAGGAGAACCAGGAGCACAACCACACGATCTGGCACCTGTCCGACGGTCCCCACGGGCCCGAGGGCGGGTGGACCCGCGAGCTGGAGTACCTGATGGAGCCCCAGCCGCTGGGTGGTCCCGCGTCGGCCCCGGCACCCGACCCGGCGCTGTTCGCGACGTACGCGCCCGCGACGTCCGCGACCGCGGCGCCGGAGATCGCCGAGGGTGACGTGCAGACGTTCTACAGCGAGCGTGACGGCCGCTGGAAGAACCAGGTCGAGGGCAACAAGCGGGCGTCCAGTGCGAGTGACACGAAGGCCGAGGCGCAGCGGGAAGGCCGGCGTCTGGCCAAGGACCGCGGGGTGACGCACGTCGTGCGCAAGAAGGACGGCGAGATCGCCGAGACGCACGACTACTCGTGACACGGGGTCCGGCAGGGTGACCTGCCGGACCCCGTGTCACGGCGTGACGACCGTTCCCGCGGTGCCCACGGCGAGTTCCGGGGCGTCGGCGAGGCGTCCGATCGCGGCGAACCGGCCACCCCCGTCGACGAAACGGCACGCCGCGGTCACCTTCGGGCCCATCGAGCCCGCCGGGAACGAACGCGCACCCAGCTCCCCGCTGGAGATCCGGGAAATCGGTCTGGCTTCCGGGGTGCCGAAGCCCTCCTGCACCGCCTCGACGTCGGTGAGCAGCAGCAGTGCGTCGGCGCCGAGTTCCCTCGCCACCAGTTCGGCCGTGAAGTCCTTGTCCACCACGGCTTCCACCCCGGTGAGCCCGCCGTCCCCACCGCGCACGACCGGGATGCCGCCGCCGCCCCCGCACACGACGGTGGTGCCGTCGGCGATCGCGTGCCGGACGAGGGGGAGTTCGACGAGCCCGGCGGGCTCCGGCGAGGGCACGACGCGCCGCCAGCGCGCGCCGTCGCGGGCGACGCGCCAGCCGCGTTCGGCCGCGAGCCGCCGTGCGGTCGCCTCGTCGTAGACCGGGCCCACGAACTTCGACGGCGCCGCGAGCGCGGGGTCGTCGGCGTGCACGAGGGTCCGGCTCAGCACGCACACCGCGTCCAGCCGGGCCACGTTGTGCAGCGCCTGCACGAGCCAGTAGCCGATCATGCCCTGAGTCTGGGCGCCGAGGACGTCGAAGGGGTAGGGGCGGGACAGCGCCGGATCGCTCTCGTTCTCGATCGCGAGCAACCCGATCTGCGGCCCGTTCCCGTGCGTGATCACCAGTTCGTGCTCACGAGCCAGCGGTGCCAGTGCCTCGGCCGCCGCGAGCACGTGCTTCTCCTGGATCTCCGAGTCCGGCGCCTCCCCGCGTTCGAGCAGCGCGTTCCCGCCCAGTGCCACGACGATCCTCATGCGACGGTCGCCACCATGAGCGCCTTGATGGTGTGCAACCGGTTCTCGGCCTGGTCGAACACCACCGACGCGGGCGAGGAGAACACCTCGTCGGTCACTTCCAGTCCGTCGAGCCCGTACCGCTCACCCAGCTTCCGGCCGACGGATGTCTCGCGGTCGTGCAGCGCGGGCAGGCAGTGCAGGAACTTCACGTGCGGGTTCCCCGTGGCCTCCAGCACCTTCGCGTTGACCTGGTAGGGCAGCAGCAGCTCGATCCGCTCGGCCCAGCTGTCCTCCGGCTCGCCCATCGACAGCCACACGTCGGTGTAGACGAAGTCGGCGCCGTGCACCGCGCGCGGGAGGTCGTCGGTGACGAGCGTGTTCGCGCCCGAATTCCGCGCCAGGCCGTCCGCCAGCTCCCGCACTCCCGCCGCGGGCTGCAGTTCCGGCGGCGCGCAGATCCGGACGTCCAGTCCCAGCAGGGCGCCGGTGACGAGCAGTGAGTTCGCGACGTTGTCCCGGCCGTCGCCCACGTAGCAGTAGCTCACGTCGTCGAGCGGCTTCCCCGCGTGGTCGCGCATCGTCAGCATGTCGGCCAGCATCTGGGTGGGGTGCCACTGGTCGGTCAGGCCGTTCCACACCGGCACGCCCGCGTATGCCCCCAGCGTCTCCACCGCTTCCTGCGCCGAGCCGCGGAACTCGATGCCGTCGAACATGCGGCCGAGCACCTGGGCGGTGTCGCGCACCGATTCCTTGTGCCCCAGGTGGGAATCACCGGGACCGAGGTAGGTCACCTGTGCGCCCTCGTCGTAGGCGGCGACCTCGAAGGCCGACAGCGTGCGGGTCGAGCTCTTCTCGAACACCAGCGCGATGGTGCGCCCCGCCAGGCGCAGCGGCCGGACGCGGGCGCGCTTCTCGGCGCGGAGGTCGCCCGCGAGGTCCAGCAGGTACCGGAACTCCTCCGCGCTCAGGTCGGTTTCCTTGAGCAGGTTGCGTCCCTGCAGGTTCATCGTCTTCCTCCGGGTTCTCAGGCGGGGTCGCGTTCGATCGGGCAGCTCATGCAGCGCGGGCCGCCGCGGCCGCGACCGAGCTCGCCGCCGGGCACGGTGATCACCTCGATGCCGTGCTTGCGCAGCAAGGTGTTGGTGGCGACGTTGCGGTCGTAGCCGAGCACCACACCCGGTGCCACGGCGAGGTAGTTGTTGCCGTCGTCCCACTGCTCGCGTTCGGCCGCGCGCACGTCCTCGTCGGTGGACAGGACCGTCAGCTCGGCGACGTCGAGCACCTGGGCGAGCGTCTCCCACAGGTCCTGGTTCTGACGGATGCCGAGCTCACCCGGCTCGTCGCCACGGGTGATGGTCCAGGACCGCAGGTACCGGTCGAAGTACGGGTAGAGCACGAAGGTGCCCTTGTCGACCATCGTCATCAGGGTGTCGAGGTGCATCATCGCGTGTGAGCGGGGCAGCTCGACGGCGACGACGGTGTGCGCGTAGCCGTCGGCGAACAGCGCGCGGGACAGCATCTCCACCGCCATCGGCGTGGTGCGCTCGCCCATCCCGATCAGCACCGCGCCGCCGCCGAGCACGTGCACGTCCCCGCCTTCGACGGTGGCGGGGAAGTACTCCCCGTCCTCGTCGCCGTAGTACCGCGTGAACCCGCCCTCGGCGAACATCGGGTGGTAGCGGTAGATGGCGCGGGCGTGCAGGGTTTCGCGCTGCCGCGCGGGTTTCGCCATCGGGTTGACCGACACGCCGCCGTAGACCCAGCACGAGTTGTCGCGCGGGAACAGGTGGTTCGGCAGGGGCGGCAGGACGAAGTCGTCGGCGTGCATCAGGTGCCACTTCAGGCTCGTGGCCCGCAGGGGGTGCAACTCGGCCTTGAGCACGCCGCCGATCAGCGACTGCGCGAGCTGCTCGCCGTCGAGGTCGTCGAACAGCCGGCGCACGGGGTCGACGAGTGCCGGGCCGAGCGCCTGCGGAGTGCACACGCGGTCGAGCACGAACTCCCGTCCCTGCGGCACCTCCAACGTCTGGGCGAGCAGATTCGCGAAGTAGTGCACGCGCACGCCCTGCTCCCGCAGGGTCTCGGCGAACACGTCGTGTTCCTCCTTGGCCTTCTTCGCCCACATCACGTCGTCGAACAGCAGCTCGTGGACGTTGCGCGGGGTCAGCCTCGCCAGCTCCGCGCCGGGGCGGTGGATGACCACCTGGCGCAGCTTGCCGATTTCGGAGTCCACAGTGAACATTCGGGTTGGTTCCTTTCTCAGGCGGCGCGGGGGAGTTCGCGTACTTCGGGTTCCTGCTTGTCCTCACGCGGACCGCGGCGGGCGTTGAGGAAGGCGTAGAGGACCAGGCCGATCAGCAGCAGCACCAGCGCCTGGTACACCGCGGCGTAGCCCGCGGCGAACGTGATCCACATCGAGAACAACACGCTCACGCCGGTGATCAGCAGGTCGCGGGCGAGCAGCAGGCCGCGGATGCCGCGGCGCCGCGACACCAGGTGCGTCAGCTGGGCGCAGGCGGAGAAGAAGTAGGGGATCGCGACCGTGACGACCGACAGGTTCACCAGGAACGTGAAGACGGTGAGCCCCGTGTCGGCGGTGTAGCGCCACAACATCAGCAGCGAGGGCAACGCGGCGGCCACCAGGACGCCGAACCACGGCGTGTGCTTGCGGTCCGCCCACGCGAAGGCCTTCGGGAAGAGGCCGTCCGCGGCGGTGGCGCGGGAGACCTCGCTCGTGACGAGCGTCCAGCCGTTGAGCGCGCCGATACCGGAGATCACCGCGAGCGCGGCGACGAGCTTCCCGGCCCAGTCCACGCCGGGCAGGACCGCCTCGAACGCGGGCACGAACGGCGTGCCGTTGCCCACCAGCGTGTCGTGGGGCACCAGCCCCATCACGGCGGCGGACACGACGAGGTAGAGCACGGCGCTCGCGGCGGTGCCCAGCACCGAGGCGAGGCCCACGTTGCGCCCGGGGTTCCGGACGCGCTTGGCGGTGATGGCGGCGACCTCGACGCCGATGAAGGCGAACAACGCGACGCCCGCCCCGATGCCGATGGCACTGTAGAGACTGCCGCCGGAGGCGTTGAACGGGCCGAAGTTGCCCGAGGAGACGAAGAACCAGCCGACCACGCCGACGAACAGCAGCGGCAGGAACTTCAGCACCACGGTGAGGTTCTCGAACCAGGCCATCTGCCGGACACCGGCGAGGTTCACCGCGGCGGGGATCCACAGCCCGGCGAGCGCGATGAGCCAGTTGGCCCAGCCCGGCGGGTTTTCGAGGCCGAACAACGCGTCGACGTAGAGCACCCACGAGGACACGATCGCGGCGTTGCCCGCCCACGCGGAAACCCAGTAGCACCAGCCGGTGAGGTAGCCGGCGAAGTCGCCGAACTCGTGGCGGGCGTAGGCGTACAGCCCGCCGTCCGCGTTGGGCACCCGGCGCGTCAACTGTCCGAAGAGGACGGCCAGCAGGGTCGCGCCGACCGCGACGACGCCGAGCACGAGCAGGGAACTCGTGCCGCCTCCGGCGAGCACCGCGGGCATCGTGAACACCCCGGTGCCGATGACGCTGCCGACGACGAGGCCGGTAGCCGACGTGAGGCCGAGTGCACGGGCTTTGTGCTCGGCGGGGGTGCGTGGCTGGACGGCCCGCTGCGGTCTGGACATGGCTTTCCTTCCGGGAAGTCGGTGACGAACCCAGAAGACGCCAGGTGGCGGCCGGTCGAGCAGAGCCGATGGGGATCTTCGCGGAGGACCTAAGTACTTCCCGTTGACTTCCGATGACTGACATCTAACATGTCAGTTGTGCTCGAACCCGTCCGCCGTCCCCTCCTGCGGGAGACCGCCCACCGGCTCATCCGCGAGGCCATCGTCCGCGGTGAGCTGCCGCCGGGCAGCGTCGTGCGCGATGCCGAGCTGGCGGAGCGGCTCGGGCTGTCGCGGGCCCCGGTCCGTGACGCGCTCGCCCGGCTGGCCGACGAGGGCCTGGTGCGGACGAAACCGCAGAGCCACACGCGCGTCACCCCGATCGACGCGGGTGAGGTGCGGGACGCCGCGGCGGTGGTGCGGGCGATGCACGAGCTGGCCGCCCGCACGGGCGTGCCCAGGCTGACGGCCGAGCACCTCGCGACCATGACCGAGGCGAACCAGCGGTTCGACGCCGCGGTACGCGCGGGTGACGTCGACGAGGCGATGCGGGCGGACGACGAGCTGCACGACGTGCTCGTCGCGGCCTGCGGGAACCGGGCGGTGGCCGCGACGATCGACCGGTACACGCCGCTGATCCGCAGGCTGGAGCGGCTGCGGTTCAGCGTGCCCGCCGCGCGGGAGTCGGTGGCGCGGCACGAACGGCTCATCGAAGCCTGCCGGGGCGCGGACGTCGAAGCGGCGGTGCGCGTCACGGCGGAGATCTGGCACGAGCTGGAAGAGCTCGCCGACTGAAACGGAGTCCCATGTCACTGGAGTCGTTCGCGCGCTACCCGCTGTTGTTCGGCCCGTCCCCGGTGCACCCGCTCGAACGGCTCACCCAGCACCTCGGCGGTGCGGCGCTGTGGGCCAAGCGGGAGGACTGCAACTCGGGGATCGCCTTCGGGGGCAACAAGACCCGGAAACTGGAGTACCTCGTCGCCGACGCGCTCGCGCAGGGCTGCGACACGCTGGTGTCGATCGGCGGGGTGCAGTCGAACCACACGCGGCAGGTGGCGGCGGTCGCCGCGCGGGCGGGGCTGAAGTGCGTGCTGGTGCAGGAAAGCTGGGTCGACTGGCCGGACGCGGTGTACGACAAGGTGGGCAACATCCTGCTCAGCAGGCTGGCCGGGGCCGAGGTGCGGCTCGTGCGCGCCGGGTTCGGCATCGGGTTCAAGGAGAGCTGGGAGCAGGCGCTGCGGGACGTCGAGGAACGCGGTGGCAAGCCGTACGCGATTCCCGCCGGGGCCTCCGACCACCCGCTCGGCGGATTGGGCTTCGCGCGGTGGGCGTTCGAGGTGGCGGAGCAGGAGCGGGAACTGGGGGTCTTCTTCGACACGATCGTCGTGTGCTCGGTGACCGGCAGCACCCAGGCGGGCATGGTCGCGGGTTTCGCCGCGCTCGGCGGGCGTCCCCGGCGCGTGCTGGGGATCGACGCCTCGGCCAAGCCGGCGGAAACCCGCGACCAGATCACCCGCATCGCGCGTCGCACGGCGGAAAGCATCGGTGTGGACCGTGCCCTCCGCGAGGACGAGATCGAACTCGACGAGCGTTACCACGCGGGCACGTACGGCATCCCGGATGAGTCCACTATGGACGCGATGCGGCTGGCGGCCCGTACGGAAGGGATGATCACCGACCCGGTGTACGAGGGGAAGTCCTTCGCGGGCATGGTGGATCTGGTGTCCCGGGGCGAGATTCCCCGGGACTCCACGGTGCTGTACGCGCACTTGGGCGGGCAGCCCGCCTTGAACGGGTACAGCGCGTTGTTCTAGTTGTCACGTCCCGGGAGGGGCCTGCTCGGCCAGGACCAGGTCGAGCAGGCCCGGGAAGATCTCGTCGAACTCGGCGTAGCGCAGCCGGTTGAGGCGGCGGGGTCCCTCGTCGCGCTGCTCGATGAGCCCGGCGGCACGCAGAACCGCGAAGTGGTGGCTGCGGGTCGCCTTGGTGACCGGCAGCTCGAAGGTGCCGCAGGCTTTCGTCCAGTCCGGCAGCCCGGCCAGCTCCCGCACGATGGTGCGCCGCACCGGATCCGCGAGCGCGGTCAGCGCGTCCTGCAGTGGCACGTCGCGCGGGTGCACGTGCGTCAAGCCGCGCGCTCGCGCACTGTTCGATGACTGTCGTACACTCATGTGATCGACCTCCATCGAACAGTCTAGGAGCTTTCGTGACACGGCAGCTTGACGTCTCCTTCGGGCCCACCTCACGCAACCGGCTCGGCGAAGCGGCGTCTCCTGGAACCGACGGCGCGCTGGCCGCGCTGGAGACGTTCTACTTCGCCTTCAACAACCGGGACCTCGACGTGTTCGCCCAGGTGTGGGCCCACGACCCGCTGGCGCAGCTGAACAACCCGCTCGGCGGCATCCTCCGTGGCGGCGAGGCGATCACCGCGCTGTACGACCGGGTCTTCCGCGGCCCCGCCCTGGTCACCGTCACCTTCGGCGACATCGTCGAGTACGCCGACGCCACCCACGTCCTGTTCGCCGGGCGTGAGACGGGCGAGTACTCGGTGGCCGGCGGGCGGGCCGTGCCGCTGTCGATCCGCACCAGCCGCTACTTCCGCTACGAGGGCGGCCGCTGGAGCCAGTACCACCACCACGGCAGCATCGACGATGCGGACGCGCTGGCGGCGTACCAGGGCGCGATCCGGGGTTAGCCCCGCCGTGGTCCGCGGAACAGGATGTAACAGAACAGGATCGCCATGACCGCGAACCCTGCCCACATCGCCTGCTGCCACCCGTGCACGAAGGACTCCTGTGCGGCGCGGACAAGCGGGGTGTCCCTGGCGGCCGCGACCGCGTTGGCGACGCCCGCCCTCGCGGCATCCGCGACCGGCCCGGGGACGCCGCCCAGCCGGGGGTCGATCGCGTCGCGGTAGCCCGCCGCCAGTACCGCCCCGAGCAGGGCGACGCCGAGCGCGGTGCCGAACTCCCTGGTCACGTCGTTCAGCGCGGACGCGACGCCCTGCCGCTCGCGGGGCAGCGCCGAGGTGATGGCCTCGGTCGAGGGGGTCATGGACAGGCCCATGCCGAGCCCCATCGCCACCATGCCGGGCAAGATCGAGAGGAAGCCGGCGTCGACGGAGACGAACGTCGCCATCAGCGCCAGGCCCACGCCGCCGAGGAGGACCCCAGTGGCCATTGTGGACCGTGCGCCGAGGCGGGCGGCCACCTTCGGCGCGAGGCCGGAGGCGAACATCATCGGCAGCGCCATCGGCATCAGCCCCAGCGTGGCCACCAGGCCGGACCAGCCGAGTACGGCCTGGAAGTACGGGAAGAGCACGACGGAAATCCCCGCCTGCACCCCGAACACCGCCAGGAGCGTCACCGAACCACTGGACAGCCCGCGCTCGGCGAACAGCCGGACGTCGAGCAGCGGCGCCTGCTGCCGCAGCTCCCAAGCCACGAAAGCGGCTGTGGCCACAGCGCCCACGAGCAGGCTCAGCAGCGTCACGGGTTCGCCCCAGCCCCGCTCGGGCCCTTCGTGGAGGAAGAAGATGAGCCCGAGCACGGCGACCATCGAGGTCAGCGAGCCCACCACGTCGAACCGGTGCTCCGTCCGCTCGCGGGAGGCGGGGACCACCCGCACCGTCATGACGGCGGCGACGAGCACGAGCGCGACGGGCAGCGCGAACAACCACCGCCAGCTCGCGACGTCGACCAGGACGGCCGACAGGTACATCCCGAGGATCCCGCCGCCGCCCGCGACGCCGGTCCACACGCCGATCGCCTTGGCGCGTTCCTCCGCGGGGAACGTGGACGTGATGACGGCGAGGGTGACCGGCATGATCATCGCCGCCCCCACGCCGCTGAGCACGCGGGCGGCGAGCATGACCTCGGCCGCCGGGGCCAGGCCCGCGGCGGCGTTCGACACGCCGAAGACCGCGAGACCGGTGAGCAGCACGGGTTTGCGGCCCCAGCGGTCGCCGACCGCGCCGAGCGGGAGCAGCAGTGCGGCGAGGGCGATGGCGTAGCTGTTGATGAACCACAGCACGGTGCTCTGCGTCGCGTCGAACTCGAGGGCGAGCTGCGGCTACGCGACGCCCAGCCCGGACACCGACGCGATGACCGCCATCAGCGCGACGCACACCGCGACGAGGACGGCGCGGCGCCGGCGGGGGTCCTCGATGACGGCCTGCGACGACACGGGGGTGCTCATCGGTTCTCCTTCCGGGCGCGCACGACGACGTCGTGGAGGGTGGTGCCGGCGAGGGCGCGGCGGTGCTCTTCGGCGGTGACGATGTGCCAGGCCGCCTCGTCCAGCCGGGCGGTGATGGCTTCGGCGGTGACCGAAGCCTCGGCGGGGGAGTCGTGGCCGTGCCGGTGCCCGACGATCAGCAGCGTGCCGCCGGGGGCCACCCAGTCCGCGATCCGGTCGTAGAACTCCAGCTGGGGCATGGCGGGGTGGGCGTAGTGGGTCGTGACGAGGTCGAACCGCTGCTCCGGCTGCCAGTCGCACAGGTCCGCCTCCACCAACCGCACGCGCTCGGCCACGTCGCCGTCCGTCGCGCGCTCGGCTGCGCGGGCGAGCGCGGCGGCCGAGATGTCCGCGGCGGTCACCTGCCACCCGTGTGCGGCGAGCCAGACCGCCTCGGCCCCGGTCCCGCACCCGGCGTCCAGCGCCGTGCCCGGCGCGAGATCGCCGGTTTCCGTTGCCAGGTAAGGGTTCGGCGGGTGTTCGAAGTGGGAGTCGTGCCAGTGCCGCTCCCAGTACTCCTTGTCGAATGCGTGTGTCACGACGGCGATGGTGGACCGCGTCGTGACGGTCCGGCAAAGTTTCTTGCCGAATGGCAAAATCGGGGGCATGCACGAAGCGACAGACCGGACGCTCGACGCCGTCGGGCCGAGGCTCAAGAAACTACGGATGGCCCGCGACATCACGCTGACCGACCTGGCCGCGCAGACCGGTATCTCGGCCAGCACGCTGTCCCGGCTGGAGGCCGGCCTGCGGCGGCCCACGCTCGAACAGCTCCTGCCGCTGGCCCGCGTCCACGGGGTGACGCTCGACGAGCTCGTCGGCGCCCCGCCCACCGGTGACCCCCGGATCCACCTGCGCCCGATCCCCTGCGGCGACGGGTCGACGATCCTGCCGCTGACCCGCAGGCCGGGTGGCGTCCAGGCGTACAAGTTCGTGCTCGCGGCGGGAACCGACGACGCCGAACCCGACCTGCGCACCCACGAGGGCCACGACTGGGTCTACGTCCTCAACGGCACGCTGCGCCTGGTGCTGGGCGAGCAGGACCTCCTCCTCAAGCCGGGGGAGGCCGCGGAGTTCGACACCAGCACCCCGCACTGGTTCGGGGCCACCGGCGCCGGTCCCGTCGAGTTCCTCAGCCTGGTCGGGCGGCAGGGCGAGCGCGCGCACGTCCGGGCGGTCGCGACCCGCGACTAGATCAACGGACAACTGTCCGCATCGCGGACACGGCTCTTGACTTCTCCTGGGATGCGGGCCAGAGTGGGCGCAACCACCAGGCTGTCCGGAGTGCGGACAGCTGTACGGGCGACCACGAAGAAGTGAGGAGTGCCCTCATGAGCCAGCCGAGCGAGTTCGCGCCGGGAAGGCCCGTCGTGTTGCGGGGCGGCACCGTCCTGACCCTGGACGACCAGCGGCGCGTGCTCGACCGCGCCGACGTGCTCGTCACCGGTGATCGCATCACCGCCGTCGGCCCGGACCTCGAGGTGCCGCAGGACGCCGTGGTGATCGACGCGAGCGGCGGCATCGTCATGCCGGGCATGATCGACACCCACCGGCACATGTGGCAGACCGCGATGCGCGGCTACGGCGCCGACTGGACCCTCACGCAGTACTTCGTCTGGTACTACCTGGAAAGCGGCAAGCTGTTCCGCCCCCAGGACGTCCACGCCGGCAACGTGCTCGCCGCCGTCGAAGCGCTCGAATCCGGCGTCACCACCGTCGTCGACTGGTCGCACGGGCTGCGGACCGTGGACCACGCCGACGCCGCCGTCGACGCGCTGCAGTCGGTGCCGGGCCGGTTCGTCCTCGCCTACGGCAACATCCAGGCCCCGCCCGCCGAGTGGACCGCCGCGCCGGAGTTCCGCGACTTCGTGCGCCGCCGGATCACCGGGGACGACCTGCTCGGCTTCCAGCTCGCCTTCGACGTGACCGGCGACCCGGCCTTCCCCGAGAAGCCCGCGTTCGAGGTCGCGAGGGAGCTGGGCGTGGCCGTCACCACGCACGCCGGCGTGTGGGGCGCGACCAACGACGACGGCATCAAGCTCATGCACGACCACGGTTTCATGACCCCGGAAACCGTCTACGTGCACGCGGCCTCGCTGTCCGCCGACTCCTACCACCGCATCGCGGCGACCGGCGGCTCCATCTCCGTGTCCACCGAGAGCGAGCAGAGCGCGGGCCAGGGCTACCCGCCCACCTGGGCCATCCGCGCGCACGGCATCCCGGTTTCGCTGTCCATGGACACCTCCGTGTGGTGGAGCGGCGACCTGTTCTCCGCCATGCGCACGACACTGGGCGCGGACCGGTCGCGTGAGCACCTGGAGGCGCACGCGAAGAACGAGACCGTCACGCACGCCAGCCTCCGCGCCGAGCACGTCGTCGACTGGGCCACGCGCGGCGGCGCCCACGCGATCGGCCGCGACGACCTCGGCAGCCTCGAACCGGGCAAGAAGGCCGACGTCGTGCTCATCAAGAACGACCACAGCTCGGTGTCGTTCCCGCTGCTGAACCCGTACGGCCACGTCGCTTTCCAGGCCCAGCGCGGGGACGTGCACACGGTGCTGGTGAACGGGCGCGTGGTCAAGCACGACCACCGCCTCGTCGGCATCGACCTCGACGCCGTGCGCCGCGAGGTCGACGAGACCGTGACGTACCTGCGGACGCAGCTGGGCGAGGAAGCCTGGCGCAAGGGCATGAACCCGGACATCCCCGAGACCAAGGTCCTCGACAACCCCTACACGTACACGGACTACGCCAGTGCCTCGACCCACACCCGCTCCTGACCGCAGCGGCCCGCTCGCCGGGCTGCTCGTCGCGGACTTCTCCCGGATCCTCGCCGGTCCCTACGCCACGATGCTGCTGGCGGACCTGGGCGCGGAAGTGATCAAAGTGGAGGGTCCGCGCGGCGACGACACACGCACCTGGATGCCCCCGGTGCGCGACGGCGTCGCGACGTACTACCTCGGTGTCAACCGCGGCAAGCGGTCCATCGCGCTCGACCTGCGGGACGAGACCGACGCCCGGCTCGCCCGCGAGCTGGCCCGCCGCGCCGACGTGCTGATCGAGAACTTCAAACCCGGCGGGCTCGCCAAGTACGGACTGGACTTCGACGCCGTGCTCGAGGCGAACCCCGGCGTCATCTACGCCTCGATCAGCGGGTTCGGCTCCGGCGCCGGCCGGAACGTGCCCGGCTACGACCTGATGGTGCAGGCGATCTCCGGGCTGATGAGCCTCACCGGGGACCCGGACGGGCCGCCGTACCGCGCGGGCATCTCGGTGTTCGACGTGATGGCGGGCAACCACGCCACGATCGGCATCCTCGCCGCGCTGCGCCACCGCGACGCGACAGGGCAGGGACAGCACGTCGAGGTGAACCTGCTTTCTTCGGCGCTGACCGGGCTGGTGAACCACAGCTCGGCGTACGTCGCGGGCGGCACCGTGCCCTACCGGATGGGCAACGCGCACCCCAGCGTGTTCCCGTACGAGCCGCTGCCGACGGCCGACAACGACCTCATCGTCACCGCCGCCAACGACGGGCAGTTCCGCAAGCTGTGCGAGGTGCTCGGCATCCCCGAGATCGCGGACGACCCGCGCTTCGCGCGCAACGCCGACCGCACCGAGCGGCGCGACGAGCTGCGCCCCATCCTCGCCGAGCAGCTGCGCAAACGCGGCGCGCTGGAATGGTTCGACCTGCTCGTCGAGGCCGGGGTGCCGTGCGGGCCGATCAACACGATCGACCAGGGGTTCGCGATGGCGGAACGGTTCGAGCTGGACCCGGTGGTCGAGGTCGGGGGAGTGCCGACGACCCGGCACCCGATCCGGTTCTCCGAGACGCCGGTGGACTACCGGCTGCCGCCGCCCGGACTCGACGAGCACGGGGCGGAACTGCGCAAGTGGCTGGAGCAGCAGGAATGACGGAGTACCCGACGGCGCTGGGCGCGTCCTCGCTGGACAAGATCACGTTGCTGGGGCAGGACCTGGCGCGGGACGTGATGGGCAAGGTCTCCTTCGGTGAGCTGGCGTTCTGGCTCGCCACGCAGCGACGTCCGTCGCCCGGGGAGACGCGGGTGTTCGAGGCCGTGCTCGCCGCGCTGGCGGACCACGGCTTCACGCCGACCGCGATCGTGACCCGGCTGACCTACCTGTCCGCGCCCGACTCGGTGCAGGGCGCGCTCGCCGCGGGCCTGCTCGGCGGCGGTTCGCGGTTCCTCGGCGTGACCGAGGACTGCGGCCGGTTCCTGCACGAAGTTCTGTCCACTGTGGAGGCTCCGGGAGACGAGGCCGGCTGGGACGCGCTCGCGCTGGAGACCGTGAAAGCCCGCCGTGCAGCCGGAAAGCTCATCCCGGGCCTCGGCCACCACGTGCACAAGCAGGGCGACCCCCGCACGCCGCGGCTGTTCGAGATCGCCCGCGAGGAGGACCTGTTCGGCTCGCACCTGTCGCTGTTCGCGGCGATCGGGCGCGTGCACCCGCAGGTGCTCGGCCGCACCTTGCCGCTCAACGGCGCCGGGGTCTGCGGCGCCGCGCTCGCGGACCTGGGGCTGCCACTGGAACTGCTGCGTGGCTTCGCCCTGCTCGCCCGCACCGCGGGGCTCATCGGGCAGCTGGCCGAGGAGCTGCGCAACCCGGTCGCCAACGAGATCTTCCTGTCCGTGGACCTGAACAACCGGTCCGTGCCGCCCGAACCGTCCGGAGGCTGAGATGGCTCAACTGGTCGCGGTGATCGCGTCCACCCACCACCCGTTCTACTACCGCGCCAGCACCGCGACCGGTGAGGACCGCCCGGACTTCGCCGACGAGTGGGTGCGCAAGGTCGAGGCGTTCCGCCAGACGCTGACGCGGGCGCGGCCGGACGTGCTCGTGATGGTCGGCTCCGACCACTTCCACCAGCTGTGGCTGGACAACATGCCGCAGTTCCTCGTCGGCAAGGCCCCCGTCTACGACGCCAACTGGTACAACGAGGAACGCGAGTTCGGGCTGCCCAGGATGGTCCTCAAAGGACAGGAGGACCTGTCGGAGTACGTGCTGCGCGAAGGCCTGGACGCCGGGTTCGACCTGGCGTTCTCCAACGAGCTGCGGATCGACCACTCCATCACGTGCCCGATCATCACCCTGCGCCCGCAGAACGACCTGCCGATCGTGCCCATCTACACCAACATCTTCGCGCCCCCGCTGCCGCAGCCGAAGCGGTTCGTCCAGTTGGGACGGACGATCCGGCAGCTGATCGAGTCCTGGCCGTCGGACCAGCGCGTGGCGGTGATCGGCACCGGGCACCTGTCGCTGGAACTGGGCGGTCCGCGGCAGTTCGGGCCGCACGGACCGGATCCCGAGTTCGACCGCAAGGCCGTGGACTGGATAGCGAACGGCGACATCGAAAAGTGCCTTGGTGAGGTCACGCTGGAGAGCCTGCACCTGCCGGGCAACGCGACGCACGGGTTCATGGACTTCATGCTGATGATGGGCGTGGCGGGGGAGGGGCAGCGGGTGGACTACGTCGACACCTACGACCTGTTCCACACGATGGAGGCCTACTTCACCTGGTACCCGGGAGGGCTGCGGTGAGCAAGTACCTGCTGGACAAGTTCCTGTACACGATCGACCGCGACCCGGAGCTCGTCGAGCGCTACCGCGAGGACCCGGCGGGCACGGTGCGGTGGTGGGAGGCCGAGCGCGCCAACGCGATCCTCAACTGCCACAGCGGGGAGAACTCGACGTGGCTGCGGTTCGAGGAAGCCGAGCGCGAGGCACTGTCCACTCACGACTACCCGAAGCTGTTCGAGCTGGGCGCCCACCCGTTCCTCACGCTGACCCTGTTCATCGCGATGTTCGAACGCGACTACGACGAGCCGCTGGGCTTCCAGCGCGAGTATGCGAAGCGGCTGGCGCACTTCTCGATGCCGTACCCGGACATCGCTACCTGAGGCGCTGTGCTTCGGCGCTGCTGTGCAGGGGAAACCGGAAGGTCGACCCGTCGGGCCAGGTGATGGTGCACCCGCGGACGTCGACCTCCGGCGCCTGTGGCGTCCGCGCCTGCCAGACGATCCGCGGCGGGGCCGCGTCGGCGGGGTCGAGGTAGGCCGATCCGCTGTCGACGAGGGCGACGCCCGACCGGGAGAGCACCAGCCAGGGCCCTTTCACCGACCGGAGCCGGTCGGTGAGGTCGAGGGCGAGCGCGTTCGCCGGGCCCTTGACGCGGATCTCCCGCTCGAACGGGCTGCCCCATCGTCCGCCGCCACCGCCCGCGCCGTTGACCAGCGCGAAGACGGTCCACGCCCCGCCGGCGATGCCACGCAGGATGTTCCAGAAGAACCGCCGCGCGAGCTTCCTGCCCTTGATCGTGCCGTCCAGGCGCCTGCCGGGCACCTCGAACCCCAGTGAGGTGTCGCCGAGGCGCAGCGCGGCGACCGGCTCGCCCCACTCGCCGCGCATCAGCTCTTCGACCCGTTCCCGGAAACCGGGGCGAACCTCGCGCTCGTGCCGCTGCGCCGCGAGGCGTTCCTCGTGGGCGAAGATCTTCTCGGCGGCCCGCCGTCGGGCGGGACTGGGTTCGGTCATACGTCAAGGTCCTTACGGGTCTCCTCCGGGCTCCGGTCCCCACCGATCTGGCTCTTGTCGAACCACGGCTCGTCCCCATCGCCCGGCACGGCGTCCTTGGCCAGTGCCCGGTTGCCGGGCGTCAGCGCCGTCCCGGCGGTGTGAGCGGAGTGGTCAGCGGCACAGCATCGAGTTCTGGTCGAAGTGGTCGTCGTCCCCGGGTGCGGGGCGGCGCGCGGGGCGCGGCGCCTGCTGCTCCGACGCGGGGCCCTCCGCCGCGGTTCCGCACGCGTCGTCCAGTATCCCGGCCTGCTGCCGGGCCGTCCCGGCGACGGGTGCCGGCTTTCGCCGGAAGATCCAGTTCCCCACCGGGGCTCAAGCCGTCCCGGCTCGCTGCCTTCGCCGGTGTGCCGCGACGTGGGCGCGGTTCGCGCATTCCGGTGAGCAGAAGCGGCGCCGTCCGTTGCGGGAGGTGTCCACGAACACCGTCGCGCAGCCCGGGCGGCCGCAGGAGCCGATCCGTTGTGGATCGTCGCACAGGACGTGGCCCACGCCCATGATCGTGTAGGCCTTGATGCGCTGCACCGTCGGCGCGTCCTCGGCCGCGTAGTGGAAGTGCGGCGGGCGGTCGTGGTGCTGCGAGAGGTACGGGCGGGCGGCCACCACGGCCAGCAGCTCGTTCACCAGGTCCACCCGCGGCTGCAGTGCCGGCTCCGAGAACACCGGGCGCAGCCGCTCCGCCCACGCCGTCAGCTCGGCCGCCTCCGCCGGCGTGACGGGGGACGTGCCGCGGTAGTCGTAGGTCTCGATGAGGTCCTCGTAGGTGGCGGTCGTCGCGCCGGGGGCCGCGTTGACGAGGGCGGCGGCCAGCTGCGCGGCGACCCCTCCGTAAGGCGTGAACTGCATGCCCCCAGTGTAAGCATTGAACTGCACAACGGCCTTACTTCATGCTGGGGGCATGGTCAGTGAACACCACGGTTGCCGTGAGCGGGTGATCTCCCGCCACCCCACCTCCGAGGGTGAGGTCCGTTACCTGCGGTGCGAGTGCGGGGTGATCCGGCTCGTCCTCGATGGACGGTCACGAGCCGTCGTCAGAACCCCGGCGCGGTAAGGGGTTCAGCCCTCGACGACCGTCTCCAGTGGACGGTTGTGCCATGCCGCCCAGTCCGCGCCGATCGCGCTCGCCGCGTGCAGCAGCAGCGGCAGGTGGTGGTCCACGAGCGTCTCCATGGACGTCTCGGCCGCATGGGCGTTGACGTTCACCGCCGCCACCACGCGGCCGTCGCCGTCACGGATCGGCGCCGCCACCGAGCGGATGCCCAGCGCCAGCTGCTCGTCCGTGGCGGCCCAGCCGCGGGCCCGCACCTCCCGCAGCTCGGCGTCGAGCTCCGCCCGGCCGGGCTGCCAGCGGGAGGTGACCCCGGCCCGGCTCGGTTCGGCGAGCGCGGCGTCCAGCTCGCCGGGGCTCAGCGCGGCGAGCAGCACCTTGCCCAGCGACGTGGCCGGCGCGGGGAACCGGGTGCCGATGGTGACCGCGAGCGTGACCAGCTTCGGCACCGCGACCCGCGCCACGTACACCACGTCGGAGCCGTCGAGCTGCGCGATCGAGCACGACTCGCCGGTCTGCCGGACCAGCTCCCGCAGGTGCGGGTGCGCCAGGTCCCACAGGTTCACCGAGCCGATGTAGGCCATGCCCAGCTCCAGCACCCGCGGCGTCAGCGAGAACGCGCCGCCGTCGTTGCGGACGTAGCCGAGCTGCTCCAGGGTGATGAGGATGCGGCGCGCGGTGGGCCTGGCCAGCTCCGCCGCGGCGGCGACCTCGCTGAGCGTCATCGACGCCCGGCCCGGTTCGAAGCAGCGGAGCACGTCCAGCCCGCGGGCCAGCGCTTCGATGAACTCCGGGTTCCCGTCACGACGCATACGAGCAGGTTAGCCGCACTGGCACGTCACCAGGTCACGGGCAGTTCGTGCACGCCGTGGACGAGCATGTCGTGCTTGTAGCGCAACTCCCCGGCCGGGACGGCCAGCGCGAGCGTCGGAACGCGGCGGTAGAGCGTGCCGTAGACGACCTGCAGCTCGACCCGGGCCAGCGGCTGGCCGAGGCACTGGTGCACGCCGTAGCCGAACGCCACGTGGTGCCGGGCCGCGCGGTGCAGGTCGAGCGAGTCCGCGCCGGGGAAGGCCGTCTCGTCCCGGTTCGCCGCGTCGGTCGCCGCGATGAGGCCCTCGCCCGCGCGGATCAGCTGCCCGCCCAGCTCCAGGTCCTCCGTTGCGACGCGCCGTCGTCCTGAGTGGACGATCGTCAGGTACCGCAGCAGCTCCTCGACGGCGTTGGCGACGAACTCCGGGTCCTCGCTGGCCCGCAGCTCCGCGAGCTGCCCGGGATGTGTCAGCAGCGCGACGGTGCCGAGCGCGATCATGTTGGCCGTCGTCTCGTGCCCCGCGACGAGCAGCAGCTGGCCCATCGCGGCGATCTCGCGCCGGGTCAGCTTCCCGGTGCGGAACTGTGCCACGGCGAGCCTGCTGAGCAGGTCGTCGCCCGGGTCGGCGGCCTTGCGCTCGACCAGCCCGCCCAGGTAGTCCAGCAGCTCCTCCGCGGCCGCGACCGACGCCTCCGGGGTGGCGTCGCGCGAGACCAGCAGCTTGCTGATGCCGTGGAAGAACGCCCGGTCCGCGTAGGGCACGCCGAGCAGCTCGCAGATCACCAGCGACGGCACCGGCAACGCGAGCGCCTCGACGAGGTCGGCCGGTTGGGGTCCGGCGAGCAGGTCGTCGACGAGTTCGTCGACGATCCGCTGGATCCGGGGGCGCAGCGCCTCGACGCGCCGCACCGTGAAGTCGGCGGTGAGCAGGCGCCGCCCGGCGGCGTGCCCGGGATCGTCCTGGTTGATGAAGGTCTTCGCCCGCCGTCGCCGCGCCGCGATGCCGGGGGTCACGTGGGGGTAGCCGGGCCGGTCGCTGTCGGCGCTGACCCTCGGGTCGCGCAGCATCGCGCGCACGTCTTCGTATCGCGTGACCAGCCAGGGGGTGCTGCCGTCCCACAGCCGGACCCTCGTGACCGGTGCCTCCTCGCACAGCCGGGACAGCTCGGGGGGCGGGTCGAGCGGGCAGCGCGGGGTCATGGGGAAGCTGGGTGCCTCGGTCATCGGGCCTCCTGCCGCACAGTTCCCAAACGGTTGTTCGGTTACTTGTCGAACAGATGTTAGGCAACTGTGGGGGAGGTTGTCGAAGGAGACCACACGCCCGGAGCAACGCGTTCACGCGAAGACGAGCGCCACCAGCTCGTCGACGAAGCTCCGCACCGCCGGTGCCCCGGGGCCGCCGGGATTGCTGTGCAGCAGGGCCACGCGCCCGTGCGCGCCGACGAACACGATGACGGCGGCGCGATCGCTGGGGATCCGCAGGGTGTGCCCGGCGGCGGCGCAGCGTTCGAACGCCTCCGTGAGCGCGGCGAAGACGTCGGCCAGCGGACCGCGTGGCGAGCCCTCGGCGGGGGAGCGCCCGCTGAGCATGAGCCGGTAGTGCCCGGGGTTGTCGATGGCGAACGCGCAGTAGGCGTGCAGCTGAGCCCGCACCCGGGCCACCACGTCGTGTTCCGGTGGCCGCGCGTCGGCCTCCCGCATCAGCGACCGGAGCCGCGCGAACTCGTGCTCGCGCAGGCCCCTGACCAGCGCGGCACGGTCGGCGAAGTGCTGGTAGATGCTGGCCGGGGCGATGCCTGCCGCCCTGGCGACCCCGCGGATCGTCAGCCCGTCCTCACCGCCGAGACCGGACAGCAGGCGGCTCGCGGCGGCCAGGATCTCGCCGCGCAGGCGCTCGCCCTCGCCCCAGCGGTTGCGGGTGCGGACGGGGGAGGGGTTCGGCTGGTCGGGCATCCGGCCATTCTCGCTCCCGCCGCCCGCACCCGCCGTCAGGACCGGTAGAACGCCGCCGCGTTGCCGTACCGCACGGCGGCCTGACCATCGGCATCCAGGGCGCCCAGCAGGCGCTGCCCGCCCGGCCCGTGGTCGTGCGGGTGGTCGCTGGCGTACATGAGGAACTCCGGCGCCCGCATCATCTCGATCAGCTCCGCCAGCTGCCCGTCGTCCGGGGGCAGCTGCGCGGGCTCGGTCGTCGAGCGGAAGTGCCGGTAGAAGTACTCCGCGGGCGACTCCCGCATCCACGGCACCTCGCGCCACACCGAGCGCCACTCCTTGTCGAACCGCCACAGCAGCGAGGGCAGCCACGAGAACCCGCACTCGCTCAGGCAGATCTTCAGCTCCGGCTGGTCGCGGAACACGCCCTCCGCGATCAGGCTCACCACGTGCGCCTGCACGATCTGCGAGTTGCTGAGGTAGTCCTCGACGTAGGTGTGGGCGAACCCGGTCGGCGTGGGAGAACTCGAAATCCGGCCCCACGCGTGCAGCCCGACGACGAGCCCGTGCCGCGCCGCCGCCGCCAGCACCGGGTGGAAGCGCTTGTTGCCGTAGCGCACGTCCTGCCCGCGGATGGGCAACAGCACCTGCACGAACCGGCGGTCGGGACCGAGGCGCTCGATCTCGGCGATCGCGGCATCGGTGTCCATCGTCGGGATCACCATCGACGCCCGCAGCCGGTCGTCCTGGTCGAGCCACTCCGTGCGCAGCCAGTCGTTGACCGCGCGGGTGAGCGCGTTCTCGTAGTACGGGTTGTGGCTGATGTCGAACGACGTGACGCAGTTGAGGATCGCGTACCGCAGCCCGTCCCGGTCCAACACCTGCTTGCGCATCGCCTCGACGTTGTCGGGCGGGAAGGTGCCCGCCGCGCGGGACTCCGGCGTCGCGGACGTGGGTGCGCCCGGCGGGTACGCGCCGCCGAAGGTGGGCGACAGCTTCATGTTCGCTTCGGTCACGTACTCGCGCCAGTAGCTGTCCAGGTACGGGAACAGCGCCTCCAGCGAGGCCGGCGCGCAGTGGACGTCGGTGTCGATGTGCTCGGTCACGGGCGCTCCAGGTTCCGGTAGAGCCGGTAGGCGTTCTCGTTCATGATCTCCTCGCGCAGCTCCTTGGGCAGCTCACGCAGCGCCGTCGTGGGCGAGTCGAAGTCCCAGTGCGGGTAGTCGGAGGCGAACATGATCCGGTCGGTCATCCCGGTCTGCGCCAGCGCCATCCCGAGGTGCTTCGGGTTCGGCGGCTCCTCGATGGGCTGCGTGCTGAACCAGAAGTGCTCGCGGAAGTACTCGGAAGGCTTGCGCTGCAACCGGGGCACGTCGGCACTCAGCAGCGACCACGCCTCGTCGAGGCTCCACATCAGCGGGGCCGACCACGCGATGCCGCCTTCGACGAGCACGATCTGCAGGTCCGGCACCTGCTCGAACACGCCTTCGAGGATCAGGTTCGCGGCCAGCATCGCCATGCCGTTGCCGAACCAGCAGTGGTGCTCCAGGTAGAACGACGGCCAGCCGTCCCCGCGGTGCTGCTCGATGCCGCCGAGGTGGATCGCGACGGGCAGCCCGGCCTCCGCCGCCGCGCGGTAGATCGGCAGGTACTTCTGGTGGCCCAGCACGGTTTCCGGCCCGCCGGGGAAGAGCACCTGAACGAACCGCGGGTCGTCGGCGTAGCGCTCGATCTCCGCGATGGACAGCTCCGGCGACTCGTGCGGCACGCACAGGCTGCTCACCAGCCGCGGCTCGGGGTCGAGGAAGTCCTCGCGGATGCTTTCGTTCAGCGCGTGGCACAGCGCCTGCGCGTACTCCGGCTGCTCGGCGCCGTAACTGTGCGCCTGCAAGGGGATCAGCACGCCGTAGCCGATGCCGTAGGCGTCGAGCAGCTGCTCGCGGATCAGCCCGAGGTCGCTGCCGGGGATGCCGTTGGCGGGGTAGGAGTCCAGGCGCATGCCGCCGTTGCGCACGCGCGGGTAGATCGCGGGCGGCGGGGCGACGCGCGTGCCGAACGTCTGGAACCGCGTGCGCCACGGCTCGGGCAACCGCGCCGCGAGGTTCGCCGCCGGGATCGTCGGGTGGATGTCGGCGTCGACAACGGCGGTCCGCTGCTGGGTCTCGGTGGTCGTCATGGTCACCTCACTGCCTGCCGGGCGGTCGTGTCGACCACCACGTAGTCGTCTTCCACGTGCACTTCGAAGGTCTCCGCCACGTACGGGCCGGGCACCCGGTCCGGGAACTTCACGTCCGCGCCCAGCGCTTCACCGGGTGCCACGGAAACGCCGTAGCTGCGCACCGGGGTTTCGCCGGGTCCCAGGTAGGACTGGCCGGTCGTGACGTCGTACTCCCAGCCGTGCCAGGGACAGGCGACGAACACGTCCTCGTTCACGGTGTACTCGCCGGGCCTGCTGGAGGAGGTCGTGGGCGCCGTGCGGCCGAGGCACAGCGGCCCGCCCTGGTGCGGGCAGTAGTTGTTGAGGGCGTAGAACCTCTCGCCGATCCGGAAGACGCCGATCGAGCGTTTCCCGACCTGCACGATGCGCCGGTCTCCTGGCGGGAACTCGGAAACCTTCGCCACCACGATCTTCATTGAGCACGCTCCTTCGGGGCTGGCTGATCGAGAATCGCCGTTGTAGAATTTATTGTCAACATTTTTGTTGACATTCTTCCGCCAGCTGGAGGCCTCATGGACAAGGTCATGGTGACGCCCGCCGAAGCGGTCCGCGACATTCCCGACGGGGCGAGCATCGCGGTCGCCGGTTTCGGGGTGGCGCACCGGTTCCCCTCCAGCCTCATCGTGGCGTTGCACGAACTCGGCACGAGCGGGCTCACCGTGTACTGCAACGGGCTCGGCCAGCCCGGCACGCCGACCGCCCACCTGCTCGCCGAGGGCAAGCAGATCGCCCGCCTCGTCACGTGTTTCTCCGCGCGGCCCGGCATCGTGTCCGAGGCCGAGCGCCAGATCCGGGCCGGGACCATGGAGCTGGAAATGGTCCCGCAGGGCACGCTCGTCGAGCGGATGCGAGCCGGTGGCGCCGGGATCCCCGCGTTCTACACGCCCGTCGGCGTCGGCACCGCGATCGCCGAGGGCAAGGACGTGCGTCATTTCGACGGCCGGCCGCACATCCTCGAAACCGCGATCCGCCCCGACTACGCGTTCGTCAGGGCGCACCGCGCCGACGCTTCCGGGAACCTCCAGCTGCGGGGCGGGAGCCGGAACTTCAACGTCAGCTTCGCGAAGGCGGCGCGCGTGACCATCGCGGAGGTGGACGAGATCGTCGGCGTTGGCGAGCTGGCGCCCGAGGAGATCGATATCCCCGGCGTGTTCGTCAGCCGCGTCGTGCGCAGCACCGTCCAGCTCGACGTGCGGAACCTGCCGATGCGGCCGAGCCGCGCCGCGGACAGCGCACGCGAGTACGGCGGCAAGCCCGCGCTGACGCGGGCGGGAATGGCCCGGCGCACGGCGGCGCTGCTGCCCGACGGGGCGACCGTCAACCTCGGCGCCGGGCTGCCGACCCTCGTGTCCGACTTCGTCGGGGACCGCCCCGTCGCGCTGCACAGCGAGAACGGCATCCTGCGCTACGGCGCGATCATTCGCGACGACTCGTTCGACCCGGACGTGCACGACGCCGGCGGCTATTTCGTCGGCCTGCGGCCGGGAGCGTCCTTTTTCGACAGTGTGACGTCGTTCGAGATAGCGCGCTCGGGCAGGCTGGACGCGGTCGTGCTGGGCGCCTACCAGGTGTCCGCGGCGGGCGATCTCGCCAACTGGACGCTGCCCACGATGACGGGCGGCGGCATCGGCGGCGCGATGGACCTGGCGGTGGGCGCGCGGCAGGTCGTGGCACTGCTGGAGCACACCGACTCCCACGGGCGCCCGAAGCTCGTCGAGCAGTGCGAGTTCGCGCTGACGACGCCGGGCTGCGTCGACACGATCGTCACCGATCTCGCGCTGCTCACCAGGACCGGCGGGGGTTTCCGGCTCGACGAGGTCGCCGCGGGCTTCACGGTCGAGGAGGTGCTGGCGCTGACCGCGATGCCCGTCACCGTCGCCGGGGACGTGGGGACGATGCAGGACCGCTGGTGACCCCGGTGGCCCGGCCGCGCCGCCGGGCCACCACCGCACCGTCACTGCCCGTGGACGACGATGCCGCGGATGATCCGGCCCTCGTCGAGGTCGGCGTACCCCTGGTTGATCTCGTCCAGCGGGTAGCGGCGGGTGATCAGTTCGTCGAGCTTGAGCCGCCCGGCCCGGTAGAGGCCGTGCAGCTTCGGGATGTCGTACAGCGGGTTGCACTTGCCGAACACGTGGCCCTGCACGCGCCGCTGGTAGCCCACGAGCAGCCCGTTCGCGGCGAGCTGGACGTGCACGTCACCCGTGCGGCCCACCGACGTGACGGTGACCTGGCCGTCCTTGCCGACGATCGCGGTGGCCTGCGAGACGACCTCGGCGGTGAGCACGCCGACGGTGCAGATGGCGTGGTCGGCGAGCTGCCCCCGCGTCAGCTCGACCACCGCCTCGTGCGCCGACGCCGCGTCGGCGAACACGTGCGTCGCGCCGAACTCCTCCGCCTTGTCCCGTTTGAACGGCACCGGGTCCACGACGACGATGTTCTTGGCGCCCGCGTAGGCCGCGCCCTGCACGGCGTTCGAGCCGACGCCGCCGCAGCCGAAGACGACCACCGTGTCCCCGGCGCGGACGCCCGCCACGTAGACCGAGGAACCCCAGCCGGTCGGCACCCCGCAGCCGGTGAGCGCGGCGACCTCGAACGGGATGTCGTCGTCCAGTTTCACGCACGAGGCCTGGGAAACCACCGCGTGCTCGGCGAAGGTGCCCAGCATGCAGAACCCGCCGAGGTCCTCGCCCGCGTCGTCGTGGAAGCGGAACCCGCCACCGGGCAGCAGCCCCGTGGCCATCTCCGCACCCTGGTCGCACAGGTTCTGCCTGCCGGTCGAGCAGTAGCGGCACACGCCGCACGCGGGGATGAACGAGCACACCACGCGGTCGCCGGGGCGGACCCGGGTCACGCCGGGGCCGGTCGCCTCCACGACGCCCGCTCCTTCGTGACCGCCGACGATCGGCAGCCTGGAAACGCTGTCGCCGGTGCGCAGGTGTTCGTCGGAGTGGCACATCCCGGACACGGCGAACCGGATGCGGACCTCACCCTCGCGGGGGTCGTCCAGCTCCAGTTCCGTGACCTCCCAGGGCTTCCCGGTCTCCCGGATGATCGCGGCTCGCGTGCGCATGGCTCTTCCCGTCCTGTCGATCTTCTCCTGCCAACGTAGGTGAACCGGCCTTCACCGGGCCCATGGTCAAGCGTCTTTTTCGCGTGGCGGAAGGTTTTTCTCCTGCGGGTGCGTCACGAGCGGCTCCACCTGGAACCGCATCCACGGCGCCATCGGCAGGGAATACAACGCCTCGTGCAGCGCGTCGGCGTCCGGCGCCTCGTACAACGCGATCGAGTCCGTCGAACCGAGCACGCGCCACAGCTTCACGAGGATGCCCGCGTCCCGCAGCTCCTGCGCGCGGGCGCGTTCACGCGCCCGGAGCGCCTCGCGGCGCTCCGGGTCGGCGTTGTTCTGCTGGCGTACCAGGAACTCCATGCTGTCCCTTCAGTAGCGGATGAGCCCGCGGATGTTGCGGTGCGCCCGCATGTCCGCGTAACCGTCGTTGACCTGGTCGAGGGTGTAGGTGCGCGTGACGAGGTCGTCCAGCAGCAGTTCGCCCTGCCGGTACAGCTCGAGCAGCTTCGGCACGTCCGCACGCGGGTTCGCGTGGCCGAACAGGCAGCCCACGACCTGTTTCTCGTACGCGGTCAGCTCGAACATCGGCAGCTCCACCTGCCGCGAGACGACCGGCGCCAGCGACGTGAGCACCACCCTGCCCAGCTTGCCGACGAGCGAGATCGCGTCGGCGATGATCGTCGGCGTCGCGGTGTCGACGGTGATCAGCGCCTTGTCCGCCAGGCGCCCCCGCGTCATGTCCGGCAGCACCTCCAGAGCGTCCTTTGTGGATGCGAAGGTGTGCGTCGCACCGAAGCGCCTGGCCTGCTCGCGGTTGAACTCCCCGGGGTCGATCGCGAGGATCCGGGTCGCACCGGCGATCCGGGCGCCCTGCACGGCGTTCGCGCCCACACCGCCGACGCCGAGCACCACCACGGTGTCCCCGGCCCGCACCTGCCCGCCGTAGACGGCCGTGCCCCAGCCCGTCGTGACCCCGCAGCCGATGAGCGCCGCCTTGTCCAGCGGGAGGTCGTCGTCGATGCGGATCGCGGAGTTCTCGCTGCACACCGTGTACGGCGAGAACGTGCCGAGCAGGCACATCAGGCGGGCGTCGTGGCCCCGCACGTGGTGGCGCGCGGTCCCGTCGCGCTGCAGGCCCACGGTCAGGCCGGCGCCCTCGTCGCACAGGTTCTGGTGGCCGGCGGCGCACCACGTGCACTGGCCGCACGCGGGGATGAAGCTGAGCACGACGTGGTCGCCCTCGCGCACCTTGGACACGCCGGGCCCGACGCGTTCCACCACGCCCGCGCCCTCGTGGCCGCCGATGCCGGGCAGCGCCTCCAACGGCAGGTCCCCGACCCGCACGTGCTCATCGGAGTGGCACAACCCGGAGGCCGCGAGGCGCACCAGGACCTCACCCTCGTGGGGTTCGTCGAGTTCGAGTTCTTCGATTTCCCAGTCCTTGCCGTACTCCCATAGGACGGCCGCTGTGGTCTTCACCTGTGGGAGTATGCGGCCGGCGAGGGCGTTCACCCCCTGCCGCGAGCGAGAAATACGTCAAACGACGCAGGCGGGGTGACCGCGGCGGCGCGGTCCCGGTCCGCTCTTCGCTCGACGATCATTCCCAAGCGGGCCCGCGCCGTGTTTGGCTGGGCGCATGAATTCCCGCACCGTCGAAGAACCGCCCCGCCGCACCCCGCTCTACGGCGAGTTCGACGTGGTCGTGGTGGGTGGCGGTCCCGCCGGGCTGATGGCCGCCGCCGCGGCCGCCCGCACCGGCCGGTCCACGCTGCTCATCGAGCGGTACGGCTTCCTCGGCGGCGCGGGGACGGCGGGCGGGCTGAGCACGTTCTGCGGGCTGCACGCGAAGATCCACGGGGAGCACCACCGCGTCATCCGCGGGCTGGCCGACGAACTGCTCGGGCGGCTGGAGAAGCTCGACGGCCTCAACCAGCCGCACCTGACGATCAACGATGGCATCCAGGCGCAGGCGTTCGACATCTCCGCGTACAAGATCGCGCTGGACGACCTGCTCGTGTCCTCCGGTGCCCGGATCCTGTTCCACGCCATGGCCGTCGGCGTCGTCATGGCGGACGACGACACGATCGACGCGGTGCTCGTGGAGTCGAAGTCCGGCCGGGTGGCCGTGCGCGGGCGGATGTTCATCGACGGCTCCGGCGACGGGGACGTCGCCGCGTGGGCCGGTGCGCCGTTCGAGAAGTCCCCGCCGGTGGACGGGATGCTTTACCCGTCGCTGATGTTCCGGCTCAACGGGGTGGACGTGGCGGCGGCGGGCCCGGCGCCGTGGAAGACGGTCGAGCGCCTGATGAGCGAGGCGGAGCAGGCCGGCACGCACCACTTCCCGCGCAAGAAGCCCATCGTCCGGCCGCAGCGCAACCCGCTGGAGTGGCGGGCGAACCTGACCCAGCTGTCCACTGAGGACGGTGGGGCGATCGACGGCACGGACGTCGACCAGCTGACCCGCGGTGAGCTGCAGGGCAGGGCGCAGGCGTGGGACGCGTTCTCGTTCATCCGCGACCGCACGCCCGGCTTCCGCGAGTCCTACATCGTCGACATCGCCCCGCAGATCGGCATCCGCGAGACCCGGCGGATCGTGGGGCGCTACCAGCTGTCCGAGGACGACGTGCTGGACTGCGCGGACTTCGACGACACCATCGGCGTCAACGGCTGGCCCGTCGAAGCGCACGTCGCCGGCACCGTCGAGTTCCGCTGGCAGCGGGGGGACGACCCGCGTGGGTTCAACCAGCTGCCGTTCCGGATGATCGTGCCCGAGAAGATCCGCAACCTCTACGTGGTCGGCCGGTGCGCGTCGATGACCCACGGGGGTCAGTCCTCGGCCCGCGTGACCGGCCCGTGCTTCGCGATGGGGGAGGCGGCCGGCGTGGCCGCGGACCTCGCGCTGGACCGCGTCTCGGCCGGTGACATCGATGTGCGTGTGCTGCAGCAGCGCCTGGCGCGCGGCGGCGTCTTCCTGGGCGAGACGCTCACGCCGGGCACCTGAGCGGCCCGGTTCCCGGCGGAGTCCGTCCCCTTCCCCGCCGGGAACCGGGGCCTTCCACGTCACTCCAGGCCGAGCGCGCGGATCGCGTTCTCCTTGAACAGCTTCGGCTTCACCTCGTCGCGGATCCCGGTCTTCTCCAGGTCCGCCAGCCAGCGCTCCGGCGTGAGCATGGGGAAGTCGGTGCCGAACAGCACCTTGTCCTTCAGCAGCGTGTTCGCGTACTGCACCAGGATCGGCGGGAAGTACTTCGGCGACCAGCCCGACAGGTCGATGTAGACGAGCGGTTTGTGCAGGGCGACCGAGATCGCTTCCTCCTGCCAGGGGAACGACGGGTGCGCCATGATGATCGTCAGATCGGGGAAGTCGGCGGCCACGTCGTCGAGGTAGATCGGGTTGGAGTAACGCAGTTTCAGCCCGCCCCCGCCACGTTGCCCCGCGCCGGCGCCGGTCTGGCCGGTGTGGAACAACGCGGGCAGCCCGGCCTCCTGGATCACCTCGTACAGCGGGTACACGGCACGGTCGTCGGGCTGGAACGCCTGCGCGGTGGGGTGGAACTTGAACCCGCGCACGCCGTGCTCCTCGATCAGCCGCCGCGCCCAGCGGACACCCTCGGCGCCACGGGCGGGATCCACGCTGGCGAACGGGATCAGCACGTCGGAGTTCGCGTGCGCCCGCTCGGCGATCTCCTCGTTGGTCGGCTGGCCGGGGTTCTCGGGGGCGTCCTTGACGTCGACGGTGAACGTCACGGCGGCCATGTTCTGGTCCCGGTAGAAGGCGGCCAGTTCGTCCACCGTGTAGCTCTTGGGGGTTGTTCTGAAGTACTGGGCCATCGAGGTCAGGGCTTCGCTGGGGGTGTCCGGGGTGGCGTGGGTGGAGCGCTGGACGTGCGTGTGGACGTCGATGGCTTTCAGGTGGTCGGTTTCCATGTGGGCTCCTTGCGTTCGGGCGCTGGGCGCCCTTTCTTGTGGGCCCACCCCCGCCCCGATCTTTGAGTGTCCCGGCCGATCTGGCGTGTAAAGGGCGCCTGCGGCGTCGCTTCGCGATGGCTGCGCCACCCTTGACACGCCAGATCGGCCGTAAGTGCGGCTGGGGATCGGGGCGGGGGTGGGTGCGGGCGGTGGGCCCTGCTCGCTTCGCATCGCCGGGTTGCGTGGCGTGGGTGCTGCCCCGGTGTCCAGTCAGGGGCCTGCGGTGTTCACCTCCACCAGGCGCCGTAGTGCGGTCGCTACTGCTTCCCAGTGTTCGCGCATGGCGGCTTCGGCCTCCTCGGCGTTGTGGGAGCACACCGCCTCGATGACGCGCACGTGGTTCCGCGTGCCCTGCGCCGCCTGGCCCGGTAGCAGTGCGACGTGCAGCTGGTACCGCACGCTCTGGTACCGCAGCCGTTCGAGGATCGCCGCGACCGTGCTCTGCCTGGCCATCTCCCGCAGCCGGACGTGCATCTGCTGGCTCAGCCGCGCGTACGCCACCGAGTCGGCGGGGTCCGCCGCTTCACGCAGCTTGCGTTCGATCACCCGCAGCTGACGTCGCTCGGCCGCGGTCGCCGCTTCGGCGGCCTTGGCGGCGCACAGGGCTTCCAATACGGCCCTGACCTCGGTGATCTCCACGGCCTCCGCGAGCGGGACGGGCCGCACGTGGGCACCGCGGTTGCGTTCCCGCGCGACGAGACCCTCGTTGCTCAGCAAGGCGATCGCCTCGCGGACGGTGCCTCGCGAGGCACCGTGCCGCTTCGCGAGCTCCGCTTCGACCAGTCGCTGCCCGGGCGGCAGCTCACCCTGGTAGATCGCCGTCCGAAGTGCCTCCAGCAGGGCGGAAGTCGCCGACGAGTGCGGGGCGGACGGCGGCATGGGTCGATTGTGGGACACCGGGCACGGCCCGGGCAGCCGCCCGTGGCCGTTTTCCGTGCATTGCCACGGGCCACTCGCGACATTTGTCGCGCATGATCCGGGACGGGACGCCGGGGCACGCCCAGAAACACCCGCGCGCCCCCTTGCGGCCACCCGAACCACCTGCACAGACTGGGGCCGCCGGGAAGTCCCGCACCACGACGGTGCGGGAGGACGCTGCACGAAGGGGTCCAGCGTGACGGAAGTGGTGACGAAGGTGGCGGTGGTCTGCCCGGGATGTGGCCGTCCGCCGGGCGACGGCGGCGGGGTCGACGACGTCGGGCGGCGGCAGCGCAGGCTCGCGGCGATCGCGCGTGCGGCGTCGAGCGTGGCCGACGCGGCGTCGCTCAGCGTGACGCTGGACGTCGTCGCGCGTGAGGTCGTGCAGGCCACGCACATCTCGGCGGTCCAGATCCTGCGTGTCGAGCGGGGCACGATGCGCGTCGTCGGGAAGGCCGGTTTCACCGACGCCGACGACTTCGCCGAGCGGCTGGAGGCGTGCCGCAAGCTGGGCGCGCGCCTGATGTTCGTCGAGGCCTACCAGTCCCACCGGCGCATCGTCGTGCCGCACCGCAAGGCCGCCGTCCTCGCCGACCCCCGCTGGGAACCCCTGCACGCGATCATGGGCGCCCCGGACTGGGACACGTTCGTCGCCGTCCCGCTGGTCGTGCGGGGCCGCGCGGTCGGCGTCCTCAACGCGTTCTACTCGCCGGGCGAGGACCCGGGCAACGAGACGCTGGAGTTCCTCGACGCGATGGCCGACCAGGCCGCGATGGCCGTCGACTCCGCGGAGCTGCTGGCCCGCTCCCGCCACGAGGCGAGGCTCGAGGAACGCGCCCGCCTCGCCCGCGAGCTGCACGATTCCGTGGTGCAGCAGGTGTTCTCCATGCGCATGCACGCGAAGGCGCTGCGGGCCCAGGTCGGCAGCGCGACCCCGGACCAGGTGCGGGGCGTCGCGGACGAACTGCTCGGCCTCGCCCAGAACGCGCTGGCCGACCTGCGCGGGCTGGTCCTGCAGCTGCACCCGCTCGAACTGGCCGGCCGCGGCCTCGTGGGTGCTGTGCGCACCCTCGCCGAGTCGCTGCAGGCGGCATCCGGAGTGCGGATCCGGATCATCGCCGACGAGCTGCCCGAGCTGCCCACGGAACTGCAGGACGACGTGTACCGCATCGTGCAGGAGGCGCTGCACAACGTGGTCAAGCACGCGCAGGCGACCTCCGCCGTCGTGTCGATTTCGGTGACCGACGGCAGGCTGACGCTGGAGGTGCGGGACGACGGGGTGGGCCTGGCCGGCACGCCCCGGCCGCACGCGCTGGGGCTGGTGTCGATGCGCGAGCGCGCCCAGCAGTGGAACGGGACGATGGAGATCGGGAACACCGCCGGCGGCTGCCGGGTGCTGGTGCGGATGACGGTGCCGGAGGAGCATTGATCGCGGCGGATTTCACAGCGGCGCAGAGCGCCTCGACCGGGGGTGGTGGCCGGGTGACGGGCGGGCGAGACCAGATAGGCGTGATGGTCGTCGACGACCACGCCGTGGTGCGGCGCGGGCTGGCCGCGTACCTGGAGAGCGCCGAGGGGATCGAGGTGGTCGCGGAGGCCACCGACGGGCAGGACGCGCTGGCGACGCTCGCCCGCCTCGCGGCGCAGGGGTGGCTGCCGCGCGTGGTGCTGATGGACGTGCTGATGCCGCGCCTGGACGGGATTTCCGCGCTCGCCTCGGTGGTCGCCAAGTACCCGGACGTGCGCGTGGTCGTGCTGACCAGCTTCGGCGAGACCGAACGCGTGCACGCCGCGCTGCAGGCGGGCGCCGCGGGCTACCTGCTCAAGGACGCCGACCCCGACGAGGTCGCCGCCGCCATCCGCGCCGCCGCACGCGGCGAGGTGCACCTCGACCCGGCCGTGGCGGGGCGGCTCACGCGGCAGCTGGTGTCCCCGCCGATGGGCCTGGCCGCCCTCACCGCCCGCGAGCGCACCATCCTCACGCTCGTGGGCCGGGGGCTGTCCAACCGGCAGATCGCCACGGAACTGTCGATCAGCGAGCGGACGGCCCGCACGCACGTCAGCCACGTGCTGACGAAACTGCAGCTGCCGTCCCGCACGCAGGCGGCGTTGTTCGCCATCCGCGAGGGGCTGATCGACGCGCCGAGCTGACGGCTTTTTCATCCGGCGAAAAGGGCGTCCTGCGGGGCGCCCTTTTCGTTCGTCCCGGCCCCGATCCCGCCTTTCGCGAGGTGGAATGGCTATGGCCGCGGTCACACCGGCGGGCGATTGTTGAGCCACTGCCGGATGAACGGGGAGCCAGATGATCACTACGCGGGCCGCGATCTGCCGGGAACCCCGGCGCCCCTGGGAAATCGTCGATCTCGAGCTCGACGAACCGAAGGCCGACGAGGTTCGGGTGAAGTTCTACGCCGCGGGCCTGTGCCATTCCGACGACCACATCCAGAAGGGTGACGCGCGCATGCGTTTCCCCGTCGTCGGCGGGCACGAGGGCGCCGGGGTGGTCGAGGCCGTGGGCGCCGACGTGACGCGGGTGGAGGTGGGCGACCACGTCGTGTGCTCGTTCATCCCCGCGTGCGGCAAGTGCCGCTACTGCTCGACGGGCCACCAGAACCTGTGCGACGAGGGCAAGAACGCCTCGACGGGCGAGTTCGCGGACGGGACGTTCCGCTTCCACCGCGACGGCGAGGACTACGGCGGGCTGTGCGTGCTCGGCACGTTCTCGCAGTACGCGGTGCTGTCGGAGTACTCGGTCATCAAGATCCCGGACGACATCCCGTTCGACGTGGCCGCGCTCGTCAGCTGCGGCGTGCCGACGGGCTGGGGCACCGCGGTGTACGCGGCCGGCGTCCGGCCGGGCGAGACGGTCGTGGTCTACGGCGCCGGTGGCGTCGGGAGCAACGCCGTGCAGGGCGCGCGGTACGCCGGGGCGAAGAACGTCGTGGTGGTGGACCCGGTGGAGTTCAAGCGGGACATGGCGAAGGTGTTCGGGGCGACCCACACGTTCGCCGATGCCAAGGAAGCCCACGACTTCGTGGTCGAGACCACCTGGGGCCAGCTGGCGGACCACGCGCTGATCACGGTCGGCATCCTGTCCGACGAGGTGATCACGAACGCGGTCAACGTCGTCGGCAAGTCCGGCAAGGTCACGATCACCGCGGTCGGGCCGGGCCAGCTCGACCTGCCGGCCGGGATGCTGATCGGCTACCAGCGGCGGGTGCAGGGCGCGATCTTCGGCGCGTGCAACCCGCTCTACGACGTGCCGCGCCTGCTGGGCCTGTACCGCTCGGGCGACGTGAAGCTCGACGAGCTGATCACGCGCCGCTACAAGCTCGAAGAAGTCAACCAGGGCTACCAGGACATGTTGGACGGCAAGAACATCCGCGGCGTCATCGTCCACGAACACTGAAAGGGGTTCCCAGACATGCCGATCACGACGCGCGCCGCGATCACCCGCAAGGCGCACACCCCCTGGGAGATCGTCGACCTGCAGCTCGACGAGCCGAAGGCGCACGAGGTCAGGGTCAGGTTCCACGCGGCGGGGATGTGCCACTCCGACGACCACATCACCCGCGGCGACGCGCCGGTGCGGCTGCCCGTCGTCGGCGGGCACGAGGGCGCCGGCATCGTCGAGTCGGTCGGCCCGCACGTGCGGCGGGTCAAGCCCGGCGACCGGATCGTGTGCTCCTACATCCCGGCGTGCGGGGCGTGCCGCCCCTGCTCGACCGGGCACCAGAACATGTGCGAGAAGGGGCTCAACGCCTCCACGGGCATGTTCCTCGACGGCACGTTCCGCTTCCACCTCGACGGCGAGGACCTCGGCGGCTTCTGCACGCTGGGCACTTTTTCGCAGTACGCCGTGGTTTCCGAGTGGGCGTGCATCCCGCTGGCCGACGACATCCCGTTCGAGATCGCCGCGCTCGTCGGCTGTGGCGTACCGACCGGCTGGGGCTCGGCCGTGTACGCCGCGGGAGTCCGCGCCGGGCAGACCGTGGTGATCTACGGGGCGGGCGGCGTGGGCAGCAACGCCGTGCAGGGCGCGCGGTACGCCGGGGCGAAGAACGTGGTCGTGGTGGACCCGGTGGAGTTCAAGCGGGACATGGCGAAGGTGTTCGGGGCGACCCACACCTTCGCCGATGCCAAGGAGGCCCACGAGTTCGTGGTCGAGACCACGTGGGGTCAGCTGGCCGACCACGCCATCTGCACCCCGGGTGTGCTCACCGAGGAGATCGTCAACTCCGCGATCGCGATCACCGGCAAGACCGGCAAGGTCACGATCACGGCCGTGGGGAAGCTCGGCGAGAAGGCGGTCCACTTCCCCGGCGGCATGCTGATCGGCTACCAGCGGCAGATCCGCGGCGCCCTGTTCGGCGACAGCAACCCGCTCTACGACGTGCCGCGCCTGCTCGGCCTGTACCGCTCGGGCGACCTCAAGCTCGACGAGCTGGTCACCCGCAAGTACAAGCTGGACGAGGTCAACCAGGGTTACCAGGACATGCTGGACGGCAAGAACATCCGCGGCGTGATCATCCACGAGCACTAGGGAATCCACTGTGGACTTCAAGACCAGGACAGCCAGGGTGCTCGCGCTGGTGGCGGTGGCCGTGCTGGCCACCGCCTGCGGCGGCGCGGGCGGGGCGGGCGGGGCGGGCGACGGGAACGCGGCCGCCGGACCGCCCCAGCGCGGTGGCACGCTCACCGTGCTCGAACTCGCGAGTTTCGCGGGCGGGTGGCCGAGCGGCCTCGACCCCGCGACCAACACCACCGGAGCCGCGAACCTCAGCCTCATGACCGCCATCTACGGCGGGCTCTTCCGGTTGTCGGCCGATGAGGACGGCAGCAACGCGCGTGTCGAACCCGATCTGGCCAGCGGCTACGACGTCAGCCCCGACGGCAAGACGGTGCGGATCACCATCCGCGACGGCGTGAAGTTCAGCGACGGCACGCCGTTCAACGCCGAAGCCGTCGCGTTCAACTTCAACCGCGACATCAAGTCCACGTGCACGTGTGCGCCGAAGTGGCCGCTCGCCGACAACGGCATCACGACCGAGGGCAACACCGTCGTGCTGAAGTTCACCCGGCCCTACGCGCCGGTGATCAACGCGATGCTGGTGTCGAACGCGAACTGGATCGCCTCGCCCACCGCGCTGCAGCAGCTCGGCCAGGACAAGTTCCGCGTGACGCCGGTCGGGGCCGGGCCGTTCAAGGTCGAGAACAACGTGCTCAGCTCCGAACTCCGGTTGACCCGCAACGAGAACTACTACAAGCCGGGCCAGCCCTACCTCGACAAGCTGGTCTTCAAGTCGATCGGCGGGGACCAGGCCGCGTACCAGGCGGTACAGGCCGGGCAGGCGCAGGCCTACGAGGGCATGGTCACCACGCCGCTGATCGAGCAGGCGCAGGCCGACAAGCGGGTCACGCTCACGGTCCAGCCCGCGACCTCGCCCTACGTCATCCAGCTCAACACCAAGGCAGCGCCGTTCAACGACCAGCGCGCCCGCGAGGCGATCTACTACGCGACGGACGTGGCGGCCATCCGCAAGGGCCTGTTCAAGGACCTCTACCCGGTCTCGCAGATGTTCACCGCGCCGGGCGGCCTGTTCCACCACGACACCGTGCCCGGCTACCGCACCTACGACCTGGCCAAGGCCAAGGAGCTGGTGACGCAGCTGGGCGGGCTCACGGTGGACCTGGCCACGCTCAAGAGCTACGTCGCCGAGCAGGTGATCACCGCGCTGAAGAGCCAGTGGGAGGCCGCCGGCATCACCGTCACGATGCACACCGACGAGCTGAACGCGCAGATCCAGCGCTACAACTCGGGCCAGTGGCAGATCCAGCTGGCGACCTCCGGCGCGTGGGACCCCGCGGCCGGTACCGGCGTCGGCTTCCGGTTCCTGTCGAACCGCCCGTTCAGCGGCGTCGACGACCCGCAGCTGGACTCGCTGCTCAACCAGGCCGAGGCCGTCACCGACCCGGCGCAGCGCGACGCGCTGTACCAGCAGGCGGGCAAGCTCATGAGCGACAAGGCCTACGCCCCGTTCCTGCTGGCCGACGCCCGCGCCAACCTCGCCGCCCGCGGCGTGCACGGCCCCGGCCTCACCACGAAGATCCCGCCGCTGGTGGTCAACAACGGCATCCAGTGGGACAGCGTCTGGAGGAGCTCATGACCGCGGTCGAGGCGCGTGCGCCGAGCACGCTGACCCACGTCCTGCGCTCGCCGAGCCTGCGGCTCGTCGTCCGGCGGCTGCTGACCGCGATCCCGATCGTGCTCGGCGTCAGCATCCTGACCTTCCTGGTGCTGAGCCTGATCCCGGGCAACGCGGCGCAGCTGCTGCTCGGTCCGGAGGCGACGCAGGAGCAGATCGACGCGCTCAACCACCAGATGGGCCTCGACCAGCCCGCCGTCGAGCGGTACCTGAACTGGCTGGCGGGCGCGGTCCACGGCGACTTCGGCAACTCGCTCGTCAGCGGGCAGTCGGTGTCGGGGGAGCTGACCTCGCGGCTGGGCGTGAGCGCGGAACTGGTCGGGCTCGCCTTCGTGGTCTCGCTCGGGCTGGCGATCCCGGTCGCGCTGCTGGCGGCGTACCGGCCCAACAAACTGCTGGACCGCGTGAGCATGCTGGTGAGCATCACCGGGCTGTCGGTGGCGAACTACGTGTTCGCGCTGCTGCTGGTGCTGGTGTTCGCGGTGCAGCTGGCGGTGTTCCCGGCCATCGGGTTCGTGCCCATCAGCGACGGGCTGGGGGAGAACCTGCGCTCGCTGTTCCTGCCCGCGGTGGCGATCGCCTTCCCGCTGTTCTGCTTCTACACCCGGTTCCTCCGCGGCGACCTGGTGGACCAGCTGCAGGGCGAGGACTACATCACCACCGCGCGGGCCAAGGGGATCGGGCCGTGGCAGGTGCTGCTGCGGCACGCCTTCCGCAACTCCTCCTTCGGCCTGCTCACCGTCGTGGGCCTCAACCTCGGCACGCTGATCGGCGCGACCGTGATCATCGAGCAGATCTTCGCGCTGCCGGGCATCGGGCAGCTGCTGCTGCAGGCGATCAACACCCGCGACTACCCGGTCGTGCAGGCGTGCGTCGTGGTGTTCGCGATCGTCGCCGTGCTGGCCAACCTGATCACCGACCTGCTCTACGCCGTACTCGACCCGAGGATCCGCTATGGCAATGGTTGACGCGAGCGCCTCGGCCGTGCTGCTGGCCGAGGACACCGGACTGGGCCGGGGCCGCGGCTGGCTGCGCCAGCTCGAGCTCGTCGTGCCGATCGCGCTGCTGGTGCTGGTCGTCGGCGCGTGCTTCGTGTGGCCGCTCGTCGGCCAGGTGCCCGACCCGATCGGCGGGGACGTGCTGTCGTCCAACCTGCCGTCGTTCTCGCCGGGGCACCTGCTCGGCACCGACCCCAACGGCAACGACGTCTGGGCGCGCCTGCTCTACGGCGGCCGCTCCTCGCTGATCGTCGGTGTCTCGGTGAACGTGCTGGGCCTGCTCATCGGCGGCACGCTCGGTGCGGTGAGCGCTTACGCGGGCGGCGTGCTGGACGCGATCATCATGCGGGTGCTGGACGTGCTGATCGCGTTCCCGTCGCTCGTGCTGACGCTGGCCGTCGCGCAGAGCCTCGGCCCGAGCCAGCTCAACACGATCTTCGCGCTGGCGTTCTTCTCGGTGCCGGCGTTCGCGCGGATCTCCCGCGCGGCGACGCTGCGCCTGCGCGAGCAGCCGTTCATGGTGGCCGCGGACCTGTGCGGCACGCGGACGTGGCGCATGCTGTTCAAGCACATCGCGCCCAACATCCTGCCGCAGCTGGTGACGTTCTCGATGCTCGGCATGGGCATCGTGATCGTCATCGAGGGCGCGCTGAGCTTCCTCGGGCTCGGCATCCCGCCGCCCGCCCCGAGCTGGGGCAACATGATCTCGCAGGGCCAGCAGAGCCTGTCGGCGACGCCGATGCTCGTGGTCTGGCCGTGCCTGATGCTCTTCCTGACCGTGCTGGCGTTCAACCTGCTGGGCGAGACGCTGCGCTCCCGCTGGAGTGGCCGATGAGTATCGAAGAAGCCGCGCAGCCCGCGGCCGTGTCCGTTCCCGACCCGCCCGACCCGCTGCTGGAGGTCACCGACCTGCGGGTGCGCTTCGACACGAAGGGGCGGCGGGTCAACGCCGTCAACGGGTTGTCGTACCGGCTCTCCGCCGGCCGCACGCTCGCCATCATCGGCGAGTCCGGCTCGGGCAAGAGCGTCAGCTCGCGGGCGCTGATGGGCCTGCTGCCGCCGACGGCGAAGGTGACCGGCTCGGCCCGCTTCGCCGGGAAAGAGCTGGTCGGCCGGTCGGAGAAACAGCTCCGCGGCCTGCGGGGCGCCGACATCGCGATGGTGTTCCAGGACCCGGCCCGCTCGCTGAACCCGACGATGCGCATCGGCACGCAGATCACCGAAGCCGTGCGGGCACACGCGAAGATCGACCGCAAGGCGGCGCACGCGCGGGCCGTCGAGCTGCTGCAGCTCGTCCGGCTTCCCGCGGCGGAGCGGCGTTTCCACGAGTACCCGCACCAGCTCTCCGGTGGCATGCGGCAGCGCGTGATGATCGCGATCGCGCTCGCGGCGGACCCCAAGCTGCTCATCGCGGACGAGGCGACCACCGCGCTCGACGTGACGACGCAGGCGCAGATCATGGAGCTGCTGCTGGAACTGCAGCGCAGGCTCGGCACCGCGATCGTGCTGATCAGCCACGACCTCGGCCTCGCCGCCAGCTACGCCGACGACGTGGTGGTCATGTACGCGGGGCGGGCCGTCGAGTACGCGCCCGCGAGCACGCTGTTCTCCCGCGTCCGGATGCCCTACACCGAGGCCCTGATGGCGGCGATCCCCCGCCTGGAACGACCGCCGCACGCGGAACTCCCCGTCACGCCGGGCCAGCCGCCCGACCTGACGCGGCTCCCGCCGGGCTGCCCGTTCGCGCCGCGGTGCGCGCGGGCGACCGACGAGTGCCGCACCGAGGTCCCGCCGTTCACCGAACACGAGCCGGGCCACTGGTGGGCCTGCTGGCACCCCTGTGGAGAACCGTCATGACCACGCCGCTGCTCAGCGTCCGCAACGTCGTGCAGGAGTTCACCGCCCGCGGCCGCGGCGGGGTCAAGGGCGGTGTGGTGCACGCCCTCTCGGACGTGTCGTTCGACCTGCAGGCCGGGGAAACCCTCGGCATAGTCGGGGAAACCGGCTCGGGCAAGTCCACTTTGGCCCGTTCGATCCTGCAGGCGCCGCGGCCCAAGTCGGGCGAGGTGTACTTCCAGGGGCAGGACCTGATGCGCCGCCGCAGCCGTGACCTCACCGAGGCGCGGCGGCAGCTGCAGATGGTGTTCCAGGACCCGTTCGCGTCGCTCAACCCGCGGTGGCGGGTGTCGGAGATCGTCGCGGAGCCGCTCGTCGGGTACCGCGTCGGCAACCGCGACGCGCGGGTGCGGGAGCTGCTGGACCTGGTGGGGCTCAACCCGGGCACGTTCGCGAGCCGCCGCCCGCACGAGCTGTCGGGCGGGCAGTGCCAGCGCGTCGCGATCGCCCGCGCCATCGCGCTCGACCCGGCGCTCGTGGTGTGCGACGAGGCGGTGTCCTCTTTGGACGTGCTGATCCAGGCGCAGGTGCTGAACCTGTTCGAGCAGCTGCGGCGCGAGCTGGGGCTGTCGTACCTGTTCATCTCCCACGACCTGGCGCTGGTCAAGCAGGTCAGCGACCGCGTGGCGGTGATGCACCTCGGCCAGCTGTGCGAGATCGGCCCGGCGGAGGGGCTGTACCGGGCGCCGATGCACCCCTACACCGTCGCGCTGCTGGCATCGATCCCGAAGCTGGACCCCGGGGCGCGCGGGAAGAAACCGGTGACGCTGGAAGGAGAACCGCCGTCGCCGATCTCCCCGCCCAGCGGCTGCCGGTTCCGCACGCGCTGCCCGTTCGCGCAGGACCGGTGCGCCACGGAAGCGCCCGTGCTGCGTGAACTCGCGCCGGGGCACAGCGTCGCCTGCCACTTCCCGATGCCGGGGGAGTGAGGCGGTGGCGATCAGCGTGCTGCTCGTCGACGACCACGCGGTGGTGCGCCGGGGGCTGACCGCCTACCTGGAGGTGGTCCCGGACATCCACGTCGTCGGCGAGGCGGGCAGCGGCGAGGGTGCGCTGCGCTGGCTGGCGACCGCGCCGGTGCTGCCCGACGTCGTCCTGATGGACCTGATGCTGCCCGGGGTGGACGGGATCACCACGACGGAACGGATCCGCCGCGAGTTCCCCGGCCCGGCCGTGGTGGCGTTGACGAGCTTCGGCGAGAGCGGGCGGGTGCAGGCCGCGCTGGCGGCGGGCATGTCGGGGTACGTGCTCAAGGACGCCGACCCCGAGGACGTCGCCGCCGCGGTGCGGGCGGCGGTGCGGGGCGAGGTGTGGCTGTCGGGGCTCGCGGCCCGTGGGCTGGCCCGCACGTTCGGCGCGCCCGCCGCCGGGCCGGCGACGTTGACCGCGCGGGAGAACGAAATCCTCGAGCTCGTCGCCGAAGGCTGTTCGAACCAGGAGATCGCGGACCGGCTGACGATCAGCGAGCGCACGGCGCGCACGCACGTCAGCAACGTCCTGGCCAAGCTCGGCCTGTCCTCGCGGACGCAGGCCGCACTGCTGGCGATCCGGGAGGGGCTCGTGCCGCTGCCGGACGCCGTCGACTGAGAGGTGGATGTGGTGGAAGTTTCCCTGGAGGGCAAGGTCGCCGTCGTCACCGGTGCCGGGCCGAACATCGGCAGCGGGATCGCGCTCGCGCTGGCCCGGTACGGCGCGAAGGTCGCGTGCAACGACCTGGACGCCGACGCCGCGCAGAAGTCGGTGGAGCGCATCGAACGCAACGGCGGCACGGCGATCGCGATCCCCGGCGACGTGACCGACGAGCAGCAGGTGCTGGCCTACCTCGACCGGGTCGTGGCGGGGTTCGGCCGGATCGACATCCTGGTCAACAACGCGGCGCTGCTGGGCGGGCGCGGGGTGCTCGACGAGAGCCCGGAGTTCTTCTCGCGCGCGGTGCAGGTCGCGGCGATGGGCAATTTCCTGAACACCAAGCACGTCGGCCGGTACATGGCCGAGCACGGGATCCGCGGGTCCATCGTGTCGATCTCGTCGTCGAACGGCTGGTCGGGCAGCGCCGGGGTGATCGCGTACGCGTTCCACAAGGGCGGGGTGAACAACTTCGTGCGTGCGGCGGCGATGGATCTCGCGCCGTACGGCATCCGGGTCAACAGCTTCACGCCGACCGCGCCCACGCCGGACAACCCGGAGCTGATCGCCGAGCAGGGGCCGGGTGGCGTATTGGATCGCCCGCGCAGCAACGGACTGGGCGGCCCCACGGGCGACGAACCGTGGCGCCGCCCGTCCCGGTGGAGCGGTGATCGCATGCCGCTGGTGCCGATGGGCACGACCGGCACGCCGACGGACATCGGGCACTGCGTGGCGTGGCTGTGCTCGGACTACGCGCGCCTGATCACCGGCTGCGACCTCGTCGTGGACGGCGGCGCGAGGGCGAAGAACTTCGCCTACGCCCCCGCGGCACCGGCCGACCTGGCGGGCCCGCTGCCGGTCATCCCGCTCGACGTGGCGGACGTCGCGGACGCCCCCGCGCGGTGACGCGGCCGGCCCCGGGCGGCCTCACGGGGCAGCCTGGCCGGAGCCGTCGACGTCGATGATGTGCTTGCCCCGCACGCCGCCCGCTTCGACGGCGCGGTGGGCTTCGGCGATGGCGGAGAGCGGGTGGACGCCGTCCACGACCGGCCGCAGCTGCCCGCTCTCCGCGAGGCGGGTGACCTCGGCCATCAGCTCCCGCTTCGGGTTGCCGCTGAAGAACCGCACCCGCCGCGAGCCGTGCACCGCGGACGCGGCGATGGAGCCGAGCGAGCGCGCGATGTGCTCGAGGTCGAAGGAGATCGCCACCATCCTGCCCCCGGGCGTCAGCAGCCGGCGGAACGCGGCGAGGTCGGTGCCGACGGTGTCGAACACGACGTCGAACGAACCGAGATCGGCCGGGCCCGCGGTCGTGTAGCTGACCACCTCGTCGGCGCCGAGGCCGCGCACGAACTCCAGGTTGGACGGTCCGGCCAGCCCGGTGACGTGCGCGCCCATCGCCTTGCCGACCTGCACGGCCAGGCTGCCGGTGCCCCCGCTGGCCCCGCGCACGAGGAGGCGCTCGCCGCGGACGAGGTGCGCCTTGTCGCGCAGGCCGATGATCGGCACCACCGCCACCACCAGCGACGCCGCTTCGACCGGGGTGAGGCCGGCCGGAGCGCGCGACACGCGGTCCGCGTCGACCGCCAGGTACTCGGCCGCCGCCCCGCTCCGCGAGTCGACCTCGGCGGTGCGCGGGAGCGTACCCCACACGCGATCACCCGCCAGGAGACCGGAGTCACCGGAACCGGGGTCGGCGACCTCGCCCACGAAGTCGAGCCCGATCCCTTTGGGAAAGCGCTTTCCGGTCAGCAGGCGCAGCTTTCCGGCGCGGGCGCTGAGTTCCCCGCCGTTCACGCTGGTCGCCTGCACCCGCACCAGGAGCTGACCCGGCCGCGGCCGCGGCACCGCGACCTTGCCCTCGTACAACACGTCCGGCGGCCCGTAGCGGTCGTACTGCGCCGCGCGCATCATCGCCATGTCTTCTGTCCTTTCACGACGTTCCTCCTCGGTTTTCCGGTGGGCGCCGCGGCCAGCCGATCGCCCTTTCGACCGTCTCGCCCACCGTGAGCAGCCGCGTGTCGGCGAACTTCCGGCCGACGAGCATGACGCCGGCGGGCAGCCCCTCGGCGAGACCGAGCGGGAGGGTGATCGCGGGGTGGCCGGTGATGTTCGTCGGCGCCGTGTTGGCGACCAGGCCCCACGCCCGGAGCGCCCGGTCGGCGGGGTCGAGACCGGGCGCCACGGGGTGGGCCACCACGGGTACGGTCGGCATGGCGAGCACATCGCACTCGGCGAGCGCCTTCTCGTAGCCGGTGGTGACGAGGTGCCGCAGGTTGGCCGCCCGCGCGTAGCGGCTGCCGCCGCCTGCGCGTTCCGCTCCGCTGCCCAGGATCAGCATCAGTTTGAGCGTGGGCGACAGGGCGTCGCCCGCCTTCTCGAACCCCCGCCGCAGGGCCTCGGCGAGCTCCGGCCAGTAGCGGCCGCCCGCACCGAACAACGCCCCGCCGCCACGCATCTGCGCCGCGAAACTCTCCGGGAACAGGTTGAACGCGATCGGCCCGCACAGCCGGTGCTCGGGCACCGAAACGGGCACCACCGAGGCGCCCAGCTCACGCAGCCGGGCGAGCGAGACGTCGAACGCCTGGCGGACCTCCGGCGACACCCCGCCCGCGGGATCCAGCCCCTCGGCCAGGACCCCGATGCGCAGACCGGCCAGGGACGCCGGTGCCGACTCGACCGCGGCCACGGCGTCGAGCCGGGGCAGCCGCGCGGGCTGGCGCGGGTCGGGGTCCTCGTCGTCGGTCCCGGCCAGCACCTGCAGCACGGCCGCGACGTCGGCCGTGGTGCGGGCGAGCGGGCCGACGTGGTCGAGCAGCGGCTCCCCGCCGAGCACCCCGGAGTGCGGCACCAGGCCGTGCGTCGGCTTGAGACCGACCAGCCCGCACCACGCCGCCGGGATCCGCACCGAGCCGCCGGAGTCCGCGCCGAGCGCGACGTCGATGCCGTCGTAGTACAGCGCCGCCGCCGAACCGCCGGACGAGCCGCCCGCGGTCCGCGTGGTGTCCCACGGGTTGAGGGTCGGCCCGTAGCAGCTCGAGTCACCGCTCGGGGCGACCCCCATCTCGTCCATGTTGGTGGTGGCGCAGATGTGCCCGCCCGCGTCGAGCAGCCGGCGGACCACGGTGCTGTCCCGGTCGGGCACGAACCCCTGCAGCAACGCCGAGCCCGCCGTCATCGGCACACCGGCCACCGCCACGCAGTCCTTGACCGCGACGCCGACGCCGGACAGGAGCCCGCGCGCGCCCGGCTTGCGCACCGACACCCAGTGCACGACCGCGTTGTACGGGTCTTGGCGGGCGTCGGTGTGCACGACGCGATCGGCCTGCGCCACCGACGGCGGGTCCGCCCGCAGGTCGTCCATCGCGGCGATGACCGGTGCCAGGTGGGCGATGGCGGGCAGGACGCCGGCCGCGCCGGCACGCGAGATTCCCCACGAGGAGGCGAGGTCGTAGAACTCCTCCTCGCTGATGGCGTGCGACATGCGCACCCCTTTCGGTTTCCGGTGGACCCCGGCCAGGTCAGGCGAGGGGCATGAATCGTTGCGCCACCCAGCCCCGGTCGAACGGCGTGAACGCGTCGACGGTCAGGACGAGGTCGCTGATCCGCCAGCCGCCGGGGCCGGGTTCGTGCCGCTCGCGGTAGCGGCCCATGTGCCACGCGGCGGTCCCGTAGATCGTCAGCGGTTGCCAGAGGTACCAGGTGGAGCGGGCGCTGCGCAGGTCGTCGGCCAGCTCGATGTCGCCGCTGACGATGTAGTGCAGCGACCACTCCAGCGTGGCCGCGACGTCGGCGAAGTGCCTCCGCAGCTCCGCATGCCCCGCGTGCCGCCCCAGCAGTCCGCCGCCGTCCCACACGCACGCCGGCGTGAACAGCTCGGGGATGCGGTCGAGCGGGAAACCCGCGTCGCAGAAGCGGACGTAAGCCATCTGCAGCGCGCGGATGGCGTCCAGGGCCTCCAGGCGCGCCACCCGGGCCTCGAGTGGCGCGCTCAGCGGTCCGGTCATCCCGCCTCGTCGACCTTCACGACGTTCGTCAGCTCGCCGCCCTGGGTCTCGGCGTCGATCACCGTCGCGCGGTACTCGCCGGTTTCCGGGTCGAGGGCGTAGAACGTGGTCGGGTAGGACGCGGGCAGCTCGACCGCGATGACCTCGAAGTCGGACGAGGCGTCCAGTTCGCGGTGCCGGTTGCGCGGCGGCTGGTAGAAGGCCGTGCCCGCCTCCAGGCGGACCTTGCCGACTCCCTCGAACTCGAAGAGGGCCCACCCCTTGACGATGTAGTTGAAGTGCACGTTGAGGTGGTGCATGTGCCAGGGCGCGCCCTGCCACTTGTACTCGGGGTTGGCCTTGATGACGAAAGCGTTGGCCAGACCGCCGCTGTACTTCGCGACGGCCGGCAGCGGACGCAGGTCCGCGGCCGGGAAGCCCGCGATCGGCTGGAAGCTGTCCGGTTCCAGGGGCATGAACATGTCCGGCTGGGCGAACGTCGCCTCCTCCGGTGCGGGCGGCAGCGGGACCTCGGGGGCGGTTGCGGTCGTCGGGTTCTCTGCGGTCGTCGACATGGGCCGACTCCTCACTGTAGTCAGGCTTTACGGCGTGCTACTTAGGGTACGATTTCGTACTCTTTCACTACAGTAGCCTGGGCGCGGCCGCCCGGCAAGGGCGACGAGGAACACGCGAGGAGCGAGATGCCACCGCACACGGAGCACGCCGCCGAGCCGGCCACCACGGACCCGCGCCGCGGGCCGCGCCGCCGCGGGGAGGCCCTGGAGCAGGCGATACTCACGGCCACCGTCGAAGAGCTGACCGAGGTCGGCTACCCCGCGCTGACCGTCGACAGGGTGGCGGCCAGGGCCAGGACCAGCAAGGCCGCGATCTACCGCCGCTGGTCCGGGCTGCCCCAGCTGGTCGCCGACGCCTGTGCGCGCCACCAGATGGCCGACATCGAGGTGCCGGACACCGGCGCGTACCGGACCGATGTGCTCGCGGTGCTGCGGGAGATGGGGGCGCGGATCACCGGTCCCTTCGGCAGTGTCATCCGCACCGTGGTCAGCGAAATCGCCCGCAGTCCCGAGTTCGCGGCGCTGGCCGAGGCCCAGTTCGACGTCGCCGAGCAGATCATGACGACCTTGCTGGAGCGCGGCATCGAGCGCGGCGAGGTCGACCCGCGGGTGCGCGGCACCCGCCGCGTGACCGTCGCGACCGACCTGATCATCAGGCACCTGCTGATGACGCCGGACCCCGACGTGGACGCGGTCATCGTCGACATCGTCGACGACATCCACCTGCCGCTCGTGCTCCGGGCGGACGGCGAATCCGGCGGTACCGCGTAGGCGAGGTCCACAGTGGACTACGGGGCCGCGGGGCCCCAGCAAGCCGTCAGTGCGCCGCCCGGGGTGCGGGGGTCTCGGCGAGCCACCGGGGCGCCGCCGTCGGGACGGCGCGTTCCGCGAGCGTGCGGGACAGGGAGCGCGAGGTCTCCATCAGGATGCGGGCCAGTGCGCGTGGCCGGGCCCGTGCCGTCTCCACCACCACGCTGATCGCCGCCGTCACGTGCCCGTCGACCCCCACCACCGGGACCGCGACCACCATGTCGTCCACCGTGATCTGGCCGCGCGCGACCGCGACGCCGGTCTGCCGGATCCGCGCGAGCTGCCTGCGCAGCTCCGCCGGGTCGGTGATCGTCAGCGGCGTGAACCGCTCCAGCGGCGAGCGCAGCACCTCCGCCTGCAGCTCGGGCTCGGCGTGCGCCAGCAGCACCAGCCCGGTCCCGGTGGCGTGCATCGGCCACCGGTCGCCCACCCTGCTGCTCACCGGCTTGCGGGACCGCAGCGTCTCGACGTACACGACCTCCCGCCCGTCACGGACCCCGAGGTGCACGTTGCCCCTCGTCGTCTCGTGCAGGTTGTCCAGGTACGGGAACGCGGCCTCGCGCAGCTGCAGCCCCCGCGGGGCGAGCGCGGCGAGTTCGAGCAGCCGCAGGCCGACCGAGTACCGGCCGTCCTCGTCGCGTTCGAGGCCGCCCCACGCGACCAGCTCCCGGATGAGCCGGTGCGCCGTGGGCAGGGTCAGGTTCGCGCGCCGCGCGATGTCGCTGAGCGTCAGGGTGCGGTGACGGGGACCGAACGCGCCGAGCACGGCCAGTACCCGCATCGCCGCGGTGGGCCGGGGCTCCGGCTCCGCCACGGTCCGCCTTCCCGCCGCCGTCGCCGGGGAACCGGGCATGTCACACCTCCGCAAGACCACGGTGTCCCGCACCGTCCTAAATGGATTTCACAGGGCGTCCAGCAGGACGGACCGGGTGCGTCTTACGATTCTTCCCGGGGCCGCGGGCCCGCCACAAGACCAACTCCGCGCCTTCGCCGAAAGCGCTCGCGGGTGCCGCGACGGATGTTGTACGCGGTGCTTCCCCGCTGGCATCCCGGCGCGCGCGGCCCAGCTTCCTTTCCGTCCCGTGAAATCGCTCGTTGTCGGCCCCGGTCCCCGCGGTCACCCTGAGCGGAACCACCAGGTCGGAGTGGACAGTGGGAGGACGCACGTGAGAAGGAAAAGGCAATGGACGGCACTCCTGCTCGCGACGCTCCTGGGCGTCGCCGCGTGCGGGGGCCAGGGTTCGTCCGGCGGCAGCGCCGCCCCGGCGGGCCCGCCGCAGCGCGGCGGTGAGCTGACGGTGCTGGAGGACGGGGCGTTCGCCGGCGGCTGGCCCTCCGGCCTCGACCCGGCCACGAACACCACCGGTGGCGCGAACATCTCGCAGATGAGCGCCATCTACGGCGGCCTGTTCCGGGTCGCCGCCAACGACGACGGCACCAACGCCCGCGTCGAACCCAACCAGGCCGAGAGCTACGAGGTGCTCGACGGCGGCCGCGGGCTGAAGATCACCCTGCGGCAGGGCATCAAGTTCAGCGACGGCACCCCGCTCGACGCCGAGGCCGTCGCCTTCAACTTCCGCCGCGACGTGACGGCGACCTGCACGTGCGCCCCGCAGTGGCAGCTGACGCAGGACGGCATCACCGTGGCCGACCCGCGCACGATCGTGCTGAAGTTCAGCAGGCCCAACGCCACGGCGGTCAACGCGTTCCCGATCTCCAACGTGAACTGGATCGTCTCGCCGACCGCGCTGCAGCAGGCGGGCCCGGACCAGTTCAAGATCAACCCGGTGGGCGCGGGCCCGTTCAAGGTCGTGTCGAACCGGCTCAGCTCCGAACTGGTGCTGGAGCGCAACCCGAACTACTTCAAGGCGGGCCTGCCGTACCTGGACAAGCTGACGTTCAAGTCCATCGGCGGCGACCAGCCCGCGTACCAGGCGCTGCAGGCGGGACAGGCGCAGGCGTACGAGGGGCTGAGCACGGTTCCGCTGCTGGAGCAGGCGAAGACGAACAACCGGCTCACCGTGACCGTCCAGCCGCCGACGTCGCCCTACGTCATCCAGCTCAACACGAAGACGGCGCCGTTCGACAACGAGCTGGCGCGGCAGGCGATCTACTACGCGACGGACTTCGAGGCGATCGCGAAGGGCCTGTTCAAGGGCCTGTACCCGGTGAGCCAGATGTTCACCGCCGAGGGCGGGCTGTTCAACCACCCCACGGTGCCGGGTTACCGCACGTACGACCCGGAGAAGGCCAAGCAGCTGGTGCAGCAGCTCGGCGGGCTGAACATCAAGCTGGGCACGCTGGGCGCGTACGTGGCGCAGCAGGTGGTGACGGCGCTGCAGACGCAGTGGAAGGCCGTCGGCATCAACGTCACGATCGAGACCTACCAACTGTCCACTTTGGTCCAGCAGTTCAACTCCGGGACCTGGCAGGCGATGCTGCAGACCGCGGGCGCGTGGGACCCGGCCGCCGGGGTGGGCGTGGCGTTCCGCTTCTCGTCGACGTCGCCGTTCAGCGGTGTCAAGGACCCGCACCTGGACGACCTGCTGAACCAGGCGTCGGCCACGGTGGATTCGGGGCAGCGTGACGCGCTGTACCTGCAGGCGGGCCAGTACATCAGCGAGAAGGCCTACGCCCCGTTCGGGCTGGCGTTCGCCCCGGCGAACCTCGCGGTGAAGGGCGTGTACGGGCCGGGGCTGACCACGAAGATCCCGCCGCTGGTCGTGAACAGCGGCGTCCTGTGGGACGAGGTGTGGCGCAGCGGGGCGTGATGTTCGCCCTCTCCGCCCGGTCTTCCCGTGTGCCGTTCCATGAACCTCACGGGAAGGAAAAGCGATGCGAAGACCCCTGTTGGGACTTCTGGGTGCCGGGATGGTGACGGGAGCCGTGGCCGCCGGCGCGCTGAGCGCCGGCGCCGCGCAGGTCACCGCCGACGTGCCGTTGCAGACCATCGGCCAGGGGCCGGCGTCGGCGACGCTCGCCAACGGTGTCACGGCGTCGGTGGACCAGGGGCGGTGGGGTGGGTCGGGCGTGTACCTGACCTACCCCGCCGACGGCCCCCAGACCTGGTCGTTCAGCGAGCCGGTGAGCGTCCGGTTCGGTATCACCAACCTCAACGGTTCGCCGCCCGAGTCGCCCGGCTACGAATGCGTGCAGTTCCCCGACGGCGGGGTGGCGGTCGAGAGCCTGGCGCCCGCGCACACCTGGGATCCCGCCACTTCGACGCTGTGCCACACCGGCCCGGACGGCTCCGGAACCGAGGACGAGACCGTCCTCGTGACGACCGCCCCGACGACGTCGCTGACGTGGGCCGCGCTGAACAACCCGGACCAGGCGCGGGGTATCTCGTTCATGCAGGTCTCGGTCGGCGAGCCGGCCGGTCCCCAGGCGGACCTCTCGGTCGTGAAGTCCGGCCCCGATTCGGCGAACGCGGGTGACCGGATCGAGTACACGCTGCTGGTCATGAACAACGGCCCGGCCGACTCGACGGGCTTCGTCCTCACCGACCGGCTTCCGCGGGAGCTGACGCAGGCGGTGCCGCCCCCGGGCTGCACGATCGCCACTGACACGATCACCTGCACGGGTGGTCCGCTGGCCGTCGGCGCGGGTCACGCGTACACGTTCACCGCCGTGGTGGACCAGAACTCGCCGAAGATCTTCACCAACTCGGCCTCGGTGGCCGGCAACGAGGACGACCCGAACCCGGGCAACAACTCGTCCAGCGTGTCGACCATGGTCACGCGGGTCCCGATGGTGTCGGCCGGTGTCGCCGCCGGTGCGCTGGGCCTCGCGGGCGGCGGCTGGCTGCTGCGACGCCGGACGCGCCCGGTCCGGAACTGACGGGAGCCGCCGGGCTGGGCGGGTTTCCCCTGCCCAGCCCGGCGGACAGGCCTAGACCCGCTGCACGGGATGCGAGGTCCGCGACCAGCCACCGAAACCGAAGGGCCGCACGACCATCGACATGGCGGCGTTGCGCGCGCCCGCCACGATGATCGGGATCTGCTCCGGGCTCGGCGTCATGTGCAGCCCGTACTCGTCGACGCCGGGCGCGTCCCGCTCGTCCAGGGCCTTGCCTGCCCGCTCCAGATCGGCGTGGGTGCGGACGGCGTGGTCGTACAGCCACTGTTGCACGTCCCGCTTGGCGAACCCGCCGTCGGCGAACAGCTGCGCGTGCTCCGGGCTCAGGATCAGCCCCGCGGAGGAGAACCGTCCGATCGCCGCACCCGTGCGCCACACCGTGTCGCAGAAGTCCCAGAGGACCTCCTCCGGGTCCTTGGTGTGCCGGTTGTCCACGAACTCGCACGTGCGCAGCAGCAGCGCCGACACCGCGTTCGTGCCCGGTTCGAGGCCGTGCTCCACCGACAGCGGCTCCCACGGGCTTTCTTCCTCGTTCTCGCCGACGCACAGCGTCCACCGGCCCGGCAGGCCCTGCGTCGCCTGCTCCAGCTCGTGCGGCCGGATCCCGAAGACGTTGCGCACCACCAGCCCGATCGACCGCGCGATCGTCGCGTTGGCGCGGAAACCCGGGCCCAGCACGCCGCCGGCGGAGTTGATGCCCAGCTCGTGCCTGATCGGCCCGTTCACGACGATCAGCGGCGCCGGGCCGCTCGTGCTCTGCCAGCCGCCGCCGGTGACGACGCGCTGGTTCATCAGCGCGTCCCACGCGGCGAGCACGACCGGGAAGTACTCCGCGCGGCACCCGGCGAGCGCCGCGTTCACCGCGGCCTGCTCGACCGTGCACTCGCGCTCCAGGTGCGGCACGGACGCGACCACCTCGTCCCGCGGCCGCGGGGTGGTCGCCAGGAACTCCTCGACCATCCCCCCGGTCACGGGTACCACCGGCAGCCCGTCCGTCCAGCCCTGCTCGTAGGCGTGTTCGAGGGCGAGCCGCGTGTAGTCCAGCCGCTCGACGTCGGTCATGCCGCGGCCGTCGCGCCGGAGGTGGTCAGCACGCCGAGCAGGTCGGGCAGGATGCGCACCGCGCGTTCCCGCACCTCGTCGCGCTCCAGCGGCGCGACCGGGTGCGGGGTGCGGGCGTAGGTGTACCCCTTGGCGCCCTTGAGGTCCGCCATCGCGTCGGCGGTCGCGACGAACGCCTCGCTGCAGATGACCACCGCGGGCACGCCGTCGGCCTCCAGCAGCAGCCCGTCGGCGATCGCCGAGGCGCTGCACGAACCGCAGTCCCCGACGCCGACGACCACGACGTCACACGCCTCGACCAGCTCCTTGCGGATCTCCTCCGGCGCCGCCTCGGCGATGTTGAGCTTCTTGCGGCGCACCAGGTTCGCCACGCCGTGCTCCTCGGTGAGCAGAGCGCCCACCTCGTCGAGGAAGGTCTCGGCGTTCTTCTTCGTGTTGGCCAGCAGGCCCACGGTCAGCCCCGCGAGCGACGCCGGGCGCGGCGCGAGCGCACCGCGTGCGGCGCCCGCTCCGGGACGGCCGGTCGGATCGATCATCGCCTCGAACATGGGCGGCTCCTCACGTCGGTTCCCGCTCCGACGCTAGGCCGGGCAGTTCCACCTCCGCGACGGCCTTTTCGCGCCCCGGAAGGGAAACCGGCCGCAGCAGCAGCGCCGCGCCGAGGCTCGCCGCGCAGATCAGCGCCAGGTACAGCGCGAGCGGGACGGAGGAGTGGAAGGCGCCGAACAACGCGGTCGACACCAGCGGCCCGACCGCGCCGCCCACCAGCCCGCCGAGCTGGTAGGCGACCGACGCGCCGGTGAACCGCAGGCGCGTGGAGAACAGCTCCGTGAACAACGCGCCCTGTGCGCCCGCCATGATCGCCTGCACGACCGCGGCGACGAAGAACGCGACCGCCGCGGCGAAGAGGTTCCGGGTGTTGATCAGCGCGAACAGCGGGAAGGCCCACGCGACCGCGGTCAGCGCGCCGACGACGTAAACCCGCTTGCTGCCCCACCGGTCGGCCCACAACGCGGCGAAGTAGATCATCACGATCCACAGCACCGCCGACAGCAGCAACAGCGTCAGCAGGGTGGTGCGGGCGAAACCGGCGACCGCGGTGCCGTAGTTGAGCATGTAGACCATCACCGTGTAGCCGACGGCGGGCGGCGCGATCGCGGCGATGCTCGCCAGCACGAGCGTGCCGGGCTGTTCCCGCAGCAGCGTCCCGAAGGGCAGCTTGCTCACGCGGTTGTTCTCCTTGACGCGCCGGAAGTCCGGGCTCTCGTCGAGCTTCCGCCGCACCAGCATGCCGACCCCGAGCAGCACGACGCTGAGCAGGAACGGGATCCGCCAGCCCCACGACTGGAAACTCGCCGGGGGCAGCTGGGACGCCAGCAGGAACACCAGGTTCGAGGTCAGCACGCCGATCGGCACGCCGAACTGCGCGAAACTGCCGTACACCGCGCGTTGCCGGGGCGACGCGTGTTCCGTCGCCACCAGCACCGCGCCGCCCCATTCGCCGCCGACGCCGAAACCCTGCAGCAGCCGCAACAGGACGAGCAGCAGCGGCGCGGCCACGCCGATGGTGGCGTAGGTGGGCAGCAGGCCGATGAGGAACGTCGACAGCCCGGCGAGCATGAGCGTGAGCACCAGCATCGACTTGCGGCCGATCCGGTCGCCGAAGTGCCCGATCACCGCGCCGCCGAGCGGGCGGGCGATGAACCCGACCGCGAACGTGCCGAACGCGGCGAGCGTGCCGGCGACGGGGGAGAACGACGGGTAGAACAGCGACCCGAAGACGAGTGCCGACGCACTGCCGAAGATGTAGTAGTCGTACCACTCGATCGACGTGCCGACGCAACTGGCGAGCAGGATCGAGGCCCTGCTGGGCGGTGAGCCGGTCATGAACCGTCCTCCCGATTCGGAAAAAGGTCACCTCGAAGTAAAGGAGGCACAGCGCGCCACGTCGTCCGTCAGGAGGCGGGCGCGGCGTGGGACGGATGTCGCGTCCGCCGACGGTTTTCCGCGTCGTGAAAGGCATCTCGCCCCGTGTCGGACCAGCTCGGCATAGTTCTTCCCATGACGACACTCCTGCCTGATCCGGGGCCCCTGCTCGTCGACAACGCCCAGCTCATCGGAGCGGACTGGGTGCCGGCGCACAGCGGCGAGACCATCGACGTGCTCGACCCGGCGACGCGGGAGGTGCTCGCCAGGGTGCCCCGCGGTGGCGCCGAGGACGTCGACGCGGCCGTGCGGGCAGCGGCCGCCGCCTTCCCCGCCTGGCGGGACACGAACCCGAGCGCCCGCGCCGCGCTCATCATGCGGTGGGTGCAGAAGATCGGCGAGCACGAGACCGAACTGGACCGGCTCGAGTCCCGTGAGGTCGGACGGCCGAGCTGGGGACCGCCGCCGTACGGGCGCATCCTCACGTTCATCGCGGGCCAGGCCGACAAGGTGCAGGGCCTGTCCCTGCCGGGCTTCACGCCGGACGTGCTGGGTCTGACCCTGCGCGAACCGTACGGCGTGGTCGGCAGCGTCATCCCGTGGAACGCGCCGGGGCCGATGTTCGTCAGCGACGTCGGTGCCGCGATCGCCGCGGGCAACACCATCGTCATCAAGCCCGCCGAGGACGCTCCGCTCACGCCGCTCGCGCTCGCGCGGCTGGCGCTCGAAGCGGGCATCCCGCCCGGCGTGATCAACGTCGTCACCGGTTACGGGCACGAGGCGGGGGCGGCGATCCCCGCGCACCGCGGCATCCGCCGGATGAGCTTCACCGGCTCGCCCGAGACGGGTTCGCTCGTGATGGCCGCGTGCGCGAAGAACCTCACGCCGCTGCACCTGGAACTGGGCGGCAAGTCCCCGCAGGTGATCTTCGCCGACGCCGATCTCGACGCCGCGGTTCCCGCCATCGTCAACGGGATCACGCTCAACACCGGGCAGATCTGCGCCGCCGGTTCCCGTGTCGTGGTGGAGCGGTCGGTGCACGGCGAGGTCGTGCAGCGGCTCGCCGAGCGGCTGAGCCAGGTGCGCGTCGGGCCGTGGCACGAGCAGGTGCAGATGGGCCCGCTCATCAACGCCAAGCAGCACGACCGCGTGCTGAACTACGTGCGGCTGGGCCAGGAAGAGGGCGCCGAGCTGGTCGTCGGCGGCGGGGTGCCCGAGGGGGAGGACTACGCGCGCGGGTTCTTCGTCGAGGCCACGTTGTTCGACCGCGTCGACCCCGGTATGCGCATCGCGCAGGAGGAGATCTTCGGCCCGGTGCTGTCCGTGATCCCGGTGGACGGTGAGGGCGAGGCGATCGACGTCGCCAACGGCACGGACTACGGGCTCGTCGCCTCCGTGTGGACGCGGGACGTCGGCCGTGCGGTGCGGCTGTCGAAGGCGTTGCAGGCCGGTCAGGTCGCGGTGAACGCCGCGCTCGGCGCGGGGTTGATCGGCGCGCCGTTCGGCGGTTACAAGCGCAGCGGGTTCGGCCGCACGATGGGTGCCGACGCCGTGCTCAACTACACCCAGGTGAAGGCGGTGTCGTTGCGTGGCACGAACTGACTTCCGGCTGCGGGTGCTCATGGAGCCCCGCCACGGCGCCACCTACGACGAGATACTGGCACTCGCGCTGGCCGTCGAGGACGCCGGGTTCGAGGCGTTCTTCCGCTCGGACCACCTGCTCGGCGTCGACCCGGACGACCGCACCTACCGGCCCACCGACTGCTGGACCACGCTCGGCGGGCTCGCCCGCGACACCCGCCGCGTGCGGCTGGGCGCGCTGGTCGGCGCCGCGACGTTCCGCGCGCCCGGGCTGCTGGCCACCATCGTGGCGTCGGTGGACCAGATGAGCGGCGGCCGCGTCGAACTGGGCCTGGGCACCGGCTGGTACGAGCGCGAGCACGCGGCGTTCGGCATCCCGTTCCCGGGCACGGGGGAGCGGTTCGACCGGTTCGAAGAGGTGCTGGCCATCGTCACCGGTTTGTGGCGCACCCCGGAGGGCGGGACCTTTTCCTTCGAGGGCAAGCACTTCTCGATCGACGAGAACGGCGCACCACCCCGCCCCGTGCAGCGGCCGCACCCACCCGTCATCATCGGCGGATCCGGTCCTAAAAGGACACCAGCCATCGCCGCGCGCTTCGCCGACGAGTTCAACGGCGCGCTCGGCGGGGACCTGCGTGAACGCTTCGCGATCTTCGCCCGCGCCTGCGAGGCGATCGGGCGTGACCCGGAAGAGGCCAGGCGGTCGGCGGTGCTGCCGGTCGCGTGTGGCACGACGCCCGCGGAGATCGAGCGGCGGGCCGCGATCATCGGGTCCGAGTTCATGCGCACCAACGCCGCGATCGGCACGCCCGCCGAGGTGTCCGACCGGATCGGCGCGCTGCGCGAGGCCGGGGCCGACACCGTCTACCTGCACATCTACGACATCTCCGACCTGGAGCACATCGCGCTGCTCGGTGCCGAGGTCGTGCCGCACCACGCGGCTGTCGCACCCGCGAGCCCCTGAAAGGTGATCCTGTGGTCAATTCCGGCTTCGTCGCACCAGAGGACAGAGACGCCGTCACGGCGGCGCTGCGCACGCAGCTCGACGGGCTGCCCGCGCGCTCGCCGTTCTACGCGGACTCCTTCGCCGAGCACGGCGTCACGCCCTCGGCACTGTCCACACTAGACGATCTGGCGAAGTTCCCCTTCACCACCAAGCAGATGCTGCGCGACTCGCAGACCGAGGCGCCCCCGCTCGGCCGGCACGCCGGGGTGGACCTGACCGAGGTCGTCCGCGTGCACGCCTCCACCGGTACCACCGGGAAACCGAGCTGGGTGGGTGTGACGCGGCGTGACGCGGCGGCGTGGACCGAGATGGTGGCGCGGGCCTTCCGCACGATGGGCGCGACACGTGAGGACATCGTGGTGCACGGCGCCGGGCTGACCCTGTTCGTCGGCGGACTGCCGATCCGCGACGCGCTGGAGAGCATCGGCTCCACGTTCGTCCCGATCGGCACCGGGGCGTCCGAAAAGGTCGTGCAGGCCATGGACACCCTCGGTGTCACGGCGCTGCACTCGACGCCGTCCTACGTGCGCTACCTCGCCGAGTACGTGCGCGGGCTCGGCCGCGACCCGCGGGAGTTCGGGCTGCGCAAGGTGTTCGTGGGCGGCGAGCCGGGCGGCGGCGAACCCGCGTTCCGCGAGTACGTGGAACGCGAGTGGGGCGCGCCGGTCACCGAAGGGCTCGGCAACGCCGACATGGCGCCCGTGTTGTTCGGCGAGGCTCCCGGCAGCGGCGGTATGCGCTTCACGGGCGGACGGCACGTGGTGGTGGAGCTGATCGACCCGGACAGCGGCGAACCCGTCGAGGCCGAGCCCGGCGCCACCGGCGAGCTGGTCTACACCTCCGTGGACCGGGAGTGCTGCCCGCTGGTGCGCTTCCGCACGCACGACCGCGTCGTGATCACCGGCCGCGCCGAGGACGGCGCCCCGCTGATCCGCTGCGTCGGGCGCACCGACGACATGCTGATCGTGCTGGGCGTCAACGTGTTCCCCTCCGCGGTGCGCGACCTGGTGCAGACCCAGCACCCGCGCACCACCGGGGCGGTGCAGATCGTCGTGCCGGGCACCGGGCCGCGGGTGGAGCCGCCGCTGCGCGTCGAGGCCGAGTGGGGCGAGGCCCCCGGCGACCGCGACCAGCTGCGGCAGGAGCTGGAGGGGCTGATCCGCTCGCGGCTGTCGGTCCGCGCCGAGGTGACGCTGGTGCCGCCCGGCACGCTCGAACGGTCCGAGATGAAGTCCCGCCTCGTCCGGCTCGCCGGCTGACACCTGGGAGGAAGCCATGGCAGACACCGTGCGCGCCGCCGTGCAGACCGGCCCCCGCGCCATCGAGATCCGCGAGTTCCCCCGCCCGAAGATCGGTCCCGACGACGGGCTGCTGCGCGTGGAGGCCAACGGCATCTGCGGCAGCGACGTCGAAACCTACAAGGGGCACATGGGTTACAGCGCGCGCGGCCCGTTCATCCCCGGCCACGAGCCGCTCGGCATCGTCGAGGAGCTGGGGGAGCGGGCCGCCGAGCGCTGGGGCGTCCAGCCCGGCGACCGCGTGGCGCTGGAGGTGATCGTGCCGTGCCGCGCGTGCCAGCAGTGCCTCACCGGGCGTTACCAGTCCTGCCCCAACCGCAAGTACGGGCACGGCGTCACCGGCATCGACGTCGAACCGACGCTGTGGGGCGGGCTCGCGGAGTACCTGTACATCTCGCCGGGCAGCGTGCTGCACAAGATCGACCGGAGCGTGCCGGTCGAGGTCGCGGCGATGTTCAACCCGCTCGGCGCCGGCGTGCGCTGGGCGGCGCAGCTGGGCGGGATCCGGCTCGGCGACACCGTGCTCGTGCTCGGCTCCGGGCAGCGGGGGATCGCGTCGGTGATCGCCGCGCGCGCCGCCGGGGCCGGGACGGTCATCGTGACCGGGCTGGAGTCCGACAAGCACAAGCTGGACCTGGCGCGCGAGTTCGGCGCCGACCACACGATCTTCGCCGATTCGGAGAACACCGTCGAGAAGGTCGCCGACCTCACCGGCGGTGCGATGGCCGACGTGACGCTCGAACTCACCCCGATGGCCGCCGCCCCGGTCACCGATGCCCTGCTCGCCACCCGGCACGGCGGCCGCGTCGTGCTCGCGGGCCTCAAGGGCGGCAAGGAGATTCCACTGAGGACGGACCTGATCATCAACCGCGCGCTGCAGGTCTTCGGCGCCTTCGGGGTCGACGCGACCGCCAACGAGCAGGCGATCGCGATCCTCGAATCCGGCCGGTTCCCGCTCGAGAAGATGCACACCCACACCTTCGGTCTCGACGACACCGCGCTCGCGATCGAGACCCTCGCCGGCGAGGTAGCAGGCGAGCAGGCCGTGCACGTCTCCGTCCACCCGAACTCCTAGGAGGCCCCCGTGCTCGCCGACGCCCACGCCCACCTGCTGCCGCGCGACTACCCGGCGGACGCGCCCGCGTGTTTTCCCCGCATGGAACCCGTCGACGGCGAGTCCGCGCGGATGTTGTTGTTCGGCAGCCTGAAGTTCAAGGCCCGCGACGCGTTCTTCGACGCCGAACGGCGGATCGAGGAGATGGCGGCCTCCGGGGTGGACTTCGAGGTGCTCAGCCCGATGCCGCCCCTGCTGCGCTACGACCTGCCTGTCGCGGACGGGCTCGCGCTGGCACGGCACGTCAACGAGTTCACGGCCACCCTGTGCGCGACCGACCCGTCGCGGTTCGCGGGGCTGGGCATGGTGCCGCTGCAGGACCCGGACGTGGCGACGGCGGAGCTGACCGCCGTGCGGGACGCCGGGCTGCGGGGTGTGGAGATCGCGTCGAACGTGGTCGGGGTGTCCATCGGGGACGAACGGTTCCTGCCGTTCTTCGCGGAGGCGGAACGGCTGGGGCTGTCGGTGTTCGTGCACGCGATGCCGAGCCTGAACGACCGGCTGCCCGCGTCCACGATGGGGACGTACGTCGTGGGGTTGGAGGGCGCGCTCGCCGCCGCGTCGCTGATCACCGGCGGCACGGCGGCGAAGTGCCCGGACCTGCGGGTGTCGTTCAGCCACGCGGCGGGCGGGTTCGGGCTCATGGTGCCGAGGGCGCAGTACTTCTGGAGCGGCACGTGGAACGAGGAGCCGCCGGTGCCGGAGCGCGCGCTCCAGCACGACGACGGCCCCTCGCCACTGGAGTACGCGCGCCGGTTCTACTACGACTCCATGGTGTTCGACGTCCGCGCCGTGCGGTACCTGGTGGACCTGCTGGGCGCCGACCGCCTGCTCGTCGGCTCGGACTTCCCGGCCATGCCCCGTGAGGACCCGGCGGGGCGGACGCTGCGGATGGCCGGCCTGCCGGAGGACGAGCTGGCGGAGGTGTTGTGGGGGAACGCTTTTCGGTTCCTCGGCATGGCGCCGCCGGTGAGCTGACCGGAGGCGGCGGGGCTGGCGGGGTTGTGCAGCGCGTTCCCCGCGGCCCGGCATGGCTCTCCGGTCAGCTGACGGGGGTCGGCGCCGGGTTGCACAGCCCGTTCCCCAGCACCGGCGCGGTCAGCTGGCCGCTCGCACGTCCTCGGCGTCGGCGGTGGCGGCGTTGTCCCGCTGGGGTTCGATCTCGGCGAGCCGCCGCCGCAGTGCGCCGGTGACCAGCTCCCACGCATCCGAGCCCAGCACCAGCCGCCGGGGCGGGTCCACGGACTCGGCGGCCCGGATCACTCCCGCGATCGTGTTCTCCTCGCTGTCGGTCATCTCCTCCAGCGGGATCGGCGCCGTGTCCCCGGGGCCGCCGCGGTAGGGCTCGCTCACCGGCACGCGCGTGGCGGCGTCGTAGAAGGTCGTGCGCACCATGCCGGGCTCGATGAGCGTCGTGCGGATGCCGAACGGCGCCACCTCCTCGGCCAGCGCCTCGAAGAACCCCTCGATGCCCCACTTGGTGACGTGGTAGAGCGAGAACGCCGGGAACGCGAGGTGCCCGCCCATGCTCGACATCTGCATCAGCAGCCCGCCGCCCTGCGCCCGCAGGTGCGGCACGACCGCGCGGGCGAGCTGGATCGAGCCGGTCAGGTTGGTGGCGATCATCTGGTCGATCTGCTGGTCGGTCAGGTCCTCCGCGACGGCGAACACGCCATAGCCCGCGTTGGACACGACGACGTCGATCCGCTCGTGCGCGGCGAACGCCTCGTCGACCACCGCCCGCAGCTGCCGCGTGTCGGTGACGTCCAGCGCCCGCACCCACAGCCGGTCGCCGTAGCGGGCGGCGAGGTCGTCCAGCTGCTCCGGGCGGCGGAGGGTGGCCGCCACCCGGTCACCGCGGGCCAGCACCTGCTCGACGAGCTCACGGCCCAGGCCCCGGGAGGCGCCGGTCACGAACCAGGTCCTCGACATGTCTTCTCTCCTCGTTGTCGTTGGTGCCTTCGTTAGCGAAAACCCGTGCGCGGCAACGAAAAATCCATACGGGCGATGAGAGTTCCGGATCGAAGCCATACGCATCGTGCATGGGTAGGATCGGCCCCGTGAGTGAACTGACGATCGCGGGCCTGCGGGTCGTGCGGGAGATCGCGCTGACCGGGTCGTTCACCGCCGCGGCGCGGTTGCTGGGCTATTCACAGCCCGCGATCTCGCGCCAGGTGGCGGCGATGGAGGCGGCCGCCGGGGCGCCGCTGTTCGTCCGCGAGGGCCGCGGGGTGCGGCTCAGCCCGGCGGGCGAGGTGGTGGTGGAGCACGCGGGCCGGGTGCTGGCCGGGCTGGACGCGCTGCGGCAGGACCTGGCGAGCCTGGACGACCGGCTGGCCGGGCGGATCAAGCTGGGCGCCTTCCCGTCGGCGACCGCGGTGCTGGTCCCGCTGGCGCTCGCCCGGCTGCGGGCGGACCACCCCCGGCTGGAGGTGGCACTGGCCGAGGGCTCGACGCCCACGCTGCTCCGGCAGCTGCGCGCGCGGCGGCTGGGGGTGGCCGTCATCGGGGTCGGCGCGGGCCTGCCGGACTACGACCTGGGCGGGCTCAGGCAGGAGGTGGTGTTCGCCGGGGGCCTGCGCGTGGCCGTGCCCGCGGGCCACCGCCTCGCCGGCGCGGGCACCGTCGAAGTGGCGGAACTGGCGGGGGAGACGTGGATAGCGGGCGAGGGCGCGAACGGCGATCCGCAGTTCCGCGCGTGGCCCACGCTGAGCGACCCGGTGATCGGGCACGTCGTACGCGGCTGGCCGGCCCGGCTGGGGCTCGTCGCGGCGGGACTGGGGCTGTGTCTCGTGCCCGAGGTCGCCGCACTGTCCATTCCGGCGGGTGTGGTCACGGTGGCCGTCGAGGACCCGAGCTGGCAGGACCGCGTCACGCTCGCGGTGACGGCAGCCGAACCCGCCGCGGAGGCCGTCGCGGTGGTCACCGCGCTGCGGCGAGCGGGGGAGGAGATCCACGCCCGTGGGGGAAAGCGGGGTTGATCAGCTTCGGTGGCGGGCTCGGGCCAGGTTGGCTGTCGTGGCAGCGAAAACCCGGCGCTGTCGCGGCCTGCCGCGACAGCGCCGCGGGCGGGGGAATCCGCGCCGGTGGCGGGAAGCCGGGTGGCCGGGGTGGGTCAGCCGGGCTGGCTGCGGCGGGTACCGATACCCGGCCCCGTCGAGGCCGCCGTGTTGCGCCGCGCGGGCCGGAAGATCCGCGCCGGTGGCGGGAAGCCGGGCCACCGCTCACCCTCACCGAGCCGAACCCGCCACCCGGGCGACGCGAGGCGCCCCGGCAAAAAGCCGGGCAGCGGGGCCGGAACCCCGCCACCCGGCGGAAACGGACCTCAGACCGTGACGGCGGTGCGCCACCCGGGCTGGTAGTCCTCGCGCGCGATCTTCGAGTACGGCGCCGGGCTGACGACGGCCCGCACGCGGAGCTGCTCGTGCGGCTGCACCGTCGTCTTCTTGCTGCCGCCGTCCGGCTCGCCCCACACGACGGTGACCTCGGCGCCCAGCGGCACGTCCGGCTTGACCGTCGCGAGCGACAGCACCTGGCGCTCGTTCGCGCTGTAGCCGGTGAACAGCGACAGGCCGATGGTGTTGCCGTCCGCGTCGAGCACCGAGTCGAAGTTCGACGAACCGTAGTTGGCGTTGGGCAGGTCGAAGAACTGGTACTTCGGGCCGCCCGGCTCGACGAGCGTCGACAGCAGCTTCGCGACGTCCTCGGAGTTCCACGCCAGCGTCACCTTGCGGCGCTGGCTGTCCTTGTCCAGCGCCTCCAGCGCGTCACGGCCGATGAAGTCGTGGTCGAACTTGACGAACCCGCCGTAGCCCAGCTCCCACGGATTGAGGTAGTAGTCCTCGATCCGGTCCGACACGAACGAACCCGCCAGCGCGTTGGTCGCCTCGTAGCTGTCCGCACCGAGCCACTCACGGTACGGACGCAGCTCCTCGCTCGTGTACACGGCGGGCAGGGGCGACGGGATCCAGCCCGACTCCAGGGTGTTGCAGGAGTACGCCCGCGAGCCACACGGCTCGATGCCGAACTCCTGGCCCGCTTCGAGGATCGCGTCACGGATCTTGAAGTAGCTCTCGTACGGGCCCCAGATCTCCAGACCCGGCGCGCCCGCCATGCCGTGGCGCAGCGTGCGCACGCGCTCACCCGCGATGTTCATGTAGCCCATGCGGAAGAACTTCACCTGCTCCACCGGGCCGCCGTTGACCTTCTCGATGACGTCCCACGCCTTCGGGCCCTGGATCTGGAAGCGCCACAGGTCGCGCTTGACCGGCAGGCCGTACGGGCGGGAAGGCGACCGCTGGTCGAGCCGGATGTCCAGGTTGTAGCCCTTGGCCCCCTTGAAGGACAGCCAGTTGGCGACCGGCGCGCGGCCGACGAACACGAACTCCTCCTCCTCGAGCCGGAAGAGGATGCCGTCGCCGATCACCCCGCCCTCGGGGGAGACCGGGACGAACTGCTTCGCCGTGTTGACGGGGAACTTCGCCGTGCTGTTGATGCCGGTGTCGGTGAACAGCTTCAGCGCGTCCGGCCCGGAGACGAACAGGTTGACCATGTGGTGCGACTGGTCGAACAGCACCGCGGTCTCCCGCCACGCGATCGTCTCGCGGCGCCAGTTCGTGAACTCGGCGGGGACCACGGGGTAGATGTAGGCCCCCAGCTGCGAGTTGCGCAGCAGTTCCACCGTGTTGCCCGCCTGGTCCAGCACTTGCTGCAGGTTTTTCGCGTTCATCTGCTACCCGTTCTCGTTCGGATCTACTGAGTTGAAAGCTACGCATGGCGGGTGCGCAGCGGCAGCGAGGAATGGCGGGAATGCAATACTCGCACCGGCCAGGACGCACGGGTCATTTGTCGCGGTACCACCTCGCCGTCGCGCCGTACCGCCGCGGCCCCGGGCCGCCTAGCGTGGGGAAACCCCGGTGATCGACGGGAAAGGGAGGTGGGCCGCATGCGGCCACAGGTGGCGTTCGCGCGGTTCGACGATCTGCGGGCCGGCACGGCGATGGCGTTCCCGGAGATCGCCTACGACCTGGTGGCGCACCGCCCGGAGGACGTGGCCGGGGTGCTCGCCGAGCTGGACCGCGCGACCGCTGACGGTTGGTGGGCCTTCGGTTACGTGGCGTACGAGGCGGCCGCGGGGCTCGACCCCGCGTTGCCGGTGCACGACCCGGTGCCCGGGCTGCCGCTGGCGTGGTTCGGCGTGTGCGCGGCGCCGGAGTCCGTGCCGGTGGTCACCCCGCCCGAGCCCGGCGCGTACCGGGTGGGGGAGTGGACGCCGCAGTGGACCGAGGAGGAACACCGCCGCCGCGTGGAGGCCGTGCGGCGGCACATCGCGGCGGGCGAGACGTACCAGTGCAACCTGACCACGCGCCTGACCGCCGGACTGAGCGGTGATCTCGCCGCCTGCTACGCGGATCTCGCGCTGGCGCAACGGGGTTCGTACAGCGCGTACCTCGACCTCGGCCGGTTCGTGATCGCCGGGGCGAGCCCCGAGCTGTTCTTCGAGATCCGCGACGGCGACGTCCACCTGCGCCCGATGAAGGGCACCGCCCGCCGCGGTGGCACGCCGGAGGAGGACGCCGCGATCGTCGCGAGACTTCGCGCCAGCACCAAGGAACGCGCCGAGAACATCATGATCGTCGACCTGATGCGCAACGACGTGGCGCGCATCGCGGAGACCGGCAGCGTCCGCGTCACCTCGCTGTGCCACGCCGAACAGTACGAGACTGTGCACCAGCTCACATCGGACGTCAGCGCGCGGCTGCTGCCCGGCACCGGGACGGCGGACGTGTTCCGCGCGTTGTTCCCGTGTGGTTCGGTCACGGGCGCGCCGAAACCCCGCACGATGGCCCTGATCCGCGACCTCGAACCCGGGCCGCGTGGCGTCTACTGTGGCGCGGTCGGTGTAGTCGCTCCTGAGGGGGCGCCGTTCCGGGCGCGGTTCAACGTGGCCATCCGCACGGTCCTCGCCGATCGCGACACCGGCCTGGCGACGTACGGTACCGGCGGCGGGATCACGTGGGGGTCCGAACCGGCCGCCGAGTACGCGGAACTGCTGGCCAAAGCGGAGGTCCTGACCGCGCGCCCGCGCATCCCGGGGTGATCGTCGGACATTTGTCGCGGTCAACTCGGCCTCGATGCCCGAGGTAACGCGATCTCTCCTCGGTTGTACTGGAACACATGGGAGAGAGCCTCGAAGCCGCGATCCGCCGTGCGGGCTCGCCGGTCGCGCTGCTGCGCGATTCGGCCGCCCGCCCGCACGCCTTCCCCGTCGCGCCCGAGTTCACCAACTGGCGCTCGGAGCAGCGGGCATGGCGGACGTCGTGCGTGCTGTTCGACCAGTCGCACCACATGACGGACTTCTTCCTGCGGGGCAAGGACGCGCTGCGGCTGCTGGCGGACTTCGGGGTCAACTCGTTCGCGAACTTCACCCCCGGCAAGGCGAAGCAGTACGTGGCCGCCACTGCGGACGGTCAGCTCGTCGGCGACGCGATCCTGTTCCACCTCGACGACGACTACTTCGACCTCGTCGGCCACTCGATGGTGCCGGACTGGCTGCAGTACCAGGCCGAGACGGGCGGCTACGACGTCACGATCGAGCGCGACCCGAACTCCTACGACCGCCCGTCCGGCCCGCCGCGCCTGTACCGCTACGAACTGCAGGGCCCGACCGCGGGCCCGCTCGTGGAAAAGCTCACCGGCGAGCCGCTGCCCGACGTGAAGTTCTTCCACATGACCGAATTCCGCATCGGCGGGCACCACGTCCGCGCGCTGCGGCACGGCATGGCGGGTCAGCCCGGCTTCGAGCTGTTCGGCCCGTGGGAGGAGGGCGAGGACGTGCTCGGCGCGATCCTCGAAGCCGGGCAGCACACCGGGCTCGTGCGCGCCGGCGCGAAGGCGTACTCCACGGCGAACCTGGAGTCCGGGTGGATCCCCACCCCGGTGCCCGCCGTGTTCGGGCCGGAGCTGACCGGCTACCGCGAGTGGCTGAGCGCGGACTCGCTCGGTTCGCTCGGCGGCAGCATGGACTCGCCGGACATCGCCGACTACTACGTCACCCCCTATGACGTGGGTTACGGCCGCACGGTGAAGTTCGACCACGACTTCCTCGGCCGTGCCGCGCTGGAGCGCCTCGCCGACCGGCCGCGCCGCCGGAAGGTGACGCTCGTCTGGCACCCCGAAGACCTCGCCGCGACCGTCCGCTCGCTCGTGGAACCGGGCACACCGGCCAAGTACCTCGAAATGCCGAAGGCGCGTTACGCGTTCTTCCAGGTGGACAAGGTGCTGCGGGACGGCGTGCCCGTCGGCCTCTCGCTCGACGCCGGGTACCTGACCAACGAGCAGGCGTTCGTGTCACTGGCGACCCTCGACGTCGCCGCAAGCGAACCCGGCACCGAGGTCACGGTGCTGTGGGGCGAGGAGCCCAACTCCGCCAAGCCCGCCGTCGAACGCCACCGGCAGACCGCGGTCAGGGCGACGGTCGCGCCCGCGCCGTTCGTCCGGGAAGTCCGCGACTCCTACCGCAGGTCGTGATCCCCCGTCGTGCCCGCACACAGGAATGAGGAACAGCCCATGACCACCCAGCAGGAGGTGCCCGGCGCCCGGCGGTCGGGCTTCGCCGAACTCGTGCACGCCATGAGCTACGAGGTGATGCCGTTCAAGAACACCGAGCGGGACGTGCTGGAGTACGTGCCGACGTCGGTGCCGCTCACGGTGACGGTCACCGAGGCGAAGGGCATCGGGGCGACGCTGGACCTCGCGGAACGCTTGCTGGGGCACGGTTACCAGGTCGCGCCGCACCTGCCCGCCCGGCAGTTCACCGACGACGCGCACGTCGCCGACGTGGTCGCGCGGCTGCGCGAGTCCGGGTTCCGCTCGGTGTTCGTCGTGGGCGGCGACGCGCCGAAGCCGGCGGGCCGGTTCACCGACGCGTACTCGCTGCTGCAGGCGATGGACGAGCTCGGCCACCCCTTCGAGGAGGTCGGCATCGGCGGGTACCCCGAGGGGCACGCCAAGATCCCGCAGGAGGCGCTGGACCTCGCGCTCAAGCAGAAGGCGCCGCTGGCCACGCGCATCCTCACGCAGATCTGCTTCGACGCGGGCACGACCGCGAACTGGGCCGCGGGCCTGGCGGAGGACGGGATCGGGCTGCCCATCTACGTCGGGATGCCGGGGCCGGTCAACCGGCAGAAGCTGGTGCGGATCTCCGCCGGGATCGGGCTGGGGCAGTCCGCGCGGTTCCTGCAGAAGCAGCAGAGCCTGTTCTGGCGGTTCCTGCTGCCCGGCGGCTACAACCCGACCAAGCTCGCCAAGCGCCTCGCCGCGGCCGCGCCGAAGGTGGACGCCAACCTCGGCGGCCTGCACATCTTCACGTTCAACGAGCTGCGGGGCACCGAGCAGTGGCGGCAGCGGCTGCTGGCCTCGCTCCCCGAGAAGGACCGGTCATGACCGAACTGACGCACCAGACCGACTACGGCCGCCTGATCGTCCAGGGCGCCGACCGCCCCGGCATCGTCTCGACGGTGTCCGCGGTGCTCACCGAGCACGGCGCCAACATCGTGTCGCTGGACCAGTCGTCGAGCGACCCGTCGGGCGGCCGGTTCTTCCAGCGCACCGTGTTCCACCTGCCGGAGCTGTCGGTGAAGCTGGACGAGCTGAACGCCGCGCTGGAGACGCGGCTGGGCGAGGACCTTGGGCTGGAGTTCCGGCTCGTGGAGGCCCGCAAGCGCAAGCGCGTCGCGGTGTTCGTGTCCAAAGCGGACCACTGCCTGCTCGACCTGCTGTGGCGGCAGCGGCGCGGCGAGATCCCGATGACGGTGCCGATGGTCGTGTCCAACCACCCCGACCTCGGCGACGACGTGCGGCAGTTCGGCATCCCGTTCTTCTACGTGCCGGTCGAGAAGGGCCGCAAGGAGGCCGCGGAGAAGGAACAGCTGAACCTGCTGAAGGGCAACATCGACCTGCTCGTGCTCGCGCGGTACATGCAGATCCTGTCGGGGGAGTTCCTCGAGGAGCTCGGCGTGCCCGTGATCAACATCCACCACTCGTTCCTGCCCGCGTTCATGGGCGCCGGCCCGTACCAGCGCGCGAAGGAACGCGGCGTGAAGCTGGTCGGCGCGACGGCGCACTACGTGACCGAGGACCTCGACGAGGGCCCGATCATCGAGCAGGACGTGATCCGCGTGTCGCACCACGAATCGGTGCGGGAGCTGCAGCGCAAGGGCGCGGACGTGGAACGCCTTGTCCTGTCGCGGGCGGTGGAGTGGCACTGCGAAGATCGCGTGCTGCGCGACGGCAACACCACGGTGGTGTTTTCGTGACCGCACGGATCCTCGACGGCCGGGCCACCTCGGCCGCCATGCTGGACCGCGTCCGCGAGGAGGTGGCGGAGTTCTCCCGCGAGCACGGGCGCGTGCCGGTGCTCGCGACCGTCCTCGTCGGGGACGACCCGGCGTCGCACACGTACGTGCGCATGAAGGCCAACCGGTGCGCGAAGGTCGGCATGGAGTCGCGGCGCGTGGAGCTGGACGCCGGGATCAGCACGGAGACCCTCGTCAAGACGATCCGCGAGCTGTCGGCGGATCCGGCGGTCGACGGCATCCTGCTCCAGCACCCGGTGCCCGGGCACATCGACGAGCGGGCGGCGTTCGAGGCGATCGACCCGGCGAAGGACGTCGACGGCGTGACCCGGACTTCCTTCGCCCGCATGGCTTTCGACGAGGGCGGGTTCGCCTCGGCGACGCCCGGCGGGATCATGGCGCTGCTCGACGCGTACGAGATCCCCTTGTCCGGCAAGCACGCCGTCGTCGTGGGGCGAAGCCCGATCCTCGGCAAGCCGGTGGGAATGCTGTTGCTGGCAAGGGATGCGACGGTGACGTACTGCCACTCGCGCACGCGGGACCTGGCGCGGCACGTGGCGCAGGCGGACGTCGTCGTCGCGGCCGTGGGCCGCCCGGAGCTCATCCGGGGGGAGTGGATCAAGCCCGGGGCGGTCGTCGTCGACGCCGGGTACGCCGACAACAGGGGTGACGTGGAGTACGAGGCGGCGGCGGAACGCGCCTCGTTCATCACGCCGGTACCCGGTGGGGTCGGCCCGATGACCATCGCGACCCTGCTCGCCCAGACGGTACGGGCGGCGCGGGAGGGAACGGAAAAGTGACCCAGGCACAGGATAACTACCTGCTCGACCTGTCGGCGAGCCGGCGGGGGTACGCGATCAACCGGCTCTGCGGGTCCTTGAAGGACGCCGCGAACCGGCAGCGGTTCAGCGAGGACGAGGCCGCCTACTGCGACGCCTACGGGCTTTCGCCGGAGCAGAAGCGCGCGGTGCTCGAACGGGACTGGACCGGGATGCTCGACCTCGGGGCGTCCATCTTCTACACCTACAAACTGGCGATGCTGGACAAGAAGTCGATGCAGTACCTCGGTGGCGTGTTCACCGGGATGTCGGCGGAGGAGTTCACCGCCCTGCTGCGCTCGGGAGGGCGGCGTTTTGGCTAGGGTGATCTGGGGTCTGGCGACCTCGCACGTGCCGTCGATCGGCGCGGCCATGGACTCCGGGAAGACCGGGGACCCGTACTGGAAGCCGTTGTTCGACGGGTACGCCCCGGCGCGGGCGTGGATGGCGGAGCACAAGCCGGACGTCGCCGTGGTGGTCTACAACGACCACGCCAACGCGGTGGACCTCGACATGGTGCCCGCGTTCGCGATCGGCACCGCGGAGGAGTACAAGCCCGCCGACGAGGGCTGGGGCCCGCGTCCCGTGCCGGTCGTGCAGGGCGCGCCGGAGTTCAGCGAGCACCTGGTGCGTGAGCTGACCGACGAGTGGTTCGACATCACCACGTGCCACCGCCTCGACGTCGACCACGGGCTGACCGTGCCGTTGTCGGTGTACTGCCCCGATCCGGGGGAGGAGTGGCCCTGCCCGGTGGTTCCGGTGCTGGTCAACGTGATCCAGTACCCGCAGCCGAGCGCGGCGCGGTGTTACGCGCTGGGGCAGGCGCTCGGGCGGGCGATCCGCTCGTTCCCGGAGGATCTGAAGGTCGCCGTGTTCGGCACCGGTGGGATGTCGCACCAGCTCGCGGGCGCGCGGGCAGGGCTCATCAACCCCGAGTTCGACCGCATGTTCCTGGAGGCCATCGAAACCGATCCGGAGAGGCTCGCGGCGCTGACGCGGGAGGACTACATCCGCGAGGCGGGGACCGAGGGCATCGAGCTGATCATGTGGCTCGTGATGCGCGGGGCGCTGAGCGGGAACATCCGGCGGATCGCGGAGACCTACCACGTGCCGGCGTCCAACACCGCCGCCGCGCTGGCTTTGTTCGAGGAGCTTTCGTGAGTACTTTCGTGTTGCTGCACGGGGCTTGGCACGGTGGCTGGGCGTGGCAACGGGTCGCGCCGCTGCTGCGGGCCGAGGGGCACGAGGTGTACGCGCCGACGTTGACCGGCGTGAGCGACCGGGCGCACCTGCTGAACCCTTCGGTGGGTTTGAGCACGCACGTGCAGGACGTGGTGGCGCTGCTGGAGGCCCACGACCTCGAGGACGTGGTGCTGGTCGGGCACAGCTACGCCGGGCAGGTGGTGACGGGCGTGGCGGACCGCGTGCCTTCGCGGATCGCCCGCCGGGTGTACCTGGACGCCTTCGTCGGCGACGACGGGGAGGCCGCGATCGACCTGCTGCCGGAGACGGTGGCCGGGCACTACCGGGAGTCGGTGGCGGGGCCGGGGTTCGGCTGGCTGATCCCGGTGCGGTCGCTGACCGTGCTGGGCGTGACGGAGCAGGCCGATCTGGACTGGCTGACCCCGCGCCTAACGCCCCACCCGTGGCTGACGTACACCGAACCGTTGCGGCTCAAGGGTTCCGAGGTCCCGGCGGCGTTCATCGAGTGCGTGGACTGGATGCGGGTGTTCCGCCCCCACGCCGAGCGCGCGGCCGCGAGGGGCTGGCCGGTGCACGAAGTGGCGACCGGCCACGAGGCGATGGTCACGGCGCCCAAGGAACTGGCCGATGTGCTCCTGACGCTGGCGTGAGGTCGGCGGCGGGGGATGCGGTTGCCGTGTCCCGCGGCGGGGTTGGCCGTGCCGCGGTGCCTGGCGCCGAGTCCTACGTCCTGCCGGGCCGGGCAACGCTGCCCTAACGCCTGATCGCGTGGCGGCGTTGGGGCTGCCGTGCCGCGACCGGCAGCCGGCAACCGCCGCCAGCCACCGACCTCACCCCTGCGGCGGTACCAGCCCCTCCCGGACCGCGACCAGCGCCGCCTGCGTGCGGGAGCTCAGCTCCAGCTTCCGCAGCACGTTGCTGACGTGGGTGCGGGCCGTGCGCTCGCTGATCACCAGTTCCGCCGCGATCTCCCGGTTCGACCGGCCGCCCGCGAGCAGCATCAGCACGTCCCGTTCCCGGTCGGTCAGCGCGCCGAGCCCCGTGCGCGGCGACACCAGCTCCCGCGTGAGCCGCCGCGCGACGGACGGGTCCAGGAACACCTCGCCGCGGGCGGCGGCGCGGATCGCGGCCACCACCTCGTCCGGGCCGGCGCTCTTGAGCAGGTAGCCCGCCGCCCCGCCGGCCAGCGCCGCGTGCACCCGCTCCGTCTCGCCGAAGCTCGTCAGCACCACCACCCGCACACCCGGGAACCCTTGCGTCACATGGGAAATCACGCCGATCCCATCCAGACCCGGCATCAGCAGGTCGAGCAGGACGACGTCGGGTTCCTCCCGGTGCGCGGCCATCGCCGCGAGCCGGTCGAGCGCCTCCTGACCGTCACCGGCCTCCGCGACGACCTCGATCCCGTCGAGCACCTCCAGGTACGCCCGGATGCCCCGCCGCACGACGGCGTGGTCGTCGACGATCAGGACCCGGACGGGGCCGGGCTGTCCACCGGCACCACGAGCCGCACGACCGTGCCGGACCTCCGGTGTCGCCGCACTGTCACGGTTCCGCCCCATCGTTCAGCTCTCTCCCGCATCGTCCTCAACCCGTACCCACCCGGCCCCGCCGCGCCGATCCCGCACCCGTCGTCGGTGACCGTCGCCGTGAACCGGCCGTCGCGCACCGCCAGGCGGATCGACACCTGTTCCGCGCCCGCGTGCTTCACCACGTTGTGGATGGCCTCCGCCACCACGCGGTACACGTCCTCCGCCAGCTCGCCGGTGAGCTGCCCGGCGCCGCGCCCCACGGTGAGGCCGAACTTCAGCCCCGTGCGGTTCGCGGTGCTGTCGGCCAGCGCCCTGATGGCCTCCTCCAGCCCGCCCAGCTCCGCCGACGTCGAGGGCCGCAGCTCGTGCACCATCGCCCGCAGGTCGGCGAGCACGGTGTGCGACAGCGAGCCGACCTCACCCGCGATCCGCGCCACCGCCGCCACCGGCACACTCTCACCGCGCTGCCCCAGCACCTCCAGCGACTTCGCCTGCATGCTGATGGAGAACACCTGCTGCACGATCGAATCGTGCAGGTCGCGCGCCAGCCGCTGCCGTTCCTCGCGGCGCGCGTCCTCGCGTTCACGGCGCAGCAGCCCGGCGTAGTCTACGGCCATCGCCGCCTGCTCCGCCATCGCGAGCAGGAACTCCACCGTCTGCGGCCCGACGGAGTGCCCCGGCAGGAAGAACGCGTTGAGCACGCCCACCGCGGTGCCCCGCACCAGCAGCGGGACGCTGGCGAACGTCTCCCAGTCGAGCTCGCCCATGTAGTGGGCCAGCGGCCGCCACGCCGGGTCGCGCTGGATCGCCGCACCCCGGTCGGGCACGACCACCGGCTCGCCCGTTTCGAACGCCTCCAGCATCTTCAGCGACGCGCCCCGGCGGCGGCATTCCATGAGCCGGGGGAAGAAGTCCGGCCAGTGCCGGAACCCGGCCGAGCCCATGATCCGCAACCCCGCTCCCGAGTCGTCGAGCGCGAGGATCTGCACGGCCGCCAGCGCGTCGGTCCGCAGCACCTCCGACGCGAGCGCGTCGAGGATCTCCGGCAACGACCCCTGCGAAGCCAGGTTCGCCGCCGTGCTGGCCAGGGCGGCGAGCCGCCGCTGCCGGTGTCGTTCGTCCGTGACGTCGCGGAACGAGACCAGTGTGGACCCGTCGGGCAGACCCCGCGTGCGGTAGGCGAATTCGCGCCGCACTTCGGGTTCGGGTGTCCACACCGCGCTCTGCTCGCCCTCGCCGGCGGTGAACGGCGACGGTGCGCCGAGCACCTCGCGGCCGCACAGGCGCGCGGCGGCGTGGTTGAGCCAGGCGAACCGGCCGCCGGGATCGACCAGCGCCAGTCCATCGGGCGCGTCGAGGGCGAGCACGGCCACGTCGACGGCCGGGGCTTTCAGGCCGGGCATGGCGTTCTCCTTCCACACGTGCTCCTCCAGCATGCCGGTGGGACGGCGCGGGCAGCAGAGCCAGGGGCCGGATCCGCATCATTTGTCTCGGCCCGTCCGGGGCCGATTACCGCGTGCGCGCCGTCATTGCTCCGTGGTCCGCGCCCGGTGGCGCTGCCTACGATCTTTCCGGTGCGGGTACTGGGAATCGTGAACGCGACGCCGGATTCGTTCTGGGCGGGCAGCCGCTTCGACACGGTCGCGCGCGCCGTCGCGGCCGGACAGCGGATGTTCAGCGACGGCGCGTGGGCGGTGGACGTCGGCGGCGAGTCCACCCGTCCCGGCGCCGTGCCGGTCTCGGTGGAGGAGGAGCTGGACCGCGTCGTGCCGGTGGTTTCGGCGCTGGCGGCGCGCGGCCGGGTCTCGGTGGACACCCGCAACGCCGACGTGGCGGAGGCGGCGGTGGAGGCCGGCGCGACGATCGTCAACGACGTCTCGGGCAAGCTGTACGACGTCGCGGGCAGGCTCGGCGTCGGGTACATCGGGATGCACGCGCACACGGTGCCTGTGCTACCGGGCGCGGCACCGTCCTATGTGGACGTGTGTGCGGAGGTCGCGGGTTACCTGACCTCGTTGGCGGAGGCGGCGCGGGCGGACGGCGTGCGGGAGCTGTGGCTCGACCCGGGGATCGGGTTCGGCAAGAACGCCGAGGACAACGTGCGCCTGCTGCGGGACCTGCCGCGCCTGTGCGAGCTCGGGATCCCGGTCGCGCTGGGGGTGAGCCGCAAGTCGTTCCTGGGCGCGCTCACCGGCAGGCCGGTGGACGACCGGCTGCCGGCGTCCCTGGCGTTGCTCGCCCCGGCGCTGCGGGCCGGGGTGGACCTGATCCGCGTGCACGACGTGGCGGAGACGGTGGACACGATCGCCGTGCTGAAGGCGGTGTGGGACCTGTAACGCGACCCGGAGGCGGAACGATCATGGAATCGTCCGCGGGCGCCGCGGCGCTCCCGGAAGGTTCCTCCCATGCTCCGCAGAATCGCGGCCACCGCACTGTTGCTGCTGCCCCTCGCCGCGTGTTCGGCCCCCGCCCCGGCCGCACCCCAGCCGTCCGCACCGCCGCCCCCGCCTCCCGCGAGCAGCTCGCAAGCGCCCGACGCCGCACCGGTCGTCCGTGCGATGCTCACCGCGCAGGACGCGGCCACGCTCGGCTTCACGAGCGACACCCAGCCGCGCGCCGTGAGCGGGCCCGGCCTCCAGCTCGTCGGCTCGTGCCGCGACAAGCTGCCTTCGGACGCCGAGATCATCCAGGAGCAGGCGAAGGACTGGTACACCGGGGATCCGCTGAGCGTCGCGGTGAACCTGCACCAGCAGACCGCGCAGTACCCGGATGGCAAGGCGGCGCAGGCGGTCGCCGAGCTGCTGGCCGCGGGAGGCTGCACCGCGGGCACGGGCAGCCCCACCGGCACGAAGCAGCCGCAGCTGGCCGCCGCGCCCGGCGTGGACGCGCAGGCCGCAGTGTGCTCGGAGTACGAGGGCCCCTTCGCGGAGCGCAACTGCGTGGTCGTCGTCGCGCACGGCACGCTGGTGACGTCGGCCGCCCTGGACGTCCAGGGGAACGCGGCGGGCGAGGCCAAGCGCAAGGCCGACGCGGTGTTCGGCAAGCTCGGCCCGCTGCTCGCCGCCGCCGTGACGCGCGCCTGACGTCACTGGCCGAGGCCCGCCAGCTCCGCGTGCATGAACTCCACCAGCCATTGCTGCGCCGGGGTGCACGTGTGGCGGTGCCGCGCGTAGACGGACACCTGCGCGGGCTCGATCTCCATCGGCAGCTCCAGCAGCCGCACCCGGTGCTCGGCCGTGAACACCCTGCCGACGAGCCGGGGCACCATCGCCACGAGTTCGCTGTCCTGCACCAGGTACGGCAGCGTCGAAAACCGCGTCACCTCCAGGACGACGCGGTCGAGCAGCCCGTGTGCCTCCAGCGCCCGGCGCGGCCCCTCGTGCCCGGCGGGGCCGAACACCGCGATGTGCCGTTCGCCCGCGAGCGCGGCCAGGTCTGCGCGCTTGCCCCGCAGCCGGGGGTGGTCCGCCGCCACCATGCCGACGTACCCCTCGGAGAACAGCGGAACCCGCCGCACCCGCTGCGAACTCAGCGGCGGCGAGGCGATGAACGCGTCGATCTCCCCGCGCCCCAGCTGGTCCACGGCGTTCACCACGTCGAGCGGGCGCACGGTCAGCGTCACCCCGGGCGCGCGCGACGGCAGCGCCGCCATCAGGACCGGCAGCAGCGACACCTCACCGAGGTCCGACAGGCACAGCGTGAACGACGTGCGCGCCGACGCCGGGTCGAACGAGTGCGCCCCGCTGACCGCGGACTCGATCTCCACCAGCGCGCTCTGCAACGGCCGGTACAGCTCCCGCGCCGTCGTCGTGGGCACGAGGCCGTTGCCGCTGCGGCGGAACAGCTCGTCGGAGAAGCGGCGGCGCAGCTTCAGCAGGCCGTAGCTGATCGTCGGCTGGGTGACGTGCATCGACTCGGCCGTCGCGGTCACGCTGCGGGTCTCGTAGAGCAGGACGAACGTGCGCACGAGGTTGAGGTCGAACTCCCGCATCATCGATCCTGTCTATAAGCATCGTCGCCAACATTGATTGGAACACAGGCCGCTCCCGGTCCTACGCTCAGCCCACCACCGTTGTCGAGGAGGACACCGCGTCATGCCGACCGCCCGCCGGATCGCCCACGAGTTCCTGGAACGCCGGGGCCTGACCACGATCTTCGGCAACCCCGGGTCGAACGAGCTGCCGTTCCTCGCGGAGCTGCCCGAGGGTTTCCGCTACGTGCTCGGCCTGCACGAAGGCGTCGTGGTGGGCATGGCCGACGGGTACGCGCAGGCCACCGGCCGTCCGGTGCTGGTGAACCTGCACGCCGCGGCCGGGTCCGGCAACGCGATGGGCGCGCTCACCAACGCCGTCTCCTCGCGTTCGCCGCTCGTGCTCACCGCGGGCCAGCAGGTGCGCTCGGCGATCGGCCTGGAGGCGATGCTCGCCAACGTCGAGGCGACCCAGCTCATGCGTCCGCTCGTCGGCTGGGCGGGGGAGCCGAGTTGCGCCGCCGACGTGCCGCGTTCGCTCGCGCAGGCGGTGTTCGAGGCGGAACTGCAGCGCCGTCCCACCTACCTGTCGGTGCCCTACGACGACTGGTCGGCCGAGCTGGACGCCAACGCCGCTCTGACGCTCGACCGGAGCGTGCAACGCGCGTCGGGGCCGGACGAGGCCCAGCTGCGGGAGCTGGCGCAGGAGCTCGAAGCCGCGCGCAACCCCGTGCTGGTGCTCGGCGCGGACCTCGACACCGCGGGCTTGTTCGACCGGGCGGTCGCGTTCGCCGAGCACCGGCAGCTGCCGGTGTGGGTGGCGCCGTCGCCGCACCGCCTGCCGTTCCCCAACCGGCACCCGCTGTTCCGCGGCGTGCTCCCGGCGGGCATCGGCGCGGTGTCGGACGCCGTGGCGGGGCACGACCTCGTGCTCGTGCTGGGGGCGCCCGTGTTCCGGTACCACCAGCACGTGCCGGGGCCGTACCTGCCCGAGGGCACCAGGCTGGTCCAGATCACCGACGACGCCGGGGCCGCCGCCCGCGCGCCCATGGGACGCGCGCTCGTCGCGGATCCGGGGCCGGTGCTGGCGAGCCTGCTCACCCGGCTGCCCGCGGTTCCCGGCGGGGACCGCGAGTTCGTGCCGAACCCCGAGCCCGCGACCGCGGAGGGAGCGCTGCACCCGGAGCAGGTTTTCGCCGCCCTGCGGGAAACCCAGCCCGCGGACACGTGTTACGTCGTCGAGTCGACGTCGACGAACTCCGCGTGGTGGCGGCAGATGGACCTGAGGCGCCCTGGTTCGTACTTCTTCCCGGCCGCGGGCGGGCTCGGGTTCGGGCTGCCCGCGGCGGTCGGGATGGCGATGGGCCTCGAGGGGCGGCCGGTCGTCGGGGTCATCGGTGACGGCTCGGCCAACTACGGCATCACCGCGCTGTGGACGGCGGCGCAGTACCGCGTGCCGGTGACGTTCGTGGTGCTGCGCAACGGAACCTACGGCGCGCTGCGCTGGTTCGGGAGCGTGCTCGGCACGCCGGACGTGCCGGGCACCGAGATCCCCGGGCTGGACTTCACCGCGATCGCCGCGGGGTACGGCGTGCCCGCCACCGCGGTCACGGAGCTGGACGACCTGCGCGCCCAGCTGAAGACGACGGCGGCGGGCCCGCGCCTGATCCAGGTCGACACCGCCGAGACGACCCCGTGACCGTCCTAACAGGACAATGATGGAATCCCCTTTCCTCGAAGGAGTACGGCAATGACGACGTCTCCCACCCGGTCGGCCGCCACGGCGTTGCTGTGCTGGCTCACCGTGCTGCTGGAGGGCTACGACCTCGTGGCGCTCGGCGCGACGATCCCGACGCTGCTCAAGACGCACTACCTCGGGTTCACCGCTGCCGGGGCGACCGCGGTGGCGACGGTTTCGCTGATCGGGGTGGCGGTGGGTGCGGCCGGGCTCGGACCGCTCACCGACCGGTTCGGCAGGCGGAGCATGCTCATCGGCTCGGTGCTGCTGTTCTCGCTTTTCACCCTGCTGACACCGCTTTCGCCGAACGTGGCGGTGTTCGGGGTGCTCCGGTTCGCCGCCGGACTCGGCCTCGGCGCGTGCATGCCGGTGGCGCTGACGGTGATGGCGGAGAACCTGCCCGCACGGCGGCGGGCGAGCGCGAGCACGTTCACGATGACGGGCTACCACGTGGGTGCCGTGCTGACGTCGATCCTCGCGCTGGTCGTGGCGGAGGACTGGCACGTGCTGTTCTACGGCGGCGGCGCGGTCGGGCTGCTCGTGGTGCCGCTGATGTGGTGGCGGCTGCCCGAATCGGCAGCATACCTGGCGGCCAAGCAGGAGCCGGAGGCCGAGCGGCTGCGCCTGCGTGACCTGCTGGGGCCGCGGTTCCGGCGCGTCAGCATCGCGGTCTGGACCGGTTCGTTCATGGGGCTGCTGCTGGTGTACGGGCTGAACACGTGGCTGCCGCAGCTCATGCGCAGCGCGGGTTACCCGATCTCGACGTCGATCGCGTTGCTGCTCGTGCTCAACGTGGGCGCGGTGATCGGCCTCGTGCTGGCGGGCACGATCGCGGACCGGCGCGGTATCCGGCCCATCGCGCGGATCTGGTTCGGCGCGGGTGCGGTGCTGCTCGCGTTGCTGAGCCTGCGGATCGGCAACAGCGTGCTGCTCAACGCCTTGGTGCTGCTGACGGGGGTGTTCGTGTTCTCGGCGCAGGTGCTGATCTACGGCTACGTCACGCAGGTCTTCCCGGCCCGGGCACGCGGTACGGCGCTCGGCCTGACCTCCGCCGTGGGGCGGCTGGGGTCCATCGTGGGGCCGTTCATCACCGGTGCGCTCGTCACCGCGGGCGTGGCCTACCCGTGGGGGTTCTGGTTCTTCGCGCTCGTGGCCGCGCTGGGGCTGGCCGCGGTCCTGCTGCTGGGCGGCCGCTCGGAAACGGTGTCCGGCAGCGAGGCGGCGGCGCTGCAGAGCTGAGAGTCCGAAGAGGACGGACGGCGCGGGAAGCGCTTTCCGGCGGCCCGGACCGTCCGGTTCGGACCTTCAGGCGGTGGCCGGTTTGTCGGTGGCCTGCTCGTCGGCGGCACCCAGCTGGCGCAGCCGGCGCCAGGCCAGGCGGTAGGGGTCACGGGCGAGCACCCGTCCCGTCCGCACGTCGAACCGCGCGCCGGCGAGCGCCAGCTCGGCGGCGGTGGTCGGGACGTGGTGTTTCCGGCAGCGGGCCCAGAAGACTCGGAGAGCTTGTGCCTCATCCACACCGGAAAGAGTGCCGCCTCCCGCGCGCCGCGGCCAGTGGACCACGGCGGTTTCAGCAGGTCAGGTGACACCCGGAACCGCCGGACCCGCTGGTCGGCCCGCGCCACGTGCTCGTCGCGCAAGCGCCCGCCCCGGTTCACCGGCACCTCATCCGCCGTGTGCCCGCCGGCCCGAAGATCGTTCGCGATCCCGGAACCGGATGAGGAGAAGACGTGCGGAAAGTACTGGTGACGCTGCTGCTGGTGTGCGGTGTGACGACGGTGGCGGCGGCGCCCGCCCAGGCGGGTGCCGCCCGGGTGCTGAACGTGCTGTCGTTCAACATCCACCACGCCGAGGGCACCGACGGGGTGCTGGACGTCGCGCGGGTGGCGGACGTGGTCCGGCGCAGCGGCGCGGACGTGGTGGGGCTGCAGGAGGTGGACCGGCACTACTCGGCCCGCAGCGAGTGGGCCGACCAGGCGGGGGAGCTGGCGCGGCTGCTGGGCTACCAGGTCGTGTTCGGGGCGAACATCGACCGCGAGCCGCCCTCGGCGGGGCAGCCGCGGGTGCAGTACGGCACGGCGATCCTTTCGCGGTACCCGGTCCGCGCCTGGGACAACACGTACCTGTCCCGTTCGCCCGGCCAGGAGCAGCGCGGTCTGCTGCACGCGGAACTGGACGTCCGCGGCAAGCGCGTGCACTTCTACGACACGCACCTGGCGGCCAGCTCGCAGACCGACCGGCTCGTGCAGACGCGCCAGATCGTGGACCTGATCGGCGGGACCCGGCCCTCGGTGCTCGTCGGCGACCTCAACGCGCTGCCGGACGCGCCGGAGATCGCCACGCTGGCGAGCGCTTTCACGGACGCCTGGCCGGTTTCCGGCCGTGGGGACGAGGCGACCTACCCGGCGGAGGCCCCGGACCGGCGGATCGACTACGTCTACGCCGGGGCCGGCGCGCGGCCCCTGGTCACGCGCGTCGTGCACGCCGACCCGGCCGCGTCGGACCACCTGCCGCTGGCGGCGCGCGTGCAGGTGCGTTGACAGGCAAGTAGCCACTTGCCTATGGTGGGGCGCGTGGGTGACGTCTTCAAGGCCTTGGCGGATCCCACGCGCCGGGCGATCCTCGACGAGCTCACCGAGCGGGACGGGCAGACGCTCTTCGAGATCTGCGGCCGGCTCACGATGAAGCACGGCCTCGGTTCGTCGCGGCAGGCGGTCTCGCAGCACCTCGACGTCCTCGAGGCGGCCGGCCTGGTCGAGACCAGGCGCGAGGGCCGGTACAAGTTCCACCACATCAACACGGCACCGCTCGAACCGATCGTCGAGCGGTGGCTGCGCAGGAGGGGTTCGGCATGAGGATCGAGCTGACGAGCGTGTACGTCGACGACCAGGAGAAGGCGCTGCGGTTCTACACCGAGGTGCTGGGTTTCGTGAAGAAGCACGACATCCCGGTGGGCGGCGGGGCGCGGTGGCTGACCGTGGTGTCGCCGGAGCGGCCGGAGGGCACGGAGCTCCTGCTCGAACCGACGGGCCATCCCGCGGCGAAGTCGTTCAAGGACGCGCTCGCCGCCGACGGCATCCCGTTCACACAGTTCGCGGTCGACGACGTGCAGGCGGAGTACGACCGGCTGACCGGGCTGGGCGTGCGCTTCACCCAGGAACCCACCGACATGGGCACCGTGACCACCGCCGTCTTCGACGACACGTGCGGCAACCTCATCCAGATCGCGCACCAGAAGGTCTAGACCAGAAGCGGGTCCCCCCACGCGAGTTCCGCCGGGTGGGACCCGGCCAGTGCCGGCGGGCGGTGCATCTCCAGTCGCAGCCGCAGCGTGCCGGTGACGTCCAGCTCGACCGGCACCGGTTTGCCGAGGGTGGCCGTGGTCTCCGCGCGCGGCCGACCGTCGAGCAGGACGCGGAAACGCCCTACCTGGAACGGTTCCGCCGCGTCGTCGGGGACGCCCGCGACAGCGGTGAACCTGCCGTAGGAGGCATCGAGCGCCAGTTCGACGAAACCCGTCCCGCCGGGCTCCCGCGGCCGGAAGACGATGCTGTTGTCGTACCGCACCCCGTCCAGCAGTACTCCGGCCCTGTGCACACCGGTGCTGTGGGCGACCCACGGCGTTCCCGGCGACAGCGGATCGTCCGCCGCGCCGCCCCGCCACTCGCCGCGCTCGGGCATCGGGTACGGGCCCTGCCCGGTGATCGCGGCCAGCAGTCCCGCCACACCCCGGACGCTGATTTCCGGTATTTCGAACCGGGTCGTGGAGTAGGCCATCAGGAACGCCGGGATGTCCTCGACCGAGCGTCCCGGCAGCACGACCGGGAGCACGCGCTGCGTCTCCGCACGCAGGTTCCTGGTGAGGTTGTCCCGCAGGATCGCCGCCTCGTACTGCGACCCGCGGCCCTCGTCCGGTGGTGCCTGCCCGTCGGCCAATACCGCTAAGTTTAGGCGAGTTTCCGCAGCTCAGAGGCGTTTGGAGGCGTCGCCCACAGAGCGGTCACACCCCGACAGAACAGTTGCCTCAATTGAAGATTCCCCTCAACCGCAACGGCGACTGTCTCAAGTGGAGAACCGCCTAACCGGCGGGAACGACTGAACAGAGCCTCCGGTAACGCCCTGACCAGGTAAAACGTACTAACTTAGCGGTATTGCCCGTCGGCGCGGCGCCGGTAGGCGGGTGACGCGACGACCAGGACGAAATCGGCGTTCGTGAGCAGTTCGGTCGCCCACGCCGACCAGTCGAGACGCCGGTGGTCGGCCCACTGGTCGAGTGCCACGTCGAGCCCGATCCGCCTGCGCAGCAGCGTCGCGAAACCCCTGACCTGCGCCATGTGCTCCGGCGAGTCCTGCGCGTAGCTGATGAAGACCCTCGGTGCCTTCCCGTCGGACATCCCCGCATTCTCTCCGTGCCCGCACCACCCGTGAAGGCGTGTCGTGGAACTGACGACTTCCTGTCGTGTCCTTTGTGGACTCTGTCGGGAAAAGTGGCAGGAGATTGTCGTGTTTTTGACGATCCGTTCCCGGGCCGGAGCTGGCTAGCATCGGCCACGGTGCGGCGGCGGGAAGGGCGGCGCGGGTGTACGAGTACGACGTTTTCCTCAGCTACCGGCGCAAGGGGGGCACCGTGCCCGCGTGGGTGCGCACGCACTTCCACCCCAGGCTGGCGGAGCTGCTGGACGACTACCTCGACCACGAGGCGAAGATCTTCTTCGACGACCAGGTACCCGCGGGCACGGCCTGGCCGCTGGAGGTGCGCAATGCCTTGCAGCGGGCCAAGGTGCTCGTCGCGGTGTGCTCGCCGAAGTACTTCTCCAGCGAGTGGTGCCTGGCGGAATGGCATTCGATGGCCCGCCGCGAGGAGCTCACGGGCCTGGCGACGCCGGAACGCCCGCAGGGGCTGATCTACCCGGTGATCTTCTGCGACTCGGAGAACTTCCCGAAGTACGCGCACGAGCGGCGCATGCTGGACCTCAAACGCTGGAACCAGCCGTACCAGCAGTTCCAGGACTCGCCGGCCTACCTCGACTTCCACCGCAACCTGCAGGTCGTCGCGACCGAGCTGGCCGGGCTCATCGCGCACGCGCCGGAGTGGCGCCCCGACTGGCCGGTGGAAACCCCGCTGCCCGATCCGCCGCCGACATCACGTCTGCCGAGGTTCTGAAGACCATGCCGGGAACCGTGATCACGTTCTACTCCTACAAGGGCGGCGTCGGCCGCAGCTTCACGCTCGCCAACATCGCGGTCCTGCTGGCGCGCTGGGGGAACCGGGTGCTGTGCGTGGACTGGGACCTGGAGGCACCAGGGCTGGCGGACTACTTCCGCCCCTTGCTGGCCGCGGACCCAGCGAGCGGCGTGGTGGACCTCGTCGACGACTTCGTGTCCGGGCGGCCGGATCCGGGTGCGCACCGGACGCGCCTGACCGGTGAGGGCACGCTCGACCTCATCGCCGCGGGCCGAGCCGACCCGGACTACGTCGGCCGCGTGCAACGGATCGACTGGGCGGGGCTGTACGAGGACGGGTTCGGCGAGTACCTCGAACAGTGCCGCGCACGCTGGACCGAGGAGTACGACTACGTCCTCCTCGACAGCCGCACCGGCGTCTCCGACATCGGCGGCATCTGCACGGCCCACCTGCCGGACCGGCTCGTGGTGTTGTTCACCGCCAACCTGCAGAGCGTGCGGGGCGCGGTGGAGATCGCGGAGCGGGCGAACGCGGCACGCGACCGGCTGCCCTACGACCGCCCCCAGCTGCCGGTCCTGCCCGTGTTGTCCCGGTTCGACAGCCGCGAGGAGTACGCCAGGGCGGAGGAGTGGCGGCGCATCTGCCTGGAGGAGACCAAGGGGCTGTACCACAACTGGCTGCACGGCGACGTCACGCCGGACCAGATGGCGCGGTACCTCACCCTGCCCTACGTCTCGTTCTGGACCTTCGGCGAGCAGTTGCCGGTGCGCACCGAGCCGGAACCGGCGCCGGACCAGGTGAGCTTCGCGCTGGAGACGGTGGCGGCGGTCATCGCCTCCCACTTCGACCGCGCGGACCTGCTGACCGAGAACCGGGACGCCTACGTGGCCTCGGTCAGAGCCAGCAGGCGCGAGTTCCCCCACGAACTCCGCGTGAGCACCCCGCGTTCGTTGCTGGGCGTCGCACAGGAACTGGTCGCGGAGCTGACGGCGTTCGGCGCGAGGGCCCAGCTTTCGCTGTCCGGCGACCGGTCGTTGCTGCAGCGTGGCGAGGACGACGCCCGGCACCTCTGCCTGCTGGTCGACGGGAAGGTCAACCGCTGGCAGGCCACGGAGGCCGAGCTGTTCCTGCACCGCACGCTCGGTCAGGACCGGCGGGTGCTGCCCGTGCTCGCCGGCGACGCGGACGCCCGTGACCTGCCCGGATCCTTCGGCAACCTGCGTTACCTCCGGCTGGGCACGGGCGGCCCGGCCGAGCTGGCACGCGAGATCGCGGGCCAGCTCGACGGCTCGGGCGAGGACGACGCGAGCGCCGTCCTGCGGCGCGCCTCCCGCGCGACCCTGCGGCCGCTGCTGTGGGAGCTGGTGGACGAGATCGTGCGGGCGCTGGGCGACGCGGACCAGGAACAGGCACGGGAGCTCATCGGCGACCTCGCGCTGGTCGTCAAGCGCACGGGACGGGGAGTGCCCGCCCCCGCGAGCACGCGGGCGGCGATCGAGCGGGCGCTGCGCGCCACGGAGGAAGGGGAACCCGGATGACGGAACGGCTCAACCACAAGCAGACCGCGGCGATGTTCACGCTGATGGTGCTCGCGAAAGCGGTCTCCAACACCGAGCTGAAGGAGGCGGTGGGGTTCACCCTCGACGGCCAGGACCGCGTGCGGCTGAACGACCTGAAGCTGGTCGACAGCCGCCGGGAAGGCAACCGGCCGTTCACGCACGAGCTGACGGAGCGGGGCTGGGCGTGGTGTGGCGAGGAACTGGGGGCTCGCACGCCTCCGCCACCCCACCCGCGCAGCACCCTCGTCCCCGCGCTCTACGCGATGCTCGCCGGGTTCGCCGAGTACCTGGGGCAGTCCGGGTTGCGCCTGGTCGACGTGTTCGGGCAGCCGGCGGACCTGGAGCACCGGATCCGCGCCGCCTACCGCAAGCTCACGGCCGCCCCGGGCGAGTGGGCGCGGCTGGCCGAACTGCGGCCGCTGCTGAACGGCGCCCCGGCCAAGGCGGTCGACGAGGCGCTCCAGGAGCTCAGCCGCAGCGGCCGGGCCCACCTGATCCCGGAGTCCGACCGCAAGGCGCTGACCGGCGAGGACCACGAGGCGGCGGTGCGGCTCGGTGGGGAGGACAACCACCTGCTCGCGCTGGAGGAGTGGTGATGGAACCGTTGTCCGCACTTGCCACCCTGCGGTTCGACTGGGCCGACACGCCGGACCAGGTCTGGCGCGACTCGCCCTACCACGTCGACGGCCTGCACGACGACATCGCCGACGAGATCGACAAGGACATCCGCGCCGCCGCCGTCAGCGACGGGCCCAGCCCGATCGGGCTCGTGCTCAAGGGGCAGAAGGGCGTCGGCAAGACGCACCTGCTCGGCCTCGTGCGGCGCCAGGCCCACCGCGCCGGCGGGTACTTCTTCCTCGACGAGCTCACCGCCGAGGACGCGTTCTGGGAGAACACGGCTGAGGCGCTGCGCCGGGGACTGTCCCAGCCGGACGACTCCGGGGCACCGCAGTCGAAGACGTTCCTGCAGCGGATCTGCCAGGCCGGACGCGTGGACCAGCGGGTCACCGACAACGTCCTCAATGGACGGAAGCTCCGGCCCGGCGACGTGGACGCGGTGCTCGACGGGCTCCGCGCCGTCGACCGGCAGCTGGCCGTCGACTGCGGGGACGTGGCGCGTGCGCTCGTGCTGCACGGCAGCGAGGACGCGGGCGCGAACCAGATCGCCGACGACTACCTTGGCCGGTTCGAGGAGGCGAAGAGCGGCGAGCGGCGGAAGTGGGGGATCCGGTCGCACCCGAAGTCCCCGGCGGCGCAGGTCCGCGACCTCACCCGCCTGCTCGCCGCGACCGGTCCGCTCGTGATCGGTGTCGACCAGCTCGACACCCTCATCGCCCGCAGTACCCGCCGCACCACGGACAGCGGCGCCGACGAGGACCTGCTGGTGGCCGGGATCGCCGACGGGCTGATGGGCCTGCGCGAGGTGACCCGGCGGACCGTCACGGTGCTGGCGTGCCTGCCCGCCACGTGGGCGCGGATCAAGGGCAGGGCGGCCGACACGGTGCCCGACCGGTTCCGCGAGGCGCAGACCCTGGGCCGCATCACCGACGCGGCGCTCGGCCGCACGCTCGTGGAGAAACGGCTGGGCGTGGCGTACCGGGCGATGGGGTTCGCGCCGCCGTACCCGTCGTGGCCGGTGGCGCCCGCCGCGTTCGAGGGGAAGTGGCCCCAGTACACGCCGCGGGAGCTGCTCAAGCGCGTCGGCTCGCACATCGACGCGTGCGTGCGTGCCGGGCAGGTCTGGGAGCTGACGGGTTTCGACGAGCGCGAGCCCGTGCCGCCGCCGCGGCGTGCGGCCGTACCGCAGGACCGGTTCGCGGAACTGGACGCCCGGTTCGGGGAGCTGCGATCGGCCGCCGAGGTTTCGCGGCTGCTGGACCACCACCGGGAGGACGAGGTGATGCCCGTGCTGCTGTCGGCGGCGTTGCGCGGGTGGATCGCCGAGGTCGGCAACGACGACATGCAGTGGGAGCCGCAGCCGCGGCAGGGGACCGAGGTGCACGCGTGGCTCACGCACACCCTCGACGAGGCCGCCGATCTGCAGGAGCACTGGGCTTTCCGGGTGATCGGCGCACCGCACCACCTGTCCGTGCTGCACCGGCTGCGCAAGGCCCGTGCCGCGCTGGGCGCACGAGCCGGGGCCGACAACCGCCACCTGATCCTGTTGCGCAACTCGAAGTGGGCGCGCGGTGAGGTGACGCAACGGGAACTCAAGGCGATCGAGGAAGCCGGCGGGCGACGGCTGGCACTGTCCGAATCGGACATCCGCACGTTCTGGGCGCTGGACCGGATGTTCACCGAGGCGCCTGCCGGCTTGCAGGAGTGGCTGATCGACCGGCGGCCGGCGGGGCGGTCGGAGCTGCTGTCGGAGGCGTTGCCGGACGGGCAGCGCGCAAGGGCACGGGCGGCGGAGCTCACGCTCGGCACGGTGGTCGGCACCGGCGAGCCGGTGCGGATCGAGCTGTCGGCTTTGCGCAAGCACGCCGCGGTTTTCGCCGGGTCGGGGTCGGGGAAAACCGTGTTGTTGCGCCGGATCGTCGAGGAGTGCGCGCTGCGCGGGGTGTCGGCGATCGTGCTGGACCCCAACAACGACCTCGCCCGCCTCGGCGACCCGTGGCCGGAGCCACCGGAGGCGTGGGCACCGGACGACGCGCGGCTCGCGGAGCAGTACCTCGCGGACACCGACGTCGTGGTGTGGACGCCGGGACGCGCGAACGGCAGACCGCTGACGTTCCGGCCGCTGCCGGACTTCGCGGGTGTGCTCGACGACGAGGACGAGTTCAACGCGGCCGTGGAGGTGGCGGTCGCGACGCTCGCCCCGCAGATCCGGCTCACCGGCAGCACCCAGCGGGCGAACCTCGGGCTGGCCGTGCTGCGGCAGGCCGTCGTGCACCACGCGCGCACGGGCTCCCGAAGCCTGCCCGGGCTGATCGAGGTCCTGGCCGACCTGCCGGAGGGGGTCACCACGCTCAACGACGGCAGGCGCATCGCCGCCGATCTCGCCGAAGCGCTGAAGGCGGCGATGGTCAACGACCCGCTCTTCGCGGGCAACGGGGAATCGGTGGACCCCGGCCTCCTGCTGACCCCGGCGGCGGGCAAGCGGGCGCGGGTGTCGGTGATCAGTTTCGTCGGGCTGCCCGCCGAGGAGCAGCGGCAGAACTTCGTCAACCAGCTGCAGATGGAGCTGTTCGCGTGGGTCAAGCGCAACCCGGCGGGGGACCGGCCGCTCGGAGCGCTGTTCGTGATGGACGAGGCGCAGACGCTCGCGTCGTCGGGCACGCTGACGGCGAGCACCCGCAGCACGATCGTGCTCGCGTCGCAGGCCCGGAAGTACGGGCTGGGGTTGCTGTTCGCGACGCAGGCGCCGAAGGGGCTGCACAACCAGGTCGTGGGCAACGCGATGACGCAGTTCTTCGGGCGGCTCAACAGCCCGGCCCAGATCGCCGCGGCGAACGAGCTGGCTCGCGCCAAGGGCAGCCCGGTCGCGGACATCTCCCGGCTCGAGCGTGCCCAGTTCTACGTGGCCGGGGAGGCGTTCGGCTTCCGGCAGGTCGCGACTCCGCTGTGCCTGAGCCACCACCCGGCGAGTCCGTTGCGGCTGGAGGAGGTGCTCGAACGGGCCCGGAAACCGCTGTCCTGAAAGCGCTTCACGCGGTTCGTTTCCTCGCGCGGTACGCGGCGGCCTTCACGCGGTTGCCGCATTCGTCCATGCCGCACCACGTTCGGCGCCTGCCGCGGGAGCGGTCGACGAACACGCGGGTGCACTCGTCTCGCGCGCATTCCTTCAGCAGCTCCGCGTCCGGGCCCGTGAGCAGGTCGATCGCGGCGTGGGCGAGGGCCGTCAGACCCGCCGCCGCCGGGCCGGTGCGGGAAACCGCGCCCTCGCCGAGGACCGGCACCGGCACCTCGCCCGCCGCGGCCGCGTTCAAAGCCGCGATCGAGTCGCCGGGCCACGGGGCGCCGGTCCGGGTGGCCGTCGTCAACGAGTAGATCGCCTCGCGCAGGGTCAGCGCCCGGGGAAGGTCCCCGGCCGCGACCGGGGGCGGCTCCGTCAGCACCCCGGCTGCCACGAACCAGCGCGCCAGCTCCCGAGGGCCGGAAAGCGTTTCCTCCGGCTCGGAGCGGCGCCACTTCAGCGTCCCCGCGAAATCCAGCGCCACGTGGCCGCTGACGAACACGAACGTCACGTCACCACCTTGACAGGTGACGCCCTGGGCTGCAACTGTCGTCACCAGTTGAACTGGTGACGACAGGAGTTCCCCTTGCTCACCCCCTCCGACTACACGTACTTCGCCGACCGCGCCCTCGACGGCATGGCGGGCATCGTGCGCGAACTCGGCGACGAACGCGCCAACCGCCGCCCGGGCGTGCCCGGCGCCAACAGCCCGTACGCCCTGCTCACGCACTGCCTCGGCGTCATCGAGTACTGGGCGGGCCACCTCGTCGCGGGCCGCCCGGCCGAACGGGACCGCGCCGCCGAGTTCACCGCGAGCGGTCCCGTCGCGCCCCTGCTCGACCGAACCCGGGCAATCCAGACAACCTTCGCCGAGGACGTGCGGAAAGCCGACCCGGCCGCGCCACCACGCGCCGTGCCGCCCGCCGAGTTCGAAGGCCCCGGCCGCGTGCACACGCAGGGCGCCGTGCTGCAGCACGTCTTCGAGGAGCTCGCGCAGCACCACGGCCAGATGCAGGTCCTGCGGGACGTCATCCTGGCGGAGGCCGCATGAGCGACACCTTCGAATCCGTCGACCTCGACCGCCTGCGGAGCGGCTTCGGTGTCAAGTGGGGACTGGACGACGACCTGCTCAACGCGTGGGTCGCGGACATGGACTTCGGCATCCCCGGCCCCGTGCGCCACCGGCTGCGCGAGGTGGTCGACCGCGAGGACTTCGGCTACCCCCACTGGCCCGGCGGCGATCCCGTCGTCGCCGCGTTCGAACAGCGCATGCGCGACCGGTACGGCTGGGCACCCGAACCCGGCCGCACCCGCGTGTTCACCGACCTCATCCAGATCCTGCAGGTGGTCATCGAACACGCCACCGCGCCCGGCGACGGGATCGCGCTGCACGTGCCGAACTACCCGCCGTTCCTCGCGAGCATCCACCGGGCGGGCCGCCGTGCCGTGCCGCTGCCGGTGCTCCGGGGTGAGCGCGGCTGGGAGTTCCCCGTGGACGCCCGGCGGCTGCGTGACGAGGGCTGCACGATGTTGCTGCTGGTCAACCCGCACAACCCCACCGGCCGCGTGTTCCGGCGCGAGGAGCTGCGCGCTTTCGCCGACGCCGCAAGGGAACTGGACCTCGTCGTGCTCTCGGACGAGATCCACGCCGACCTCACCTACGACCCGCACCGGCACGTGCCGTTCGCCTCCCTCGACGACGACACCGCGGCGCGCACGATCACGGCCACCTCGGCCACGAAGGCCTTCAACCTGGCCGCCACGCGCTGCGCCGTCGCACACGTCGGCCACGAGGGCGTCCGGCGGGAGCTGGACCGCGCCCCGCTGGACTACTTCGGCACGCCGAGCCTGCTCGGGCGCGTGGCGACCGTCGCCGCCTGGCGGGAAAGTGAGGACTGGCACCGGCGGCTGATGCACCGCCTCACGCGGAACCGGGACCTGGTCGCGGACTGGAGCCGGGAGTCCGATGTGGACTGTGTCCCGCCCGAGGCCACCTACCTGGCCTGGCTGGACTTTTCCCGCACCCGCCTCACCGATCCCGCCGAAGCGGTCCTGCGCGCCGGGGTTCGGCTCAGCCCGGGCCCGGAGTTCGCGCAGCACACCGACGTCGTCACGAAACCTTTCGCCCGCCTGAACTTCGCCACCAGCGAAGCCCTGCTGCTCCGCGTCCTGGCGGGGATCGACGGCGCCGTGAACGGTTGACCACTGAATCGGTTGTGTGGCAGGTTGTTTCCCGAACCGCGTTGACCGGCAAGGGAGCCGACCGTGGACCAGGCCGAACTGAGGGCATTGAGCGACCGTGCGGCCCGGCACGTGCTGAACCGGGAAGGCACCGGCGACGGCCGCAAGGCCGGCTGGCTGATGATCTCGACGATCCTGGTCGAGGCGTGGGACCTCTACGCCATCTCGTTCCTGCTGCTGTTCATCCGCGACGAGCTGCACCCCAGCCCCGCGATGCTGGGGCTGGCCTCCGGCGCCGTGCAGGCAGGGGCGCTGCTGGGCGCGGTGTTCGGCGGCTGGATCGCCGACCGGCTCGGCCGCCGGCGGGTTTTCCTCGCGACGATGGTGCTGTTCGTCGTGCTGGCGGTGGCGCAGGCGTTCGCGATGAACATGTGGCAGCTGGTGCTCATCCGGCTGCTACTCGGCTTCCCGCTGGGCAGCGACATCTCCACCGGCTACGCCTACATCATGGAGAGCATGCCCAAGGGCAAGCGCGAGGTGATGGGCAACCGCTGGCAGGCGATGTTCGGGATCGGCGAGATCGTCGCGATCATCGTCGTGACGATCATGTACCTGTCCGGGGTCGACCACCACCTGCTGTGGCGCATCGGGCTCGGCCTCGGCGCGGTGCCCGCGCTGGTGCTGCTCGCGCTGCGGCTCGACGTGCCGGACACGGCGCTCGCGCTGATCCAGCGCGGCCGGTTCGCGCAGGCCAAACGGGTGGCGCGGCAGATGTTCGACGACGACCTCGACATGCTGCCCGACCGGGACTACCGCATCGACCGCCCGCGCACGCGGGACTTCCTGAAGAGCATCTGGTCGGACCGCGTGCGGCGCCGGGCGAGCGTCTTCGCCTGGATCTCGAACGCCATGCAGGGCGCCGAGTTCGCCGCGTTCGGGTTCTACCTGCCGACGATCCTCGTCATCACCGGCGTCACGGGCATCGCGGCGACGAACTTCGTCACCGCCGGGATCTACGTCATCGCCACGATCGGCGGGTTCACCGCGCCCATCGCCACGCCCCGGATCGGCCACCGCGGCGTGGCCCGCGTCGGCTACGGCATGGCGTTCGTGTCGTTGCTGCTCGCCGCGCTGTTCCTGCACGTGGACTGGAAACCGCTGGTACCGCTCGCGGCGGCGGGCCTGATGTTCGGGCACTACTGGGACGCCTCGAACGGCATGACGATCGCCTCGATGGTCGCGCCGTCCCGGTACCGGGCGACCGCGTCCGGGTTCGGCTACATCTTCGTCAAGCTCGCGTCGTTCGTGTCGATCTTCTTCTTCCCGATCATGTTCGACGCGCTGGGCGTGCCGCTGGCGACCGTGCTGGTGTCGCTGCTGTCCCTGACCGGCTTCCTCGCGGCGACCTACGTGCTGCCCGAGGTCTACGGCTACGTGGAACAGGAGACCGCGAGCGAGCGGCAGGCACGGGAAGGAGCCCCATGACCGCGACCGACGTCGCTCCCGACACCCCGGAGGTCGCGCCACGCAGGCTGCCGCGGCCGGCGGAGGTGCGGGAGCTGCTGCGGTTCCGGAAGGTGCGGCTCGGCCCGGTCGAGCGGCGGCTCACGCGGGCGCTCACCATCGAGGACCTGCGCCGCGCCGGCAGGCGCACCACGCCGCGCGCGGTCTTCGACTACGTGGACGGGGCGGCGGACGGCGAGGTCACGGCGGCCCGCAACATCGCGGCCTTCGAGGACACGGTGTTCGTGCCGGAAGGCCTGAACCCGGTGCGGGACCCGGATCTGTCCACCGTCCTTTTCGGACGTGAGATCGCCTTCCCGCTGGTGTTCTCGCCCACCGGCTACACGCGGATGATGCACCACGAGGGCGAGATCGCCGTCGCGAGGGTAGCCGCCCGCGCGGGGCTGCCGTACTCACTGTCCACAGTGGGCACGACGAACGCCGGAGAACTGCGCCGCGCCGTGCCCGACGGGGACCACTGGTTCCAGCTGTACCTCACGAACGAGCGGCGGCTCAACGACGAGCTCGTGCGCCGGGCGCGGGACGCGGGGTTCTCCACGCTCCTGCTCACGATCGACACCGCGGTCGCGGGCAGGCGGCTCAAGGACGTCCGCAACGGCCTGACGATCCCGCCCACCCTGACCGTCCGCACCGTGCTCGACATGGCGCGGTTCCCGGCCTGGTGCTTCCACAAGCTCACCACGCCGCCGATCGGGTTCGCGTCGCTGCGCAGCTTTCCCGGTTCGTCCGCGGACGTGGCCGCCATGATGTTCGACCCCGGCCTCAGCTACGACGACCTGGAGTGGCTGCGGCGCGTGTGGCCGGGGAAGCTGCTCGTCAAGGGGATCCTGCGGCCTTCGGACGCCCGGCGGGTGGTCGAGCTGGGGGCCGACGGTGTCGTGGTGTCCAACCACGGCGGCCGCCAGCTCGACCGCACACCGTCCACTTTGGAGGTGCTGCCCGAGGTGCGGGACGCGGTCGGCACCGGCCCGGCGGTCCTGCTCGACGGCGGGGTGCGCAGCGGGCAGGACATCCTCGCGGCCGTCGCGCTCGGCGCGGATGCCGCGATGGTCGGCCGGGCCTACCTCTACGGGCTGATGGCGGGCGGGGAGCGCGGCGTCGAGCGAGCCGTGGAGATCCTGCGGAGCGAGTACCAGCGGGCGCTGCAGCTGCTCGGCCTCGACGCGACGCGGAAGGTCTCGGGGCGGCACGTGCGCCGTGCCGCCGGGTGATCCGGAAGGCCGGTCACGCCACCTTGATCACCACTTTGCCCGCGGCGTGGCCGTTTTCGACGGTGGCGAGGGCGGCCGGGGCGTCGGAGAGCGGGTGGACGGCGGTGATCACGGGCTTGAGGGCCCCGTCGAGGGCCAGCCGGGCGGACCGCTCCAGGTTCTCGCGGTCAAGGCGGCGCTCGACGAAACAGCCGCCGATCTCGGACACTGACATGTCACCCACGGAGACGACTTTGCGGGGATCCCGCGCCAGCGGGGCGACCGTCCGCAACGCGGTGCCGCCGACCAGGTCGACGATCCCGTCGAAGCCGTCCGGAACCAGCTCGCGTGCCGCGGCGACGACGTCACCGGCGGTGTAGTCGAGGAACCGCACTCCGGCGGCCTCGGCGTGCTCGCGCTTGGCGGCGCTCCCGGTGCCGACCACCCGCAGCCCGTGTGCGGCGGCGAGCCGGGCGACCGCGAGACCGACCCCGCCGCCGACCCCGTTCACCAGGATCGTGGCGCCGGCCGGGAGGCCGAGCTGGTCGAGCGCGTCCACCGCGGTGGTCCCGGCGATCGGCAGCGTCGCCGCCACGGTGGGGGACAGCCCCGCCGGGATGCGCGCGGTGTTCGGCGCGGACAGCACCGTCGTCTCGGCGTAGGTGCCGCCACCGGTGAGCGCGAAACCGAAGACCGCGTCGCCCACCTCGAGGCCGTCCACGTCCTCGCCCAGGGCGAGCACGGTTCCCGCCGCTTCCATGCCCAGCACGCGGGGGAACGGACGCCCGCCGTCGAGCCCGGGCACCAGACCCGCGCGCAGGAGGTGGTCGAGCGGGTTCACACCGGCGACCTCGACCCGGATCAGCACCTCATCGCGACCGGGGACGGGATCGGGACGGTCGAAGAACTCCTGCACCTCCGGTCCGCCGTGTTCGCGGAAACCCCACGCCTGCGCCATTTTTCCTGCCTCCTGTCTGGCCGCCCCGGTGTTTCCGGGGCTGAGGCCATGTTCACCGCTGACGCCGGTGTGAGGGGCAACCCGTTGAGACGCAGGTCATAACGTCAGGAGCGGACGGCCTCCAGGTACGTCGCCGTCGGGAGGGTCGACGGGGTGCGTTCCTCCGTACCGCTGCCGCGCGCCAGCAGGCCCTTCGCCAGCGCCGTCAGCACCGCCAGGCCCGCGACGTTGAGCGCCGCCGTCCAGTCGAACCGCACGAGGTGGAACGGCGTCGCCGCGGCGACCGAACCCGCCAGCGACGCCAGGAAAGTCTTCGCCAGCCGCACGGCCAGGTCGCCCCAGAACAACCCGGCGCCGCGCAGGTGCCAGCGCGCCGGGTCACGCAGGTTCGGCAGGTACTGCACCGTGGTCAGCAGCACCGACGCCACCGCCGCGCCGAGCGCCTGCGCCGAGGCGTAGCCCCACGGCAGGTTCGCCACGGTGATCGCCGTACCGCCGGCGAGCAGCGTCGCGAAGAACACCTGCCCCGCCGACCAGCCCGCGCGTTCCGCGAAATCGGACAGGATCGCCTTCCACCGAACGGACACGCCGTGCCCTCCCCAGGTTCCGGGCGAGCCTCAGCGGCGGGCCGCCCCCAGCCAGTCGGGGGGAGCATGCCGGGTCAGCGCTCCGATGTCCAGTGCGTCTTGCCCCGGCACGCCGATCCTGGTGAACCGCCCCGGTTTCGCCCCGTGCGGCACGGTCGCGTCGACGCCCATCTTCGCGCCGACACCGTCCGCGGTCGACGGGTCCAGCCGCGACCCCTGCGTGCCCGGCACGACGACCAAGTCGCGGTCCGCCTGGAAGCGGGTGGCGACCGCCCATTCGACCTCGGCCGGGTCGTGGAGGTCGACGTCGGTGTCCACGACGGTCACGTGCTTGATGTCGTAGTGCACGGCCAGCGCCGCGAGGATTACGTTCTTCACCTCGCCCGGCGCCGGGCGGTCCACCTGCACGTACAGGTGGTAGCGGCAGGTGCCTCCGAGTGGCAGGTGCACCGCGGTGACACACGGGAACGTCCGCCGCAGCTCGGACAGGAACGAGCCCTCACGGGGGATGCACCCCAGCAGCAGGTGTTCCCGCCCGCCACCGACGATCGTGTGGTAGAGCGGTTCGCGCCGGTGCGTCACCGCACTCAGCTCGATCACGTGCCGCGCCGCGCGTTCCCCGTAGTACTGCGGGAATTCCCCGAACGGACCCTCGGGCTCGCGCACCCCGGCCAGCAGCCTGCCCTCCAGGACGATCTCCGCGTGCGCGGGCACGAGGATGTCGCTGTCGAGGCAGCGCACCACCGGCAGCGGCTCACCGCGCAGCGCGCCGGAGATCTCCAGCTCGTCCTGTCCCAAGGGGACGATCGCCTGCGAAGCCATGAGCGTCAGCGGGTCCACGCCGATCACGACGGCGACCGCCAGGTCCTCGCCGGACTCCTCGTGCTCCCGGAAGAACGCGAGGGTGTGCCGGGGCAGCAGCAGCGCCCCGAGACGGGCAGCTCCGCTGACCTGCAACCGGTGGATCGACACGTTCTGCCTGCCTCGGTGCCGCGTGATCAGCAGCCCCGCCGTGATGTAGGCGCCGTGGTCGTGTTCGTTGTGCGTCGGCAACGGCAGGAGCTCCGCCAGGTCGACGTCGCGGTGCACGACCTCCTGGCACGGCGCGTCCTCGACCCTCCGGCAGGGCACGGGTTCCCGGCAGGCACGCTGGAACTGCGCCACCAGCTCGCCTTCGGGCACGCCCGCCGCCTCGGCCATCCAGGACCGCTGGGACAGCAGCCCCGACACGACCGGCACCGGGTGCCCGCCGGGACGCGGGAACAGCGTCGCGCGCGTGCCGTCGAGGCGGTTCGCGACGCCCGCGAGGCCGAACTCCAGGGCCACCTCCGGTTCGGCGAGCGCGAGCCTACCGCTCGCCTGAAGCACGTCGAGCCAGTTCCGCAGTTCCGCACCGGGTTTCATGCCCTCCGACACTGCTGCCCGGCGAGGCCCGGCGGCAATGCGCGAAGCGCGATGGCAACGATAGGCGGTGACTATCGCGGCGGTTCGTTACCGGACCTTTTCCCGCGGTACCGGGAACTCGCCGCGTTCGACCCGTGCCGCGACGCCGCGCCAGAAGTCCAGCGCGGCCCGTTCCATGCCGAGCCCGAGTTCGAGCGTGACCATGCGGGTGGCCACGTCGTCGATGTCGCCGTAGCGGCGCTGCATCTCCTCGTACTCCGCGATGCGCCGCTCGTGCTGCTCGATCTGGCCCGCGGCGAGCCGGGCGACGTCGACGGGTTCGGCCAGCTCGTTGAAGAACAGCTTGATCTCCGCGACGTCCCGCAGTTCGAAGTGCGCGTGCACCGGCTCCCGCAGCCAGTCCCGCAGCGCGGCGCGCCCGCTGTCGGTGATCGTGTACAGCTTCCGGCGGCGTCCGTGCTGTTCCTCGTGCAGGTCGAGCAGCCCGGCCTCCTCCAGCCGTTTGGGCTCGGAGTACAGCTGCGCGTGCGGGAAGCTCCAGAAGTAGCCCACGGAACGCCCTACCGCGCGCTTGAGGTCATACGGCGTCGACGGGCCGCGGAGCGCGATCATGCCGAGCACGACGTAGGACGTCGTCGAGAGACGCACGCTTGACATGCCCCGAAGGCTATCGTACGTTCGAGACAGTCTGAAACAGACGATACGCATCGTACTATCGCCTGGCGGGCTTCGTCCCGCTTCCGAACTGTTGCAACGGAGAGCAGTGATGGATCTGGGCACAGCACTGCGCTGGACCGCAGAGCGTTATCCCGGCGCCGCGCCGTCGGCGGCCGGCACCCGCTCACCTACGCCGAGTGGGACGAGCACACCGGCCGCCTGGCCCGCGCGCTGGGCGAGCTGGGGGTGCGTCCCGGCGACCGCGTGGTGTTCGTGCTCGCGGGCGGCCTGCCGCTGGCGAGCCTGCACCTGGCCGCGCAGAAACTCGGGGCGGTGTCGGTCCCCCTGTCGTTCCGGTTCGGCGCGCCCGAACTGGCGTACTGCATCGCCGACGCGGCACCCGCGCTGGTGGTCTTCGACGAGCCCCACGAGGAGCTGGTCGGCACGGCGCTCGCGCAGATCCCGCCGGTGGCCGGCAGTTCCGCGGAAGCGATCGAGACGCAGGCGAGCCGGGGTGGCGTGGCGCCTGCGGTGGCGGTACCCGACGACGCGATCAGCGTCATGCTCTACACCTCGGGCACCACGGGCAAACCCAAGGGGGTGCCCAGGACGCACGCCGCCGAGCACTACGCCGCGCTCGCCCACATCATCCAGACGGGACAGTCCTGTTTCGACACCACGCTCGGTGTGATGCCGCTTTTCCACACGATGGGCATGCGCACACTGCTGTCGTCCGTGGTCACCGCGAGCACGTGGGTGCCGCAGGTGCGGTTCGACGCCGACGAGGCGATGGAGCTGGTCCTGCGTGAAGGCGTCAACAGCCTCTACCTCGTGCCCACGATCTTCTGGTCCCTGCTGCGCACCGGACGACTCGCCGAGGCACAGTCGGTCGAAAAGATCTCCTACGCGGGGGCGGCGATGACCACCGCACTCGCCGGGCAGCTGACCGAGGCGCTGCGCCCGCGGAAGTTCGTGAACCACTTCGGCAGCACGGAGATCTACACGTTCAGCGTCGGCCCGAACGCGGCGGCGAAACCGGGCAGCGCGGGCCGGGCGGGCGTGTTCTCGCGGATCCGGCTCGTCGCCCCGGAACCGGGCGCGGGCCCGGACGACCTGGTGGGCCCGGGGGAGCAGGGGCAGCTCGCGGTCTCGATGGCCAGCCCGGAAGCGTTTTCCGGCTACTGGAACCGGCCGGATGCCAACGCGAAGTCCATCCGGGACGGCTGGTACTTCCCCGGTGACCTCGCCACCGCGGACGAGGACGGCGACCTGTGGGTGGCCGGCCGCGTGGACGACATGATCAACTCCGGCGGCGAGAACATCTACCCCGACGAGATCGAGGACGCGCTCGCACGCTGCCCCGCCGTGCGTGAGGTGGTGGTAGCGGGGACCTCCGACGACCGGTGGGGCCAGGCGGTCACCGCATTCTTCGTGCCGGAGCACGGGTTCGCGCCCGGTGAAGCCGTCGAGCAGGTGTGGCGCTTCGCCCGCGAGGGCTCGGGCCTGCCGTCACTGAAGCGGCCGAAGCGCGTGATCGCCGTGCCCGAGATCCCCAAGTCCGCCGTGGGCAAGATCCTCCGCCGCGAACTGGGCGCCGGGCACTACGAGGTGCTCGCCCGACACGATCTTCAGGAGCACGCATGACCACCGCCCGCATCGAGGACCCGGCGCTGCTGACCGGCCGCGGCCGGTTCCTCGACGACCTCGACCCGTTCGCCGGCACGCTGACGGCCGCCATCGTCCGCAGCCCCCATCCCCACGCGCGCATCCGCAGCGTGGACCTGTCCCGGGCCCGCCGCCATCCGGGCGTGGCGGCGGTGCTCGGCCCGGAGGAGGTCGCCGCTGAGCTGAAACCGTTCCCGCTGGCGGTGAAGACCCCGATGCCGTACTACCCGACGGCGGTGGACAAGGCCCGCTTCGTCGGCGAACCGGTCGCGGTCGTCGTCGCGGCCGACCGGTACCTCGCCGAGGACGCCGCCGAGCTGATCGACGTCGAGTACGAGCCGCTGCCGCCCGTGGTGGAGATCGCGCACGCCCTCTCGCCAGACTCGCCCCGGTTGCACGACACCGCCGAGAGCAACGTCGCCACGGACCGCACGTTCGACTTCGGCGACGTGGACGAGGTGTTCGCCCGCGCAGACCGGGTCGTGGTGGGGGAGTACGACTTCCCGCGCTACTCCTCGACCCCCATGGAGTGCTACTCGGTCGTCGCGGAGTGGCGGGACGAGGCCGACGGGCCGTCGATCGAGGCGTGGGCGAACTTCCACGGCCCGTTTTCGATGGTCGCGGTGCTCGCGGGGGCGTTCGGCGTGCCCGCGTCCCGCATCCGGCTGCGCATCCCCGCCGACAACGGCGGAAGCTTCGGCATCAAGGCCGGGATCTACCCCTACGTCGCGTTGATGGCGCTGGCGAGCAAGCATGCCGGGCGTCCGGTGCGCTGGACCGAGGACCGCGTCGAGCACCTGCTGGGCAGTTCCGCGGGGTCCGACCGGAAGATGCGGTTCGAGGCCGCGGTGTCCGAGGACGGGATCGTCCAGGGGCTGCGGGCCGACCTGATCGACAACGTCGGCGCGTACCTGCGGCCGCCCGAGCCGAGCACGCTGTACCGCTGCTTCGGCAACATCACCGGCGCGTACCGCGTCGACGCGGTGCGGATCCGCTCGCGCGCGGTGGTGACGAACAAGACGCCCACCGGGCTCAACCGCGGGTTCGGCGGCCAGCAGTTGTACTTCGGGCTCGAACGTCTGATGGACGAGGTCGCGCAGCAGTGCCACCTGGATCCGGTGGAGCTGCGCCGTCGCAACTTCGTCCGCGGCTCGGATTTCCCCTATCCCACACCCACCGGCGGCATCTACGACTCCGGCGACTACCACGCCGCCGTGGACCTGCTGCTGAAGAACGCCGACTACCCGGCGCTGCGTGAGCGGCAGCGGGCCGCGCGCGAGGCGGGGGAGTACTTCGGCATCGGCATCGCGACGATCGTCGATCCGTCGGCGACCAACATCGGCTACGTCGGCCTCGCCACGCCTGCCGAGCAGCGCGCGGCCGGGCGCGGCAAGTCCGGGTCCACCGAGCACGTGCGGATCAGCGTGGACCCCAACGGGCTGGTGTCGGTGCTGCTCGGCACCGTGCCGCAGGGACAGGGGCACGCGACCGTGGCACAGGCGATCGTCGCGGACCAGCTCGGGCTGCCGCGCGAGCACGTCCGCCCCGTCGTGGAGATGGACACGGCCACGACGCCGTGGACGATCAGTTCCGGCAGCTACTCCTCCCGGTTCGCGCCGCTGCTCACCAGCGCGCTCGTCGAGGCGAGCGAACGGCTCGCCGGGACCATCAAGATCGCCGGGGCGGTGCTGCTGGGCGCCGACGCCGCGGATGTCGAACTGGCCGAGGGCAAGGTCCGCGTGCGCGCGGAACCCGAGCGCTCGGTGGCGTTCCGGCACGCGGCCGGGCTCGTGCACTGGGACCCGGGTTCGCTGCCGGAGGGCGTTTCGGCGCGCCTGTACGAGGAAGCCGCCTTCACCCCGCCGGAGTCCAAAGCCGCCAGCCGCAGCGACCAGATCAACTCCAGCCTCTGCTACGGCTTCGTCGCGGAGCTGGCGGTCGTGCGGATCGACCGCGACACGCGGGAGGTGAAGCTGGAGCGCGTGGTGACGGTGCATGACGCCGGCACCATCCTCAACCCGGTCCTGCTGGAGGGCCAGGTGCACGGCGCGCTCGCGCACGCGCTCGGCGGCGCGCTGCTGGAGGAGATGCGCTACACCGACGCGGGCCAGCCGACGGCGACGTTCATGGACTACCTCTGCCCGACGTCCGCCGAAACCACCTACGAACTCGACAGCGACCACCGGGAAACCCCGTCGCCGTTGACCAAACTCGGCGCGAAGGGCTGCGGCGAGGGCAGCTGCATGAGCCTGCCCGTCGCGATCGCCAACGCCGTCGCCGACGCGCTCGCGCCCGAAGGCGTCGAGATCACGAGCCTGCCGCTGCACGGCGACGTCGTGCACGCGCTGCTGGAGAACAAGGAAGGGAAGAACTGAGCATGGCACTCACCGGAGGCGAGATCCGGCTGGACCGCGGGCACGAAGGCCGCGTCGCCTACCTGACGCTCGACCACGGCAGGTTCAACATCATCACCTGGGAGACGCGGCAGGTGATGGCCGACCGCTTCGCCGAGATCGACGCCGACGACGAGATCCAGGTCGTCGTGGTGCGGGCCGAGGGCGAGCACTTCTCCTCCGGCGGCGACATCGCGGGCTTCATGGAGGTCGACCCGGTCGATTTCACCGACCTCGGCCACAACGTCACCGCCCCGGCGCGCAGCCCGAAGCCGGTGATCACGGCCGTCGACGGCTACTGCTTCGGCGTGGGGCTGGAACTCGCGCTGTCCACGGACATCCGCGTCTGCACCGAGCGCAGCGAGTTCGCGCTGCCGGAGATGCGGCTGGGCATGATCCCCGGTTCCGGTGGCACGCAGCGGCTCGCCCGGCTGATCGGGCTGTCCCGCGCGAAGTACCACATCATGACCGCGAGCCGGATCAAGGCCCAGCAGGCCGGGGACTGGGGGCTGGTCGCGAACGTGCTGCCGGACCGCGAGGCGTTGGACGCCGAGGTCGAGCGGATCGTCGGGGTGCTGCTCGGGTACTCGCCGCTGGCCGCCCGCACCGCCAAGGAGGTCCTCGACAAGGGCGTGGACGCGCCGCTGTACTCCGGGATCGAGCTGGAGCGCAAGGCGTACGCGATGCTGCGCTCCAGCAAGGACTTCGCCGAGGGCGTCGCGGCGTTCACCGAGAAGCGCGCGCCCAAGTTCCAGGGCAGGTGAGCACCCCTTGAAGGCAGCGCCGTTCGCCTACTCCCGTCCCTCCACAGTGGACGAGGCGGTGGCCGAGCTGACCCGTTCCGACGGGGGCGGCAAGGTCATCTCGGGCGGCCAGTCGCTCGTGCCGGTGCTCGCGATGCGGCTGGCCCGGCCCGACGTGCTGGTGGACATCAACGCGATCCCCGGGCTGGACCGCATCGAGCGCGGCGACGGGTACGCCGAGCTGGGCGCGACCGTCCGGCAGCGCACCGTCGAGCGGGACCCGGTCAGCTCGGAGGTGCCGTTGCTGGGACTGGCGCTGCCGTGGGTGGGCCACCGTGAGTTGCGCAGCCGGGGGACGGTGTGCGGCAGCCTCGCGCACGCCGACCCGGCCGCGGAACTGCCCGCGGTGGCCTGCTGCCTCGACGCGTCGCTGACGCTGGCGGGACCCTCGGGCACCCGCCGTGTCGCGGCCCGCGAGTTCTTCGCCGGGGCGATGATGACCGCGCTCGGTCCCGACGAACTGCTGACCGCGGTGCGGTTCCCGTCGGCACTGCCCGGCGACGGGTTCGGGTTCGCCGAAATCGCTCGCAGGCACGGGGATTTCGCGCTCGCCGGGGTCGCGGTGCACGTCCGCGGCGAGGGCGTGACACTGACCGGGTTCGGCATCTCCGACCGGCCGGTGACCCGTGCCGTGGCGTTGGACGAGGTCACGCCCGAACTGCTCGACGAGATGGTCGACACCGACGGTGACGCGCACGCCTCGCGGGACTACCGCCGCCGCCTGTTCCGCGTGCTCGCGCGACGGGAGATCGACCGAGCCACCAGGAAGGCCAGGAATGACGACCGCTGAACCGACCCCGCGCCCGGTCCGTGCGGAAGCGGGGGAACTCGTCGACGTCACCTTCACCGTCAACGGCACCCCGGCGACGCTGAAGCTGCCGGCCCGCGTCACGCTGTCCGACGCGTTGCGCGACCACCTCGGGCTAACCGGCACGCACGTCGGCTGCGAGCACGGCGTGTGCGGCATGTGCACGGTGCTGGTGGACGGGCAGGCCGCGCGAGCGTGCCTGCTGTTCGCGGTACAGCTGGACGGCGCCGAGATCGTGACCGTGGAAGGGCTCGGCAAACCGGACGAGCTGCACCCGCTGCAGGAGTCCTTCGGCCGCAACCACGCGCTGCAGTGCGGGTTCTGCACCCCGGGCTTCCTGATGAGCTCCTACGACCTGCTCACTGGCAAACCGGACGTGACGCCCGAGGAACTGCCGGCGGAGCTGTCCGGGGTGATCTGCCGCTGCACGGGTTACCGCAACATCGTCACGGCCGTGCGTGAGACGCAGGAGTCGTTCCCGGAAGGCATTCCGGCACCGGGCAACTGCGGTACACGGGCACTGGCGGGGCGCGCGACGGTCCGGGTCGGCGACGAACGGCAGGAGACCGAGGCCGTGGCGGAGCCGGTGTCCACGGAAATCGCGCTTCCGGACGGAGAACCCACGATCGCGGTCGAGGTAGCGACCGGAGTGGACGTCGAATCCGGCCGGGTGTGGGACGTGTTCGACGACGTCCACCTGCTCGCGAGCTGCCTGCCGGGCGCGGAGTTGACCGAGGAGCTGGGCGCGGACACCTACGCCGGGCGCGCGAAGGTTTCGGTCGGGCCGGTGAAGCTCAAGTTCGACGGTGTGGCCCGGATCCTGGAGCACGACCGCTCGGCGGGGCGGCTGCGCGTGCTGGCGCAGGGCCGCGACACCGGCGGCGCGCAGACGCAGGCCGCGATCGAGCTGCGCACCGAAGCCACGGCGGGCGGCACGGTGCTGCACGCCGACGCGAAGGTGTACCTGACGGGCCGGATCGCGCAGTTCGGCCGCGCGCTGGCTGGGGACATCAGCCGCCGGATGTTCGAGCAGTTCGCAGCCGCGGTCGCGACCGCGGCGACATCGGGCAGGGCGCCCGAGGGACCGGTCAAGCCGCCCAGCGCGCTCAAGCTCATGCTCGCGACGCTGCTCGACCGGTTCCGGCGGCGCCGGCGGTGAGGGTCCGGTGGAACTGCACCAGCTCCGCTACGTCGCGGCCGTCGCCGAGGCGGGCGGCTTCACCAGGGCCGCCGAGGTGCTCTACCTCGCGCAGCCGTCGCTGTCGGTCCAGATCCGCAAGCTGGAGAAGGAACTCGGCGTCGCGTTGTTCGAGCGGCTGGGTCGCAAGGTCGTGCTGACCACGGCGGGGGAGGTGTTCCTGGAGCACGTCCGGCCGGCGTTGTTCCATCTGGAGCGGGCGCGCGAGGAAGCCGTGGCGGTGCGGAACCTGCAGCGCGGCAGGCTCGCGATCGGCACCCTGCCCAGTGCCGGGGCGAGCGTGCTGCCGCGCGTGCTCGCGGGGTACCGCGCGGCGCACCCCGACATCGAGCTGAGGCTGATCGAGCACAACGTCTCGGCGGACTTCGAGCGGATGGTGCAGGTCGGCGAGCTGGACCTCGCGTTGACCAGGGCGCCGTGGTCGCGGCCGGGCATCACCGGGCGGGTGCTGATCCGCGAGCCGATGGTGGCGATGCTGCCGCCGGGACACCGGCTGGACGGGCTCGCGGAGCTGGACCTGGCCGACCTCGCGGAAGCCGATTTTGTCGCGATGTCCACCGGTTCTGGCCTGCGGGAGCTGTTGGAGGCTTCGTGCCGGCGGCACGGGTTCACGCCGCGCGTGACCGTGGAGACCGAGCAGCTGTCGGTGCTCGCGGGCATGGTGCGCAACGGGGTCGGGGTTTCGGTGGTGCCGCGCCTGGTCGCGGCGGATTACCCGGTCGCCGTGCGCCTGGCCGATCCGCGGGATGCGCGGGAGCTGGCCGTGGTGTGGCGCGCGGGCGGTCAGCTCGCACCCGCGGCACGGGCCCTGCTGGACCTGCTGCTGACGGCGACGCGCGAGCTGAGCGACGAGACCACAGTGGACGGAGAGCCATAGGCAACGCCTACCGGGCCGGTAGGGAACTGCGCATCGCCGCGCGAACCCGCCCTGGCTGTAATGGGGAGGGAGATCTCTTCAAAGCGGTGGCAGCCGTTCGGTGAGCGGAGAACCCGTGATGACGTGGACAGTCATGGGGAGGCGATCCCGGAGCCGGGAACAGCACGTTCACCGGGGGCGGGAGCCGGGCGACGGGTGGGCGGCGGAGGTTCCGCCGCCTGCCGCCACGGAACAGACCAAGAAGTTCCTGCAAAGGGCGAGCACACACCACAAGGAGGTGGGTATGGCGTCCCGTCGTGCGACGCTCTACGCGGCCGTTTCCTCGGTCGCGGGCTGGGCGTTCGATCTGTTCGACCTGTTCATCCTGCTCTACATCGCCGGGACCGTCGGCAAGCTGATCTTCCCCGCGCACAGCCCGACGCTGAGCCTCGCCGCGGTGTACGCGTCGTTCGCGGTCAGCGTGCTGTTGCGGCCCGCGGGCGCGGCGATCTTCGGCGTCGTCGCGGACCGGAGCGGGCGGAAGAAGACCATGGTGGTCGTGCTCGCCGGGGTCGGGCTGTCGACGGCCGCGATGGGCCTGGTGCCCACCTACGCCGCCGCCGGGATCACCGCACCGCTGCTGTTCCTCGCGCTGCGGCTGGTGCAGGGCATCTTCGTCGGCGGGGTGGTGGCCGCAACGCACACGCTCGGCACGGAAAGCGTGCCGCCGCGCTGGCGTGGCCTGATGTCCGGGCTGATCGGCGGTGGGGGCGCCGGGGTCGGTGCGGCCCTCGCCAGCGGGCTCTACATCGGCGTGAGCCAGCTCTTCCCCGGCGAGCAGTTCACGGTGTGGGGCTGGCGCGTGATGTTCCTGTCGGGTCTCGTCGCCGCCCTGCTGAGCTACCTCGTGGTGCGCGGCGTCGAGGAGTCCCCGCTGTGGAAGGCGGCGCACCAGGCGGGACCGCCGCCCAGGACGCGCCTGGCCGACCTCGTGCGTGGCGGGCGCGGGAAGGTGTTCGCCCTCAACATCGTCCTCGTCGCGGGCGCGGGATCCCAGTACTACCTCACCTCCGGCTACCTGCCCACGCTGCTCGGCGACGTCACCGGCGTCCGTGGCGGTACGCAGGGCGTGATCCTGCTGGTGTCGAGCCTCGGCGTGGTGCTGGGCACGATCGTCGCCGGGGAACTGAGCGAGCACCTCGGCCGCCGGCGCACGATGCTGGCCTTCGGCGCCGTCAACCTCGTCGCGCTGCCGCTCCTCGTGTGGCTCATCAGCAGCAGCGATCCCGGTGCCACCACGGCGATCCTGTGGTACTCGACCGCGCTCGGGTTCCTCGCCAACGCCGCCTACGCGCCCGTGCTCGTGTTCCTCAACGAGCGGTACCCGACGGCGCTACGCTCGCGGGGCACGGCGGTCTGCTGGAACCTCGGCTTCATGATCGGCGGCCTGATGCCCACCTTCGTCAACCTCGCGAGCCCCGGGCTCGCGGATGTGCCGAGCAGGCTCGTCGTGTTCCTCGGCGTGATGGTCGCCGTGTTCCTCGTGGCCAACGCGATCAGCCCGGAAACCCGTGGTGGCATGGACGAACCGGCGTCGCGTGCCGTGGCCCGCACCCCGAACAAGGAGGAGATCCTGTGAACGCTGTGAACGAGCGAACCGTCCTGCTGACCGGCTGCACCGGCGACATCGGCGTCGCGTACCTCAAGGCGCTCACCGCGACGGGCCACAACGTGGTGGCGGTGGACCTCGCCGACGGCACCGCAGCGGTCGAATCCGTCGCCGGTCCCGGCAAGGCCGTCTTCCAGCGCTGCGACGTCACGGAGGACGCCGAGCTCGAGTCCGCCGTGCGGCTGGCCGTGGACCGCTTCGGCGGGCTGGACGCGGTGATCAACAACGCCGCCGTCTACCGGGGACTGGGCCGCAAACGGCCACTGGAGGAGCTGACCAACGACGACTGGGACCTCGTGCTGCGGGTCAACGTGCGCGGGATGTGGCAGGTGATCAAGGCGGCGCTGCCCGCGTTGCGGGAGCGGGGCGGCGGCCGGATCGTCAACATCGCGTCGTCCGTCGCGAGGACCGCGCCTCCCGGGTTCGCCCACTACGTCGCGTCGAAGGCCGCGGTCGAGGGCCTGACGCGCGCCGCGGCCAGGGAACTCGGCCGGTACGGGATCACGGTGAACTCCGTGTCGCCCGGCCTGGTCGACGACGCCGCGACCCGTGCGCTCAACGACTCCGGTTACGTGGCCGCCGCGAGCGCGGGCCGGTCCCTGCCCCGCGACATGCGGCCCGACGACCTCGTCGGCGCCGTGTTGTGGCTGACCGGGCCGGACAGCGGGTTCGTGACGGGCCAGACGATCGTGGTGGACGGCGGCGGGGTGTTCGTCTGATGGGCTGGGAGGTGCCGCAGGACGCCCGGCCCGCCGACCCGGCCACGTTGCGCGTCCTCGGCGAAGTTCCGGCCACCACGCCGGGGGAGCTGGACAAGGCGGTGCGCACGGCCGACGAGGCCCAGCACGGTACCTGGCCGGTGGACGCGAAGCAGCGGCAGGGACTGTTGTGGCGCTGGGCCGATCTGCTGGAGGAGCACCGCGGCGAACTCGTGACCTCGCTCGTCGCCGAGAGCGGCAAACCCGTGCGGGAAGCGGGGATCGAGGTCACCGGCGTCGTGGACGCCTTGCGCTACAACGCGGGCATGGCCCGGCTGGTGCACGGCCGGGCGGGCACGCTTCCCGACGGTTCGCAGGCGCACCTGGTGCGGGAGCCGGTCGGCGTCACCGCGTTCATCGTGCCGTGGAACTGGCCGTTGCTGCTGCTCCTGCGCGATCTCGCCCCGGCGCTCGCGGCCGGCGTGACCGCACTCGTGAAGCCGGCTCCGCAGACCACCCTCGTCACCCGGCGCGCCCTGGAACTGGCCCGTGAAGCGGGGATCGGTGAGGACGTCGTCCGGCTCGTCGTCGGCGACGGGCTCGTGGGGGAACGCCTCGTCACACATCCGCTCGTGCGGGCGGTCGCGTTCACCGGTTCGACGGCGGTCGGTGCGGCGATCCGCGCGGCCGCCGCGCCGGACATGACACGAGCGCTGCTGGAGCTGGGCGGCAAGGCGAGCATGACCGTGTTCGCCGACGCCCGCGTGGACGAGGCCGCCGAGACCGCCGCCCGTGCCGCGGTGATCACCGCCGGCCAGATGTGCATGGCGTGCACGAGGTTGCTGGTGCAGCGCCCGGTTTTCGCGAGAGTCCGGGACACCGTGGTGGACGTCCTGCGTACCCTGCGCACCGGTGATCCCCGTGACGAGGCGACCGACGTCGGGCCCCTCATCTCCGGGCCCGCACTGGACCGGTTCTCCGAGCACATCGCGCTGGCCCGCTCGTCCGCTCGGGTCCTGACGGGCGGCGAGCGCCTGGACCGGCCCGGGCACTTCGTGACACCTGCCGCCGTCACCGGCCTGCGTGTGGATTCGCCGCTGGTGCAGCACGACCTGTTCGGCCCACTGTTGAGCATTGAGCCGTTCGACGACGAGGACGAGGCGGTCACGCTGGCGAACGCCACGCCGTACGGGCTGGCGGCGTCGGTGTGGACCGCGGACCTCGACCGGGCGTGGCGGGCTTCGCGGCGGATCAGGGCGGGCACGGTGTGGGTCAACGGTTACAACCGGTCCTACGCCGAAATGCCCAGTGGTGGCTACGGTTCTTCGGGGCTCGGCCGGACGCGGGGCGTCGAGGGGATCGAGCAGTTCACCGAACTCAAGCACGTCCACTTCGGAGGGCCGGTATGACCGGGTTCCCGCCGCGGATCGTGGTCGGCATCAGCGGCGCGTCCGGGGTCGTCTACGGAGTGCGGGCGCTGAAACTGCTGTCACAGCTGGGCGTCGAGACACACCTGGTGTTCACGAAGGCGGCGCGCGCGACACTCGCGCAGGAGACGGACCTGACCGTCGCGGACGTGCGCGCGCTGGCCGACCACGTGCATTCCGAGCACGACCTCGGCGCGGAGATCGCGAGCGGATCGTTCCCCACCGATGGGATGCTGGTCGCGCCGTGCAGCGTGAAATCGTTGTCCGGCATCGCGAACAGCTACGACGAGACACTGCTCGTGCGGGCCGCGGACGTGACGCTCAAGGAGCGGCGGCCGCTCGTGCTGCTGGTGCGCGAAACCCCGTTGCACGCCGGGCACCTGCGGCTGATGAGCCAGGCGTGCGAGATGGGCGCGACGATCATGCCGCCGGTACCCGCGTTCTACACGAAGCCGGCTTCGCTGGACGAGCTGGTCACGCAGACCGTCGGCCGTGCGCTCGACGCGTTGCGGCTGCCGCACCCCGCCACCGCCCGCTGGACGGCGGGCGCGCGCTGACGGCCCGGCTGGCAGGATCGTGCCCGTGAAACTGCTGACCGCGATCGTGCGTCCCTTCGTGCTCGACGACGTCCGCGCTGCGCTGGAACGCCTGGCGGTCCTGGGCATGACCGTGACGGAGGTGCACGGGTACGGCAGGCAGAAGGGCCATCGGGAGGTCTACCGCGGTGCCGAGTACGAGGTGGACTTCGTGCGCAAGGTGCGCATCGAGGTGCTGCTGCCCGACGAACTGGTCGAGCGCGTGCTCGATGCCGTGCTGCGGGTGTGCCGCACGGGCCGCATCGGCGACGGCAAGATCTGGGTCACGCCGGTGGAGACGGTCGTGCGCGTCCGCACGGGCGAACGCGGCGCGGACGCCGTTTAGCCGGTCACCGGCGCGTGGCCGGCAGGTCGATCGCGGGGGAGCGGGTGATCAGGCCGGCCGTCGCGGACCGGAAGCCGGCCCGTCGCCGCCGGCGCCGACCGCGCCCCTGATCAGCCGTGAAGCGCCACTCTGGTCAGACCGGGTTCATCCGCGATCGCGTTCACCCTCGCAGGCTCGTCACGGCCGGCCAGTGCCGCCGCCGCCTCCGTCACCAGGACAAGGCGCGCTTGTCCAGCAGAGGAGCCGGCCCGGGCCTGCCTCGTTCATCCCGTCGCGGCGTCGTGGCCTTGCCGTCCACGACGCGGAACACCGTCGCCACCCGGGCCGGCGACGGGTCTTGCGGCCACCTCGCGTCTTCCTCCACCACCATCAACCGCTCGCTGACCGGGTACCACGATCGCGTCACCAACCGGATGCCCGACCGGTCCACCCTCTCGGCGAACTGGTCCGGTGGGATCGGCCCCAGCGCCTTCGGCCCGAGGACCACCACCGGACCCCCGATGACCGCCGCCGAACGACGCGGTTCGCGCGCGGTGGGGCCGCCCCCCGTCAGTGGGCGTTGGCGGCCCGCGGCCGGTCCGGACCAGTGGAGGCGAGGCGCTCGACTTCTCCACAGGTCGCGCCAAGGTAAGTCAATCAGTTGACTTAGAATGAGCTCCCGCGCCCGGTGATCGACACCGGAGACGAGAGGGGAGCCATCCTGATGACCAGTGCCGCTGTGGGGACACCGAGACGGGCCGCGCGGGTGGTGCGGCCGAACGTCGTGGTCGCGGTGCTGGCCTTCGGCGGGATCGTCGTCTCGCTGATGCAGACCCTGGTGATCCCGCTGGTGCCGGTGCTGCCGGGGCTGCTGGGCGCGTCGGCGGGCGACACCACGTGGGCGATCACCGCCACCCTGCTCGCCGCCGCCGTCGCCACGCCGACGGTCGGGCGGCTCGGCGACATGTACGGCAAGCGGCGCATGCTGCTGTTCAGCGTCGTGATGCTGGTCGTGGGTTCGGTGCTGTGCGGGCTGTCGGACAGCCTCGCGCCGATGGTCGTCGGGCGTGCGCTGCAGGGTCTCGCGTCCGGGGTCATCCCGCTGGGCATCAGCATCATGCGGGACGAGCTGCCACCGGAACGGCTCGGCGGCGCCACCGCCCTGATGAGCGCTTCGCTCGGCGTCGGCGGCGCGCTGGGCCTGCCCGCCGCGGCGCTGCTGGTCGAAAACGCCGACTGGCACACGCTTTTCTGGACCGCCGCCGGGCTCGGTGTCGTCGCCGGGGTGCTCGTCGTCGTGCTCGTCCCCGAGTCGGAGGTCCGCACGGGCGGCCGCTTCGACCTGCCGGGCGCGCTGGGCCTGTCGGTCGCGCTGCTGTGCCTGCTGCTGGCGATCTCCAAGGGTGCCGACTGGGGCTGGGGCAACGGGACGACGCTGGGGCTGCTCGCCGCCGCGGTCGTCGTGTTGCTGTGCTGGGGTTTCTGGGAACTGCGCACGCGGGAGCCGCTGGTGGACCTGCGCACGACCGCGCGCCGCCAGGTGCTGCTCACCAACCTCGCGTCCGTGGTGATGGGTTTCGCGATGTTCGCGATGTCGCTGGTGGTCCCGCAGCTGCTGCAGCTGCCCGCGGCCACCGGGTACGGGCTGGGGCAGTCGATCCTCGCGGCGGGGCTGGTGATGGCGCCCAACGGGCTGGTGATGATGGCGGTGGCGCCGCTGTCCGCGCGGGTTTCGCGGACGCGGGGCCCGAAGGTGACGCTGATGCTCGGCGCGCTCGTCGTCGCGTTCGGCTACGGGCTGACGACGGTCATGATGGGCACGGTCTGGCAGCTGCTGATCTCGTCGAGCTTCATCGGCGCCGGGATCGGGCTCGCGTACGGTGCGATGCCCGCGCTCGTCATGGGGGCGGTGCCGGTGTCGGAGACGGCCGCCGCGAACAGCCTCAACACGCTGATGCGCTCGATCGGGACGTCGGTGTCGAGCGCGGTCGCCGGGGTCATCCTGGCCCACTTGACGATGCGCCTCGGCCCGGTGGCGGTGCCCACGGAAAGCGCTTTCAAGGTCGTGCTGGTCGTCGGCGGGGCGGCCGCGCTGGGAGCCTTCGCGATCGCGGCCTTCCTGCCCGGCCGCCGCGCCTGAGTGGAAGGACGACGCGCCGGAACCCTCCGGCGCGCCGTCCGGTCTCTACTGCCGCGTCACCCGCGAGCGGCGGGAGAACAGCCAGCCACCACCGCCGAGGACGAGGGCGGCGGCAGCGGCCGAGCCCGCGATCATCGGCGTGTCGACCACGAGCACGGTGCTCGTGTCGGGCACGAGGTTCGCCACCCCGGTCGACAGGTTGCTGTTGTCGTTGGTGTAGCTGCCCGGCGTGTCCGAGGTGACGTGCACGGTCAGGATGCACGTCGTGCCGGGGGAGACGGTCAGGTTCGCCGCCTTCACCCCGGTGTCACCGGCGTCGAGTGAGCCACCGGCCGCATCGGTCACCGCCGGGGTGCCGCACTGGCTGTTGGTGCCGAAGGTGGAGTCCGCGATCGTGACGCCCGCGGGGAGCGCGTCGGTGAAGTCGAGCGGGGACAGGGTCGGCTGCTGGTTGTCGACCGGGTTGGTGATGAAGAAGTTCAGCTCCCCGGTCTCACCGGCCTGGATCTTCCCCGGCTCGAACGCCTTGGTGAGCTTGACGGTCGGGAAGGACAGCGACCAGGCCCACGCGTCACCGCCGGTGACGTTGCCCATCTGGTTGTAGAGCGTGAAAGACTTGACGGGGCCGCCGCCCAGCACGAAGGAACCGCAGCCCGCGGTGGGGTTCGTCCCGTCGTCGGCCTGGCAACCCGCGTTGCGCGCGACCTGCGGTGTGCTGTTCAGGACGGTGCTGTTGCCGCTCGGGGAAACCTCCAGCGCGTTGTTCTTCGTCAGCGTGGTCAGCGTGACGGGAGCACCGGTGGTCGTGGTGCCGCCTACGGAAGCGAGGCTGCCGTCGAGGTTGTCGACGTGCAGGATCGGGGAGAGCACGGGCTTGCTGAACGTGACCACCTGCGTGAAGGCGCTGCCCTGGCCGGTGCACTGCTGCACGGCGGCAGAGCCCGCTGGGGGATCGGGTTCGAGGAAGTCGGTCGCGTTGGTGCCGCCGAGGGTGCCTGCGGGAGCGGGCCAGGAACAGGTGGTGTTGGTGCCGGAGACCACCTGGATCGTCGCGGTCACGCCGGTGTCACCGAAACCGGCGGTCATCGTCTGGCCCACTCCGGGGGTCGCTGCCGGGGAGACACTGGTCATCCACTGCTGCGAAGCCGAGGTGGCCGCACTGGCCGACCCCAGCGCGGCGAACGCCCCACCCAGTGCGAGCAGCGATACGGCAGCACCGGCCGCCACCCTCCTCGCCCGCCGCCGCGGTCTCGAGCGTGCTGTCATCGGTTTTCTCCTTCCGGAAAGGACATCACCGGACAGACCGGGGCAGGAGAGGAAACCCTGACGCACCTACCCCTTCACGGGGATGGCCCACCGCCCACACCCACCCACGTTGGGGCCGCTCAGCAGGCGCGCCAGCGCCGATGGACCCCGGCGCCCAGGCCCTCGGGGGAGAAGAGTCAACCCGGAACTCACTTCCTGGCCACGGCCAACCGAAATGCTCCCGCGAGGATCAGCGCGCACCCGACGAGCTGCCAGGGGGAGGGGTGTTCGCCGAGCACCACCGCGCCCAGCACCACTGATCCGATGGGCGTCAGCAGCAGGAGCACCGCACCGAGCTGGCTGGACAGCTTCGGCGAGCACACGGCGACCAGCAGCCAGCCCACGATCTGCGACGACAACGCCACCAACGCCAGCCAGCCCAGTGCGGGGGCGTCGGGCGTGAGGTCCAAGCCGTACCACCAGGCACCGGCCGCCAGTGACGCCACCGTCGCCGCGACCATCACCAGGACGTACGGCTGCACGGGCGGTGCACCCTGCCCGCCGCGCCGCAGCAGGAACAGGAAACCCGAGTAGCACAACGCCGCCAGCAGCGCGTGCACCGTGCCCCACACCGGATCCGCGCCCGCCGGAGCCCGGTCGAGCAGTCCTGCGGTGCACAGCACCCCCGCCAGCATCACCGGGGCGCACACGAAGAACGACCGCGTCATGCGTTCCCGGTCCACCAGCCACGCCAGCACCGGCACCAGGACGACCTGCAGGTTCACCAGCACCGTCGACAGCCCGGCGCCCACCTCGGAGATCGCCTGCGTCCACAGCAGCATGTCGCCGGCGAACAACACCCCGGCGACCGCCGCGGTGAGCAGCGCGCGGCGGGACGGCGCGCCACTGCGGCGCCGCTCCCACACGGCGACCGGCACCAGCGCCGGCAGCGCCATCAGGCAGCGCCAGAACGAAGCGGTGCCCGGTGCCGTCCCCGACACGCTGATGACCACCGCCGACGCGGACACCGCCAGTGCCGCCGTCGTCATGCCCCACACCGCTGCCGTCCGTTCCATGCCTCCCGGCTACCCGGCAGACCTAACAACCAAAACCGGTTATGGTTGTTAGATGGAGATGCGGCCGTCGGTGGGCGGGCACGTCGTGCTCGATTTCGTCAACACGGTGGCGTGGCGGCTCGACCCGGCGCGGTTCGTCGACGACCTCACGACGGCCGACGCGCTGGTGACCTGGCTGCGCCGCACCGGACTGCTGCGCACCGATCCAGCGCCGGTCTCGCCAGCCCGGGCCGAGGCTGCCGTCAAGCGGGCGCGGAAGCTGCGTGACGACCTCTACGCGGTGCTGAGCGCCTCGATCGACGGTCGGGAGCCACCTTCCGACGCGGCGGAGGCGGTGCACCACGCGATCGTCCAGGCGCTGGGGCGGGCGCGGCTCACCGGCGTGGTGCCGCTGCGGTGGGAGTTCACCCCCGCCGACGTGTCCGAGCTGCCCGTGTCGCTCGCGCTGGAGGTGTGGCGGTTCCTGGAATCCGTCGACCGGACGCGGCTCCGGCAGTGCGCGGACGAGGGGTGCGGGTGGGTGTTCCTCGACGGCAGCAGGAACGGCTCACGGCGGTGGTGCAGCTCCGCCGACTGCGGCAACCGCTCCCGCGCCCGGCGCCACTACGAGCGGAACCGGCCACGGCGCTGATCAGGCCTGGTCAGCAGCAGTCCTCGCCCCGCCACGCTTCGCGCCCCTCGCGGACGGCGACCGCGGCGATCACGAGTGCGACCACCGGATCGGCCCACGACCAGCCGAACAGGCTGTTGAGCAGCAGGCCGAGCAGCAGCACGCCGGACAGGTAGGTGCACAGCAGGGTCTGCTTGGAGTCGGCGACGGCGCTCGCCGAGCCGAGTTCCCGGCCGGCGCGCCGCTGGGCGTACGACAGGCCCGGCATGACTAGCAGTGACACGGCGGCCAGCACGATGCCGACGGTGGAGTGCTCAGCCGCCGCACCCAGCAGCGACCGGACCGCCTCGACGGTCACATAGGCCGCGAGCGCGAAGAACGACACCGCGATGACCTTCAGCGCCGTGCGTTCCCGGGCCTCCGGGTCGCTGCCCGAGAACTGCCACGCGACAGCCGCGGCGGAGGCGACTTCGATGACCGAGTCCAGCCCGAACCCGATCAGCGCGGTGGACGAAGCCGACGAGCCCGCCGTGATCGCGACGACCGCCTCGATGACGTTGTAGGTGATCGTCGCCGCCACCAGCCACCGCACCCGCCGCGACAACGCCGCCCGCCGCGACCGCGCAGGCGTGCAGCACCCGTCGGCACAGGTGTCCTCGGCCGCGGAAAGCGGCAGCCTCTCGTTCACCGGACGACCTCCGCGGCAGCGGGCTCGTCGAGGCAGGGCTGCGCGGTGTCGACCGCCAGCACGACCTGCGCCAGCTCGTTGAGCGCCTTGGCCAGGTGCGGGTCGGCGAGCGCGTAGCGGACCTGCCTGCCCTCGTAGGTGGCCACGACCAGCCCGCAGCCCCGCAGGCACGCGAGGTGGTTGGACACGTTCGACCGCGAAAGGCCCAGCTCGGCGGCCAGCACCGCGGGGTAGGCGGTGCCGTCGAGCAGTGCGACCAGGATGCGGCAGCGCGTCGGATCGGCGAGGGCGCGGCCCAGCCGGGCGAGCGCGTCACCCCGCGTCTCACACTTCAGCATGCCTCAAACAGTACAGCGACGGCTGAACCATGGGAAGGCCTGAAGCGCGCGCTGAAGAAGGGGTGTCATCCGGGGAATGGCGCGTCCACTGCGGAATGGCGGGCCGCGAGATGGGAAATACTTCTCCTCCCACTTGAACATATAGCGCACCCCGGGGCTTGCGGCAAGACCCGGGTGATGCCGCAGAATCGCGTCTCCGACCCGGAAAACAGCATGAGGGGGCACGTGTCCGAGCAGGGGTACCAGGAAGAACTCCGGTCCGAGCGGAACTACATCGCCGGGCTGTACGCGCGGCTCGACGCCGAGCGGGCGAGGGTGAAGGGGGAGTACGAAGCGGCGCTGCGGGGCGACGGCAGCTCGCCGATGGAGCGGGACGTCGAGGTGCGGGCCAAGGCCAGGGAGGTCAAGCGGCTCAACGTGGCGGACAACGGGTTGTGCTTCGGCCGCCTCGACACCGTGGGCGGTGACCGGCTGTACATCGGCCGCATCGGGTTGTTCGACGAGGAGGACGAGTACCGGCCCGTGCTGCTGGACTGGCGCGCCCCGGCGTCGCGGCCGTTCTACACCGCCACCGCCGTCAGCCCGGAGGGCATGCGCCTGCGCCGCCAGTTCCACACCCGCGGCCGTCACGTGGTCGACTACACCGACGAGGTGCTCGGCCGCCCGAGCGGGAGCGAGCACGGGGACGCCGCACTGCTCGCCGCGATCAACGCGCCCCGCGGCGAGGGCATGCGGGACATCGTCGCGACCATCCAGGCCGAGCAGGACGAGATCATCCGGCTCGACCACCCCGGGGTCCTCGTGATCGAGGGCGGCCCCGGCACCGGCAAGACCGTCGTGGCGCTGCACCGCGTCGCCTACCTGCTCTACACGCAGCGGGAGCGGATGGAACGCCACGGTGTGCTCGTCGTGGGGCCGAACCCGGCGTTCCTCAACCACATCGGGCGCGTCCTGCCGTCGCTGGGCGAGTCCGACGTCGTGTTCGCCACGCCCGGCGACCTGGTGCCCGGACTGCACGTCACCGCCGACGACACGCCGGAAGCCGCGCGGTTCAAGGGTTCCCTGGGCATCCTGGACGTGCTGAAGGCTGCGATCGCGCGGTACCAGCGGCTGCCGGAGGAGCCGGTGCAGGTCGAGCTGGGCGGCGTCACGGGACGGATCGACGCGGCGACCGCCGAATGGGCAAGGGAGGAGGCGCGGGGAAGCGGCCTGCCGCACAACGAGGCGCGCGCGGTGTTCACCGACATCGTCACGTACGTGCTCACCGAGCGCGCCATGGGCCGCATCGGCCGGGGCTGGCTGGACCGCAACGACCGGCAGGCGTGGGAGGACCTGCGGCGGCAGTTGCTGGAGGAGCTGGCGGGCAACGAGACCTTCACCGCCGCGCTCGACCGGCTGTGGCCGGTGCTGACCCCGGAAACCGTGCTCTCGGAGCTGTACGAGTCGAAGGAACGGCTGCGTGCGGCGGGTGCCGACGAGGCGCTGTGGCGCGCCGACGGTGCCGCGTGGACAGTCTCGGACGTGCCGTTGCTCGACGAGCTGGTCGAGCTGCTGGGCCGTGACAAGGCGGCCGAGGCCGAGGCCGCCCGCGCAGCGGAGCGGGAACGGCGGGCCCAGGCCGCTTACGCCGACCACGTGCTGGACAACCTCATCGAGCGCCAGGACGTGGACGAGGACATCGGCCTGATCGCCAGCGACCTGCTCTACGCCGAGGACCTCGCCGAGCGGTTCACCGAGCAGGACACGCGGGAGCTCGCCGAGCGCGCCGCCGCCGACCGCGAGTGGACCTACCGGCACGTCGTCGTCGACGAGGCGCAGGAACTGTCCGAAATGGACTGGCGGGTGCTGATGCGGCGGTGCCCCGACCGGTCCTTCACCGTCGTCGGCGACCTCGCGCAGCGGCGCTCGCCCGCCGGGGCGCGGTCGTGGGAGTCGATGCTGGAGCGGTACGTGCCGGGACGCTGGGTCTACCGGTCGCTGACGGTGAACTACCGCACCCCGGCGGAGATCATGGAGGTCGCCGCCGCGCTGCTGGCCGAGTTCGCGCCGGGAGTGCGGCCGCCGGAGTCGGTGCGCGCGTCCGGGGTGCGGCCGTGGGCGCGGCAGGTCACCGAGGACGAACTGCCCGGCGCCATCGAGGAGTTCGAGCGGGACGAGGCCGGGCGCGAGGGCACCAGCGTCGTAATCGGACCGCCGGGCGTGCCGGGTGCGGTGCCGCCCTCCGAGACGAAGGGGCTGGAGTTCGACGCGGTGCTGGTGGTGGAACCGGAGCGCATCCTCGCGGACGGGCCGCGTGGCGCGGCGGAACTCTACGTCGCCCTCACACGGGCGACGCAGCGCCTCGGCGTGCTGCACCGGGGCCCGCTGCCCCGGGCACTGAGCGGTCTCGCCGGGGCCGGGTCAGGTAGCCTGACGGGCGTGTTCACGAAGTGAACACCCAGTCCACGCTTTCGATCACCGTTCGGCGGAGGGGCCCGTGACCAAATCGACGCGGTCGGCGGACGCCGGCCGTGCCGACCGCGGCGACCAGGCCGACATCCAGGCGGTGAGCCGGGTCAGCCAGATCCTGTCGCTGTTCGAGCCGGCCACCCCCGAGGTGACGCCGGCCCAGGTCGCCGAGCGGCTGGGGCTCAACCGCACCACCGCGTACCGGTACTGCACGTCGCTGGTCGCCGCCGGCCTGCTGGAACGCAGCGCCGACGGCGCCTACGTGCCCGGCGGGCTGCTGCTGCAGCTGGGCGCGTTCGCCATCGGGCACCGCCGGGTCGTCAACCTGGCGCCACGGCACATGCGCGCGCTTTCCCGCGCGACGCAGACGAGCGTGGTGCTGAGCCTGTGGGGCCTGACGGGCCCGGTGGTGTCGCGGGTGGAGGAGAACCCGTCGACGATCGTCGTGGTGTCGGTGCGGGTCGGCAGCCACCTGCCGCTGGACACTGCGCAGAGCAAGGTCTTCCTCGCCTACCACGCCGACCAGCTGTCGATGGAACGGCTGATGGCGAACCTGTCCGGCACGGCGCGCGACGAGCTGCGGGCCGAGGTCGAGCGGGTCCGCGAGGTGGGCCACTGTTCCGCGATGAGCACGCCCGGCGTCGTGGCGGTGGCCGCGCCCGTGTTCGACGAGTCCGGCATCTGCGCCACGATCGCGATCGTGGGCCCGGACAACACACTGTCCATGTCGGACGACGCCCCCGAGCTGCGGGTGGTCGTGGACACCGCGCGGGAGCTGACCGCCGAACTCGGCGGGCGTTACTGGCCGGACGAACCCAGGTAGGGCAGCCAGGCGGGGGAGGGCCTCGGCGGGATGTCGGCGTAGTCCCGTGTTCCGGCGAGCGCACTGCCGACGAACGCGTCCAGGCCTCCCTCTCGGGTAGCGAGGTACGCCTCGACCCCGGCGACCAGTTCCGCGACCACGCCGGGCCCGTCGATCCACAACGCGGTGACCACCTCGACAGCTCGGGCCCCGGCGGCGAGGAACCGCAGCACGTCGTCGGCGGTGCGTGCGCCATTGGTCCCGACCAGTGGCACGTCGGGGCCCAGCGCCTGCCGGGTTTTGCCGACCCAGTACAGGCTCATCGGCAGGCACGCCGGTGAACCCCAAGCGCCCCAGGACCCCAGCACCGCGCCGCCGTCGAGGTCGGGCAGGAAGCCCGGGTACCTCCCGACGAGCCCGATGCCGTCCGCCCCGGCCGAGCGGGCGGCACGGGCGAGTGCGACGACATCCGAGGCCTGACCGGGCAGCTTCACGAGGAGCGGGATGTCCACAGAGGACCGGACGATTCGCACCGCTTCGCGTACCGCGTCCACTTCGGTCAGCTGCCGTACGGCGCGGGCCTCGCGGCCGTGTGGGGCGCCGATGTTCAGTTCGACGGCGGGCACGGCCGCGGCCATCGCGTGCGCGATGCGGGCCGCCGCGCCCGGATCGCCGAGGGTGATGCTGCCGAGCACGGGGCAGCCCCGCGTCGCCCCGTGCCCGGCGGCGGCCGCGAGGACCTCCAGCCAGTCGTCGAGGTCTGCCTGCGCGAGCCCGGAGCGGTTGAGCAGCCCGTCTTCCCGGTGGGCCTCACCTGCCGGGCGTACTCCACGATCACCGGAAACGAAGGCGTAGTCGGCGATGTCCAGCTGCCGCCGGGCGGCCTCGCTCTCGTTCACCGACTTCGCCACGACGGCTCCCGCGCCCGCGTCCACGCAGGCGGCCAACCCGGCCGGGGTCATCGTCAGTTCGGAGGATCCGACCCAGACCGGGTTGGCGGTGACCAGTCCCGCGACGTCCACTCAGGACAGTGCGGGGATCGTGCGGTCGTCGGCCATGTCCACGTCCTTCGTCTCCGGGCCGAGGAAACCACCGAGGCTGATGAGCAGCCCGGCGAGCACGATCAGCACGGCGGGGGCGAGGTGCGGGGCCATCAGGCCGTCGAGCTGCTGCAGGTAGAACTGGTAGAATGCCGGTGCGATGAGCGCGAGGCTGTAGCCGACGCCGTAGCCGGTGGACCGGATGCTCGCCGGGAACCGCTCCGTCAGGTAGGCCGCGATCGGGCCGAACGTGCCGACGGTGAACACGCCGATCAGCACCGCCCAGCCCAGCGCCGCGCCGAAACCGCTGTGGGACACCATCAGCAGCGTGTAGGCCCCGGCGCCGAGCACCGAGACCGACAGCCCGTAGCCGATGTAGAACCGGCGCCGCCCGATGCGCTGGGACAGCATCCCGAACAGCGGGTAGGACAGGGCGGCGGACGCGTTGATCACGAGCATGATCAGCGTGATCTGCTTGCTGGACAGCTCCAGGTGCGCCTTGAGCTGCGCGGGCGTCACGGCGGCCTCCATGTTGGTCGCCAGCCAAGTGCCGGTCATCAGCACGAACACCTGGGCCAGCGCCTTCGGGTAGCGCACGAGCAGCCGGACGAACGGCAGCTTGTGCTTCTCCCCGGTCAGTTCCGCGGGCGGCTCGTGCACCTGCGTGAGGTAGTAGCGGAACAGCACCGCCGCGAGCAGCGCCCCGACGATGAACGGGATGCGCCAGCCCCACTGCACGTACGCGCTGTGCAGGCCGGCGGAAGGCAGCAGCTGGAGCAGCAGCAGCGTGATCGCGGCGATCACGGCGTAGGCCGCGGGCGAGGTCGAGGTGATGATCGAGGCGTAGAGGCCGCGTTTGTGCTTCGGGCTCCACTCCATCGCCAGCGGGACCGCGGTGGTGTACTCGCCGCCGAGGAAGATCCCGTCGAGGAAACGCAGGGCGATCAGCACCCCGACCGACCACATGCCGATCGTCTCGTGGCCGGGCAGGCACGCGGTCAGGAGCGTGATCGTGCCGAAGCCGCCGACCGCGACGAGCGTAGTGCGCTTGCGGCCGACCGTGTCGGCGAAGTGGCCGAAGATGACGGCGCCGAGCGGGCGGCCGATCAACGTCGAGGCGAACACCAGCGACGACAGCAGCGCGGTCGTCGCCGCGCTCAGGTTGGCCGCCTGGAAGTACATCGTCGCGGGCGCCAGCACCACGATCGGCAGGTAGATGTCGAACTGGTCGACGAAGTAGGCGAGCGTGCCGCCGCGGACCGCGGCACGCACCTTGGCGGGGTCGGGGCCGTGCGGGGTGCCGGCACGGGGAGCCTCCAGGGCCGCGGGAGGTTCCGCGGCTTCGGGCGGTGTGGACATCATCGTCCTCCGAACTTCCAGTTCGCGAAGTGAACAGCCCATACCGTAAACAGGCAAACGAAGCAGCACAAGAGCGGAGGGAGGGTTGACACGTGGTCTTATAGTGAACTTTGAATTCACAATACGAACGAAGGCGAGCCCTCATGAGCCAGCGTCCCGCCATCGCCGCCGTCCTGGACGGTCTGGTCGACATGCACGTCCACTCCGGCCCCAGCCCGTTCCCCCGGCGCTTCGACCACGTCGAGGCCGCGCAGGACGGCGCCAGGATCGGCATGCGCGCCATGGTCGCGAAATCCCACCACCACAACACGCAGATGGACGTCCTCGCGATGAAGGGGCGGCTGGCGGACGTCGCCGCCACCGTCTTCGGCGGGATCGCGCTCAACAGCACCGTCGGCGGGCTCAACGTGCACGCCGTGCGCATGTGCCTGCGGATGGGCGGCAAGGTCGTGTGGTTCCCGACGATCTCCTCGGGCAGGCACATCGACTGCCACCCCGAGGACGGCGCGTTCCCGACCACGACGGTGCCGCTGACGCTGGAGCGCATCGACATCGTCGATTCCGACGGCGTGCTGAAGCCGGAGGCGGGCGAGATCCTGGATGAGATCAAGGAGCAGGGGGCCGTCGTCAACGGCGGGCACATGTACCCGGAGTACATCCGCACGCTGTTCCAGGAGGCGAAGGAACGCGGCATCAAGCGGATGGTCGTGAGCCACCCGGACTTCGTGATCGGCGCCGATCCCGCGCTGTGCCGCGAGCTGATCGAACTCGGCGCGTTCGTCGAGCACGAGGTCGGCATGTACGACCCGGAGGGCACGCAGAAGTGGGACCCGAAGCAGCTGGCGAACTGGATCGAGCAGCTGGGCCCCGAGCACATCGTGCTGGCGTCGGACTTCGGGCAGAAGGCCAACCCCAAGCCGGTGGACGCGTGGCTGCGGGTCGGCGAGGCGCTGCTCGACCTCGGCGTCCCGGAGAAGGACCTCCGCCGCATGGTCCGCGACAACCCCAGCTACCTGCTGAACCTGGACGCCTGAAAGGACCCCACCGTGTACGAAAAGGACGATCCACGCTCGTCGCTGGCGACGGCGGCGCGGCCTGACACCGGGGACGCCATCGCGGCGCCGCAGTACTTCGACCTGCGGGAGAACTCCGTCGTGCGGGCGCAGAACGTGATTCTGGTGCACACCGAGGCCCGCACCGGGGACGACCTCGACAACGGCACGCTGGAGGGCGAACTCGCGATCATCGTCACCGGCGCCTCGCCCGCCTTCACCGTCGTCACCGAGGACGGCGCGACCAACGTCGATGAACCGGGCCTCGTGGTGGTGCCGCCCGGCGCCTCCCGGATCAGCGTGCGGGGCGACGGGCCGCTCGTCCGCCTCGTCGAGGCGGCCGAACCCGCCTGGCGGGACCGCCCGGCCAACGCCGACGCCTACGCGCAGGACCACCCACGCGTCGCGCTGCTGCGGCGGTGGCCGGAACCCGCCGGGAAACCGCGCGTGCGGTTCTACCCGCTGTCCCAGGTGCCGGACGAACCCGGCCGCTTCGGCCGCATCTTCCGCACCCGCTCGTTCATGGTGAACTTCCTGCCCGAGCAGCACGGCCCGCGTGACCCGCGCAAGCTCTCGCCGCACCACCACGACGACTTCGAGCAGCTTTCCCTCGCGGTGCAAGGGGAGTACGTCCACCACATCCGCACGCCCTGGCTCACCGACAGCACGACGTGGCGCGAGGACGAGCACGTGCGCATCGGCAGCCCGTCCGTCACGATCATCCCGCCGCCCACCGTGCACACCTCCGAGGCGAGCGACCCCGGGGTGAACCAGCTGATCGACATCTTCAGCCCGCCCCGCACGGACTTCTCCGAGAAGCCCGGCTGGGTGCTCAACGCCGACGAATACCCGATGCCATGAGCACGCGCACGGGCGGCGGGCTGTTCACCCGCGAGCACACCCCGGTCGGCACGTGGCTCAAGATCGCCTCGACCGAGCCGGTGGAGATCATGGCGTACGCGGGGTTCGACTTCGTCGTGATCGACCTGGAGCACGCGCCGCTCGACCTGCAGACCGCGTACCGGCTGATCAACTCCGCCGCCGCGCTCGGCGTCGTGCCCCTGGTGCGGGTGCCCGACAAGACGCCGTCGACCATCCAGAAGATCCTGGACGCGGGCGCGATGGGCATCCTCGTGCCCCACGTGGACACCGTCGAGCAGGCCGAGGCCGTCGGGCAGGCGTGCCGGTTCCCGCCCCACGGCATCCGCGGCGCGGGCGGCACGAGCCGCGCCGGGGCGTGGGGACTGCGCCCGACCGCCGAGTACCTCGCCACCGGCAACGACGACGTGCTGTGCATCGCGCAGCTGGAAAGCGTCGAGGCGATCAAGGCCGCGCCCGAGATGCTGGCGCTCGACACCGTGGACGCCGTGTTCGTGGGCGCGGCGGACCTGTCGATGTCGATGGGCACCACGCCCGCGGCACCGGAGGTGCTGGAGCTGGTCGCCTCCGCGATCGACGCCGCCCACGCCGCCGGGAAGCGGTGCGGGCTGGCGTTCGGCGGTGCGCCGGGGCGGGCCGCGCAGGCGGTGCGCGACGGCTGCGACTTCGTCCTGCTCAGCAACGACACCACGATGCTCGCCGAGGCGGCGAGCGGGCTGGTGTCGGCGTTCCGGGAAGCGGTGGGATGACGCTTTCCCTGCCCCGCACGGCGTTGTCGGTGGCCGAGCTGGATGAGCTCGACCACGACGGCGTCGTGCGCTTCGTCCGTTTCCTGGAGGACAGCGGGCACCGCATGGTGTGGATCCCCGAGGTCGCCGGCCGGGAGGCCTTCACCACGGCGGCACTCGTGCTCGCCTCGACCGAACGGCTCGTGGTCGGCAACGGCGTGGCCCGCGCGCTCGAACGCGTGCCGAAGTCGGCCGCGTCCGCGGCACGGGACCTCGCCGCCGGCTACCCCGGGCGCTACGTGCTGGGCCTGGGCGCCAGCGGCGCGGCCCGCGAGCGGGGGATGGGCCCGTTGCCGTTCCTGCGGAACTACCTCGACGAGATCGACGCGACCCTCGAACGCCGCGGCGGCAAGGGCAGCGACGTGCCGCGCGTGCTCGGGGCGTACTCGCCCGGGATCACCCGGCTCGCCGCCGAGCGCGCCGACGGGTTGATCACGTTCCTGGTCACGCCCGAGCACACCCGCTGGGCGCGGGAGACGATCGGGAGCGAGCTGTTCCTGTCCGTCGTGCAGTGGGCGGTGGTCGGCCGCGACCGGGCGGCCGCCCGCGAGGTCGCCCGCAAGCGGCTCGCCTACTACCTGACGTTGCCGCACCAGCTAGCCAAGCTGGCGCGGCTCGGGTTCACCGAGGCCGACCTCGCCCCGCCGGGGTCCGACCGCCTCGTCGACGCCCTCGTCGCCTGTGGCACCCCCGAGCAGGTGCGCGAAGCCGTCCGGCGGCAGTACGACGCGGGCGCCACGCAGGTGGCACTGAGCCTGGTGGGCCCGCTCGACGACGCCAAGCTCGACGCCTACCGCGCCCTCACCGAGTTGGAGAACTGATGCGCGCAGCCGAAAAGGTCATCATCACGACCGCCGTCACGGGATCGGTCAACGTCCCGTCCCAGAGCCCCTACCTGCCGCTTTCGGCGGACGAGGTCGCCGACGCCGCACTCGGAGCGATCGCGGCCGGTTCCGCCGTCGTGCACCTGCACGCCCGCGAACCCGATGGCCGTCCCACCGCCGACCCGGAGGTGTTCGAGAAGATCGTCGGGCGCATCACCGCCGAGACCGACGCGGTCATCAACATCACCACCGGCGGCGCGACGTCGATGACGATGGAGCAGCGGCTCGCCGCCGCGCTGCGGCTGCGGCCGGAACTCGCGTCGCTGAACATGGGCTCGATGAACTTCGTCTACTCGGGCATCGCCGACAAGGTGACCGAGTGGAAGCACGACTGGGAAAAGCCCTACGTGCTCAACACGTACTCGCACCCGTTCGTCAACACCTTCGACTCCATCGAGCGGACCCTGCGCACGCTCGGCGAAGCCGGCACGCGGTTCGAGTACGAGTGCTACGACATCGGGCACCTGTACACGCTCGACTACTTCGTCCGAAAAGGACTCGCGAAGCCGCCGCTGCTGATCCAGGGCGTGTTCGGCGTCCTCGGCGGCATCGGTGCCGACCACGCGAACCTGGAGCACATGGTGCGCATCGCCGACAAGCTCTTCGGCGACGACTACTCGTTCTCGGCGTTCGCCGCCGGGCGCGACCAGCTCCAGTTCGGCACCCACAGCGCGTGGCTCGGCGGGCACGTGCGGGTGGGGCTGGAGGACAGCCTGTGGATCGGCAGGGGCAGGCTGGCGGAGAGCAACGCGCAGCAGGTGAGGAAGATCCGGGGCGTGGTCGAGGACCTCGGCAAGGAGATCGCGACCCCGGCTGAGGCGCGCGCGATGCTCGCGCTGCGCGGCAACGACGGCAACGACAAGGAGGCGGCATGAGCGCGCCACTGGCAGGCAAGGTCGTCCTCGTCGTCGGGGCCAGCGCGGGGATCGGGGCCGATGCCGCAAGGGTGTTCGCCGAGGATGGCGCGAAGGTGATGCTCGTGGCCCGCAGCGAGGAACCGTTGGCGGCGCTCACCAAGGAACTCACCGACGCCGGGCACGACGTGGCCTACACGGTCGGCGACATCGCCTCCGCGGACAGCGTGACCGCGTTCGTCGACGCCACCGTGGAGCGCTTCGGGCGGCTCGACGGCGCGTTCAACAACGCGGCCATGGGCGGGGCCGGGCGCCTCGACAAGGTTTCCGAGGAGGACTTCGACCGCATCATGGCGGTGAACGTCAAGGGCACGTGGCTGTGCCTCCGCGAGGAGGTGCGGGTGATGGAGCCGCTCGGCGCCGGGTCGATCGTCAACGTGAGCAGCATCGGCGGCCTGCGCGGCAGTTCCGGCAGCGGCGCCTACCAGGCCACCAAGCACGCGGTCATCGGGTTGACGCGCACCGCGGCACACGACTTCGGGCCGCTCGGCATCCGCGTGAACGTGCTGGCTCCCGGGCCGACCGAGACCGCGATGCTCGACCAGCTGCGCCAGGCGATCCCGGGCGGGGTGGAGGCGCGGATCGCCGCCACGCCACTGCGCAAGGCGGGCACGGGCGCGGAGGTCGGTGCGGTGGCGGCGTTCCTGCTCAGCGACCGCGCGAGCCACCTCAGCGGCGTCATCCTGCCGGTCGACGGGGGCTTCCTTGCCTGAAGACGTCGGGACCCTCCGGCTGCCCGGCCGGGTGCACTTCGGTTACGGCGCACGGGCCCAGCTGCCGGAGATCGTGGCGGCGCACGGCAAACGGGTGCTCGCGGTCGTCGACCCGTTCCTCGAAGGAACGCCGCTGCTGGGCGAGCTCACCGCGGCCCTGGCGCGGCACGGGTGCGAGGTGCGGAAGTGGTCCGGCGTCACGCCGGAGCTGCCGCTGGGCACGCTGGACGAGGGTGCGTCGGCGGCGCGGGAGCACGCGGCGGAGGTCGTGCTCGCGGTCGGCGGGGGCAGCGCGCTCGACGCGGCGAAGCTGATCGCGCTGCTCGCCGTCCACGACGGGCCGCTGAGCCGGTACTACGGCGAAAACCTCGTGCCGGGCGCGGTCCTGCCGCTGGTGGCCGTGCCGACCACGGCGGGCACCGGCTCGGAGGTGACGCCGGTGGCCGTCGTGTCCGATCCGGACCGCGAGCTCAAGGTGGGGATCTCCAGCCCGTTCCTGGTCCCGGCCGCGGCGGTCGTGGACCCGGAGTTCACCCTGGCCGCCCCGCGCCAGGTGACCGCGTTCTCCGGCATCGACGCGCTCGTGCACGCGGCCGAGTCCTACACCGCGCGGCCGCTCGGAACGGAGTGGTCCGCGGCGCTGCCGGTGTTCACCGGCCGCAACGCGCTCGCCGAGGCGGTCGCGTTGCAGGCGGCGGAAAAGCTGGGGCCGTGGCTGCCGGTCGCCGTGCGGGGCCCGGGCGACCGGCGGGCGAGGAGCGAGGTGGCGCTGGGGGCGTTGCTGGGCGGGATCGCGTTCGGCTCCACCGGAACACACCTGTGCCACGCGCTCCAGTACCCGATCGGCGCGCTGACCAAGACCCCGCACGGGCTCGGCACGGGACTGCTGCTGCCGTACGTCCTTGACACACTGCGTGCGGATCCTGTTGTCGCGCAACGGATAGCCCGGTTCGGGGCGGCGCTGGACCCGGCGGCGGGGGAGTCGGCGGAACGGACGGTCGCGCACGTGGCCGGGATCAACCGCGCGATCGGCGTGCCCGCCACGCTCGCCGAGATCGGCCTCGGCCGCGACCAGCTGCCGCGGATCGCCGACCTGGCGCTGCGATCCGCGCGGCTGCTGGCGATCGCCCCGGTCGAACCGTCCCGGGAACTCCTGCTCGACATCCTCGGCCGCGCGCACGCCGGGGCGTAGGTCCCCTCGTCGGGCGCGGGGGACCGGCTGCCACCGGATCGGCGACCGCGGCTGCGGGCGGTGCCGGGTCGATGACAGTGACCGGCGGCGGAAAGCCTGCGGGCCTGAGGCGGTCGCTGGCTGCCGTGGTGGCCCCCGCCTTCCACGAAGGTCCTTCCGCCTGCCACAGCCCGAGGTTGCGGTAGTCGCCGGGCTGGACGCGAGGGCGCGGACTACGTGCTCACGCTCGACGGCGGGGAACTCCGTGGCGAGAAACTGCTCGTCGCGACGGACGCGCCGGTCAGCGCGACCGTGCCGGAGGCGGGGGAGTGGCTGCAGCAGGCGACGCTGGCGATCCGGGCGCGGGTCCGCTGGCGATGAGCGCTGCACGGGTTGTCCGACCGGTGGCGGGTGAGCTACCGGCGCAGCCCCGCGATCAACAACCGGACCATGCGGCGGGCGTCGAAGCGGGAATTGCCGCCCGCCCCTGCACAAAGGCTCGCCACGCCGCGCAGCAGTTCGTGCGCGTCCTGCCCCTCGACGATCTCTCCCGCGGCCACCGCGGCCTCGAGCAAGCGCTTGCACACCGGCAGCAGCCGGTCCAGGAAGTACGAGTGCAGCGGGTCGTAGCACGGGTCGTCGGACTGCAGCACCGTCGCGAGACCCTGTTTGGTCACCACGAAATCCACGAAGTGGTCGATCCAGTTCCGCAGCGCGGCGTACGGGCCGGGGGCGGCCGCGAGCAGCGCCGGCCCCTCCTCGGCGAGTGACTCGACCTGGTGCCGGTACACGGCCACGATGAGGTCCGCCCGCGTCGGGAAGTGGCGGTAGATCGTGGCCGTGCCGACGCCGGCCTTCGCCGCGATGTCGCGGATCGGCGCTTCCACGCCCGATTCCACGAAGACCGCGGCCGCCGCGTCGAGCAGCGCGGCCTGGTTGCGCAGTGCGTCCGCCCGTTTGGGCCGTTCCCCGCTGCGCGTCATGACGTCCACCACCCTCGTTGCTAACCGGGACAGTGTCCCGTATCGTCAAACGGGACACTGTCCCGTTTCTCTCATCCTGCCAGTCCCGCTGGGGAAGGACAACCATGATCGTTTCCGTGAAGCCCGTCGTGCTGCCCGCTCCGGGCCGCGGCCACGACCTCGAAGTGCGGATCTCCGCGCCGCTGACCGGGGAAGACCTGCCGGTGGTCGTCTTCTCGCACGGCTTCGGGTCCTCCCTGGAGGGCTACGCGCCGCTCGCGGACTACTGGGCGGCCCACGGCTTCGTCGTCATCCAGCCCACCCACCTCGACTCCACCACGCTCGGCATCCCACCGGACGATCCCCGCGCCCCAAGGTTCTGGCGCTACCGCGTGGAGGACGACAAGCGCGTCCTCGACCGGCTCGACGACCTCGCGGCCGCCGTGCCCGGCCTGCCGGGGCGGCTCGACCGGAGCCGCATCGCCGTCGCCGGGCACTCGTTCGGCGGGCAGACCGCGGGTATCCTGCTCGGCCTGCGGGTCGGGGATCCGGAGACGGGGGAGGCGGAGGACCTGTCCGACCCGCGGGTCAAGGCCGGCGTCCTGCTGGCCACGGCCGGGCGCGGCGGCGACGCGCTGACCCCGTTCGCCGCCGAGAACCTGCCGTGGCTGCGGCACATCGACTTCACGGAGCTGACGCGGCCCGCACTGGTGGTGGCGGGAGACAAGGACGACCTGCCGCTCACGGTGCTCGGCCCGGACTGGACGACCGACCCCTACCACCTGAGCCCCGGCCCCAAGAGCCTGCTCACGCTGTCCGGCGCGGAGCACTTCCTCGGCGGGATCTCCGGCTACGGGGTCAGGGAGACGACGGACGAGGACCCGGCGCGGGTCGCACTGGTCCAGCGCGCCACCCTCGCCTACCTCCGCCACGCGCTGGACATCGACCACAGCGGCTGGGAGGCGTTGGCGGACAAGGTGAATCCGTTCGGACGACTCGAGTCGAAGTAAAGCCGGGGACCGGACAGAACACCGGACAGCTTTGCGCGATCTTGCTCGGTTCAGTTACCCGCGGAGGTACGTTTCCCCGCGAGTGATCGGGCAAGGAGGCGCGATGGCGGTGCGGGCAAGGGTTTTCCGCAGACGGGTAGTGACGGTGCTGGCCGCGGTGGCCGGGCTGGTCGGGACGACGGCGGCGGCCACCGAGGCGACGGCGGTCCCGTCGCCGGGGGGACAGGCCGTGGTCGCGGGGCAGGCGCGGTTCGAGGTGCTGTCCCCGACGCTCATCCGCACCGAGTACGCCGGTGACTCCGCCTTTGTGGACTCCGGCACGTTCAACGCCGTCGGCCGCCGGGACTTCGGCCGGACCCCTTACACCACAAGGACGAGCGACGGCTGGCTGACGATCGAGACCAGCGCCGTCAAGCTGCGCTACAAGCTGGGCTCCGGCGCCTTCGCCGACGACAACCTCACCGTGCAGCTGCGGACGGGTGCCCAGACCGTCACCGCCCGCCCGTGGGCCGACCGGGTGGCGCCGACGTGTGCCGTCGGCGTGCTGTGCGAGGCCGAGGACCTGCAGCTGGCGGGGCCCGGCATCGCCACCGACCACCGGGGCTACACCGGCCGTGGTTTCGCCGCGGGGTTCCAGAACACCGGTGACCGGCTGACCTTCCGCACAGAGGTCCAGACCGCGGGCACCTACGAGCTCGACCTGCGCTACGCCAACGCGACCGGCGGCGACGGGCAGCACACCACCCGCACGCTGACGGTGCGCGTGGACGGCGGGGACGCGCACACCGTGACCCTGCCGCCGACCGCCGACTGGGACACCTGGGCGCTGGCCACCACGTCCGTGGCGCTGACGGCCGGGCGGCACGAGGTGACGGTCGAGCGGACTGCCGGTGACTCCGGCGACGTCAACATAGACAGCCTCGCCGTTGTCCCGCAGGGAGCCGCGTATCCGCAGCCCGCCCCGCCCGCGCCCACGCCGTGTGCGTTCGGCGTGGTGTGCGAGGCCGAGCAGGGCGCGCTGACCGGCGGTGCCCGTACGGCCAACGACCACGACGACTACTCCGCGCACGGCTTCGTCGCCGGGCTGGAGCAGGCCGGCGCGGCCGACACGCTCACCGTGACCGGCGTGCCCGCGAACGGGAAGTACGACCTGCAACTGCGCTACGCCAACGCGACCGGCGCGCAGCCGGCCCAGCAGCGCACGATGTCCGTCGCCGTGGGCGGCGCCGCGGCCACCAGCGTCACGCTCGCCCCGACGAGCAGCTGGAACTCGTGGCGCACCGTGGCCGTCCCGGTCACGCTCAAGGCGGGCACCAACACCGTGACGCTCGGCTGCCCCGACGCCACCAGCTGCCACGTCAACCTCGACACCGCCGCGGTCACCCCGGCGCGGTCCCCGCTGCTGGCGCCGCACGCGGCGCTCGGCGGCTACCGGCGCGGCCTCGACGGCGTGGACGGCACGACGACCACCGCACCCGGCATCCTGTACCAGGACGGCTGGTCGCTGCTCGACGACACCGCGTCGGCGCTGTACGACCCCCGCACGCAGAAGGTCACCCAGCGGCCCTCGCACGGCGGAAAGCCTTACCAGGACGGCTATGTCTTCGGGTACGGGCAGGACTACGCCCAGGCGCTGGGCGACCTGGCCAAGCTGACGGGACCGGCCACGCTGCTGCCGCGCTGGGCCTACGGCGTGTGGTACTCCGAGTACTACGACCGCACCGCCACGGACTTCCAGAACATCGTGCAGCGCTTCCGCGACGAGAAGGTGCCGCTGGACGTCCTCGTCGTCGACACCGACTACAAGTCGCCCAGCAAGTGGAACGGCTGGGAGATCGACGCGACGCGCATCCCCGATCCCACGGCGTTCTTCGCCTGGGCGCACGACCAGGGGCTGCACACGACGCTGAACATCCACCCCAGCATCCTCGCCTCCGACCCGCAGTTCGCGGCGGCGCAGGCGACGGCGAAGGGCAAGCTGCAGCCCGGCGGCTGCGGCGGTGGCGGCGACTGCTACGTGTTCGACTTCGGCGATCCCGACCAGCTGCGCGCCTACCTCGACCTGCACCGGCCGATCGAGCAGCAGGGCAACGACTTCTGGTGGCTCGACTGGTGCTGCGACGGCTCGGTCTCCAGCCTCCAGGGCGTCACCGGCGATTCGTGGATCAACCAGCAGTACGCCGACAACGCCGATGCGACGCTGGGCCGCGGGTTCGCGTTCTCCCGCGCATACGGCTCGCTGCAGGCCGGTGGCTACGGCTCGCCGACCCCGGTGCCGACGGGGCCGTGGGCCGACAAGCGCACCACGCTGCACTTCACCGGTGACACCACCTCCGACTGGGCCACGCTGGCGTTCGAGGTCGGCTACACGCCGGGCGAGTCCGCCGCGACGGGGCTGCCGTCGGTGAGCCACGACATCGGTGGGCACACGAACGGCCTGCAGCAGCCGGGCACCGAGCCCGGCAGCACGAAGCTGCCCGACGACCTGTACGCCCGGTGGGTGCAGTTCGGCACGTTCCAGCCGATCGACCGGCTGCACTCCAACCACAGCGACCGGCTGCCGTGGCAGTACGGCCCGGAGGCCGACGCGTCGGCCACGAAGTTCCTGAACCTGCGGGAAAAGCTGGTGCCCTACACCTACTCGCTGGCGCAGCAGGCCACCGTGACGGGCCTGCCGATCACGCGGCCGCTGTACCTGCAGTACCCGGGTGAGCAGGAGGCCTACGCGCAGGCCGGTGGCGAGTACCTGTACGGCCCCGACGTGCTGGTCGCGCCGGTGACGAGCCCGGGTACCACCGCGACGACGACGGTGTGGTTCCCGCCGGGCAGCGAGTGGACGGACTGGTTCACCGGCCGGACCTACCACGGCGGCACGACCGCCCAGGTCACGACGGGCTGGGACACCATGCCGGTGTTCCTGCGCTCGGGCGGCATCGTGACGACGCGGACCGGTGACGTCAGCGGGGACGTGAAGAACCCGCTCACCGACGTCACGGTCACCGTGGCGGCCGGTGCCAACGGGGCGACCACGCTGTACGAGGACGACGGCACGTCGGCCCAGCCGAAGAGCGCGACGACCGACATCCGGTACACCCAGCTGCCCCACTTCGGCACGCTGTCGATCGACGCGCCCCACGGCACGTACCCGGGTCGTCCGGCGCAGCGCAGCTGGACGGTCCGCGTCACCAACGCGACCTCACCGGCGGCGGTGCTGGTCAACGGCGTGCCGGCCGCGCGGGGCACGTGGAGCTGGGACCCGGCGACGAAGACCGTGACCACGCGGGTGGCGGCCCAGCCGACCGCCCGGCCGCTCACGGTGCAGCTGCTGGGCTGAGCAACCGGTACGCCGGAGCCGCCCGTCCCCGGTGGACGGGCGGCTCCGCGCATGCGGGGAGCGGCCTGCCATCACAGCGCCGCAGGGGTGTGCGGCCCCGGTCGCCCTCGTGGCCTGGTCGGACTGGGCCCCCGGCACCTCGCCGCGCATGTTGATCGGTCACCGCGGCGCCGACGAGCCCGTCGTCGTGGTCGTCGGCCTCATCGCGGTGAGCAGGCCGCCCTGAGCGGCGGGTGACAGAAGCGGACAGGTTTTCCCTTCCGCGGCGGCGAAAACCGGGTGCCGTGGTGGAATGATCAGGTGAAGTACCGGCTGACCGGGCGCCGCCGTGGAGCGGTCGCCGCGTTGATCACCGCGTTGTGCGCGACCGTTTTCACACCCGGCGCGAGCGGCAGCACGGCGCCCCCGGCGCCCTCACTCGAGTTCGCCAGCCCCGACAGCCAGGCGCTGTACGGCAACGCGTACCGCGCGGCGCTGGACAACCTGCTGCGCACCAACACGATCGCCGCGGATCCCGTCCGCTACGGCAAGAGCGGCCTGCTCGATCCGGACGTCGGCATCATCCGCGCGGGCGGCGGGTACGACCAGCCCTGGACCCGGGACGCGTCGGTCAACAGCTGGAACGCGGCAAGCCTGCTTTCCCCGGCGCAGGCGGAGAACACGCTGTGGTCGGTGGTCGACAAGGACGCCGCGGGCAACCTGCGCGTGCAGCAGGACGACCAGCAGTGGGACCAGGTCATCTGGGTGACCGCCGCGTGGAACCACTACCTCGTCACGGGCGACCGGACGTTCCTGGACAACGCCTACCGCACGGCGGCGGACACCGTCGCGATCCGTGAGCACAGCGCGGCTCCCGGGTTCAACCCGGGCTACGGGCTGTTCACCGGCGCCTCGTTCTTCAACGACGGCATCGCCGGATACCCCGCGCCGCCCGCCGACGCCACCGAGTCGGTGAGCACCGGGAGCATGCCATGGCCCGGCGTGGCGAACGGGATGTTCTTGAGCACCAACGAGGTCTACTACGCCGCGTACGTCAACCTGGCCAACATGGCCGAGCGGCTCGGACGGCCCGGTGGGGAGGTCGCCGGGTACCGGGCCAAGGCCGCCGCGTTGAAGTCCGCGATCAACCGGCACTTCTGGAACCAGCGGACCGGGCTCTACGACTACATGGTGCTCGCCGACGGCACCCACGGCGCCTACCAGGAAGGCACCGGTCTCGCGTTCGCGCTGCTCTTCGGGATCGCGAACCCGGCGCAGGCCCGTTCGATCGTCTCGCACGCGGCCGAGATGCCGTAGGGGATGCCCGACACTTACCCGAACTGGGCGCGGTACTCCGACGAGCAGCCCGGCAGGCACAACGCGATCGTGTGGCCGCTCGTCCAGGGATTGTGGGCCAAGGCGCTCGCGCAGCAGGGGGAGCAGGACGCGTTCGCCTCGGAAACCGCCCGGCTGGCCAAACTCGCGAACAGCAACAGCGGGTTCTGGGAGATCTACAACGGCAACACGGGCGTCGTCGACGGAGGCTGGCAACGCCTCGGGGACACCGTGAAGTTCCACTGGGGCTCGGAACCGGACCAGACCTGGTCCGCCACGGCGTTCCTCAGCATGATCCACAACGGACTGTTCGGCATGGACTTCACCGACGCCGGGCTGGCGTTCAGCCCGGTGCTCCCGGCGGGCTGGGGTGACGTGACGCTGCGGAACCTGCACTACCGCGACGCCGACTTGACCGTCGCGCTGCACGGCGCGGGGACCCGCATCCGGTCGTTCACGCTCGACGGCAGGAGGGTGCCGGGGAACTCGGTTCCCGCGTCGCTGCGTGGCGAGCACACCGTCAACATCGTGCTCACCGGCGCCACGAACGGCGACCGGGACGACGACGGGGTGACCGACGCGCGGGACGCGTGCCCCGACACGCCGGGCGTCGCGGCGCTGCGTGGCTGCCCCGATCCGGCCCACATCGAAGCCGAGGACGCGCTCAACACCGGCGGCGTGAAGACGAACGTCAACCACACCGGTTATTCCGGCCGCGCCTTCCTCGACGGGCTGTGGGCGCAGGGCGCGTCGTCGTCGTTCACCGTGCACCGCGCGACGGCGGCCGCGGGCACGGGCGCGATCACCCTGCGGTACGCCAACGCCAACAGCGACAGCCGCACGATGACGCTGTCCGTCGACGGGCGGAAGGTGCGGCAGGTGGCGTTCCCGAGGGTCTCCGACAGCTGGGACGCCTGGGGCACCGTGACGTTCGGCGACATCCCGGTGAGTGGGCCGAACCCCGTGGTGACGCTGTCCTACGAGTCCGGCGACACGGGCGCCCTCAACCTCGACTGGCTGGAATTCCACTGACCGCGGCCGCGCTGGACCACTGCGACAGTCCGATGAGGAGCAGTGCGCCCACCGCGGCGAGGGCCACGGCACCGAGCGTCGCGCCCAGGATCAGCCCCGTGCCGAACGACGGCCACGGTGGCCGGGCGAGCTTCAGCAGGCAGCCGGCCAGGATCGCGGCGAGGGTGATGGCGACGAAGGTGTAGGTGTACTCACCGGCGTGCCAGCCGAAAGCCCCGAAGGCGTCCCCGGCCAGTGCGACCACGTCCACCACCAGCAAGGCCACACACAGCGCGAACCCGGCCAGGGCCACGCCGGGACGTCGCGTTCCGGTCATGGCCCCAGTGTGGGGGCCGGCCGGGGCCCCGCGCATGAGTAGTTCTACGCGGAGCGCCCGGCCGGTACCGGTCAGGCCGTCACGAGTGAGAGTCCGTACCGCTGCAGGATCTCGTTCACCGGCTGGAACCACGTGTGCCCGCCGGTGCTGCAGTTGCCCGTCGTCCCCGAGGTGACGCCCTGCGCCTGGTCACCGGAGATGAACGAGCCACCCGAGTCGCCGGGCTCCGCGCACACCGTGGTCTTCGTCAGCTGGAACACCGTGCCCTGCTGGTAGTTCACGGTCTCGTTGAGCGCTTCCACCACGCCGCAGTGCCAGTGCGTCGTCGAGCCCGAGCGGCAGATCGACGTGCCGGGGGCCGCGACCGCGGAACCGCGCACCAGCTGGTCGCTCACGGTGCCCCAGCCGAGCACGACCGGCGTGGTCCACCAGCCGTTGCCGATGGTGATGTAGGAGTAGTCGTCGCCGGGGAAGGACGAGCCTGCGAACGAACCCATGGCCGAGCCGTCCCAGCCGGTCACCGACGCGCCCGGCTGCCCGCAGTGCCCGGCGCTGACGAACCCGCCCCGCACCGAGAACCCGATGGAACACCGGACGTTGCCGTTGATGTAGTAAGGATCGCCGCCGACGGTGCCGGCCGCGACGGTTTGCGGACGTGCCGCCGTTTCCACCGTCACGGGCACCCCGGTCTGCCGCGCCCGCGCGAGGAACGCGTCGACGTCGGCCCCCTGCGCGCCGGGCTGCACCGCCACGACGAGGTTGCCGTGACGGGGATCCGTGCGCCAGCTGGTCACCGACGCCGGTGCGGCCTGCGCCCGCACCGAGTCGTCGAGCTTGGCCTTCGCGGCGTCCAGGCTCGCCGCGCTGACCTTGGCGGGCACCGTCACGGCACCCGTCCGCTCGACGGCGGGGGCCGCGGCGGGGTCGGTCACCCCGACGACGAGCTTGCCCCGCGCCGCGTCGAACCACGCGCCGGCGAAGGCCGTGCCGGCGGCGCGTTCGGCGGCCGGCAGGGCTTCGGTCGCCGCCTTCTCCTGGGTCAACCTGGTCTGGACCTGTTCGGCGGTGAGGCCGAAGTCGCGCTGCAGAGCCGAAATCAGGCCGGGAGCGGCCTGCGCGGCGGTGGCCGGGGTCAGTGCGGCGGTGGTGACACCGAGGACGAGAGCTGCCGCACCACCGAGTGCGATCGCGATTCGTCGGCGCAAGGGGATACACCTCCTGGGGGGACCGGAAAAAACACACCGTGCGGGCAGTGTGCGAGCGATCGCCGTCAGTGGTCTAGACTTTTCCGCCGCTCTGTCCGATTCCTGTCCGGCGCTGCTCCGTTCGGCTCCCTCCGAAGGTTCCGTCCCGGCGAACGGGATACTGTCGGCGTGGACGAGGAATTCCGCCGGCGGCTGGCCGGGTTGTTCGAGCGGGGCGCGGCACAGGACGCGGCCGAGCCGGACCGGCTGCGGCGCCTGCGCAACCTCGAACCGGCGACGGCCGAGCTGCTCACGCTCGTGCTGCGGATCGCGGGGGCGAGGGAGGTCGTCGAAATCGGGACGTCGAACGGCTACTCGGCGATGTGGCTCGCCGACGCCGCCCGCGACACGGGTGGCCGCGTGACGACCGTGGACGTGGCGGAGTGGCCCGGCGTGGCCGAGAACCTGGCGGGTCTGGGCGTGACGCGGGTGATCGAGGACGGCGGCGCGTACCTGGCGCGGCGGGAAAGCGCTTCCGTGGACCTGCTCTTCCTCGACGCCGAGCGCACCCGGTACGCGGGCTGGTGGCCTCACCCCGCACGGGTCCTGCGGCCGGGCGGCGTCCTCGCGATCGACAACGTCCTGTCCCACCCCGCGGAGGTGGCCGACGTGCTGGCGCTCATCGCCGTCGATTCAGCGTTCGTCGCCGCGACCGTGCCCGTCGGCAAGGGCCTGCACCTCGGCTGGCGCCGCTGACGCGGGAAGGCTGGGGGTGCTTCCGCCGCGCCGGGCTGGAGTGGGGCGGCAGCTGGCTTGGCGCCGCTGACGCGGGAAGGCTCAGCGGGGTGGGTGGAGGAGGTCGTCCAGACCACCGCGCACGTCGGCGGTGACGAGGGCTTCCGCGGTTTCCGCGTCGCCCGCCCGGAGGGCTCGGACGAGTGCGCGGTGGCCGGAGTAGCGGTCGAGCCCGAAGGTCGGGTCGTGGGCGATGCGTTCGAGGCGGCGGGCCCGGCTTTCGGCGCGGGAGAACACCCTGGCCTGGTCCAGCAGGCGGGTCAGCACGGGGTTTCCCGCGCACGCCTCCAGCGCGTCGTTGAACCGCTGCATGGTGTCCATCAGCTGGTCGAGGTGCCGCTGCGGGTGCTGTCCCGCCTGCTTCCGCTGGACGATCAGGATCAGCAGGTCGTCGGCCTCGTCCAGGATCGCGTCGAGGCTGTCGAGCTGCTCCGGCGTTGCGCGGCGGGCGGCGAACCGCGCGACCATGCCACGTAGGCCCACCTCCACTTCGGCGAGGTCCTCCAGCGCCGCGTCGCCCATCTCGGAGACCATGACCGTGCGCGGGCCCTTGCGCACCAGGAGACCGTCCTGTTCCAGACGGCGGATCGCCTCGCGGACCGGCGTCGGACTGACCGACAGCTGTGCGGCCAGGCCGCGCTCGGTGACCTTCTCCCCGCTGCGCAGGCCTCCCGTCGCGATGGCGTCACGGATGGCCTTGTACGCGCGATCGGCGAGCGTGTCGCTCTTCAGCGTCGCGAGAAGATCCTCGGTCACACGCTCATCGTACCGCTCCCCGCCGGTTTGCTATAGCATCCGCCGGATCTGGTCCGCGTCCGGAGCGGGCGCGGGCAGTGGGTGCGTCGCGCCGGCGTGCAGCCCGGCCCGCCGCGCGCGCTCGAACAAGGGGACCGACTTGCCGAGTTCGGCCTCGCACTTCGCGGTCAGCTCGGGCCTGCCCGCGAGCTGCCTGCTGACGACGTCGCGGAAAGCCGGGTCCCCGGCCTGCTGCTCGCACAGCACGGTCACGTAGGTGACCAGCGAGCCCCACGGATCGGCGAGCGCCTCCGCACGGCTCAGCGCCTCGCCCATCCGCTCGGCGACCAGCGCGGGCATCACCGCGTCGATCAGCGCCTCCCGGCCGCCGAACCGGTTGTAGAGCGTCCCGGCGCTGACGCCCGCCCGCTGCGCGATCTCCTCCAGCGGTACCCCCAGGCCCTTCTCCCGGAACACCTCGGTCGCGGCCTTCGGCCGGGAGGGGTTCCGGGTCGCCCTCGTCGCCCGCAACCGCGACCGGCTCACGGCACTGGCCGGTGAGAGATCCCCGCGCTGGCCGGCGCGATCCGGGACCGCTTCGGCAGGATCGAGGTGGTGTCCTGCGCGCCGCTGAACACAGCGGACTTCCAGTCCGCCGCCGACTTGACCCCGGGGGCCGCGCAACTGGGGGAGATGCGCGAACGCGGCGAGGGCGGCATCCTCATCAGCCAGAGCTCTCCGCGCGCGGCGACGCTGCAGATCCGCGCCCTGATCACTGACAGCACGATCCACGCGCGGTCCTGTCCGGCACCATCCCCTGGGAGCTGCGCCCCCGTCACGTGGCTCGTGTTCGTCCTTTGTGGACGTCCGGCTCGGTTGCCGTGGCCCGCGCTCCCGCCAGGACGAAGTCGACGATGCGTTGCGCGTCCGCGCGTTCGAACGGTGTCCGGCCCCTGGTGAGGTGCAGGTGCACCGGTCCGGACAGCATCTGGTTGATGAAGACCGCGTCGACCCGCGGGATCTCGCCGCGTGCGGTGGCCCGGTCGAGCAGTGCCTGTACTTCGGGGAGCCGGTTGTCCAGCAGCTGCAGGCCCAGTTCGCGGATGACCGGCTCGTCGCCCGAGTGCATGGCCGCCTGCAGCAGTGCCCGTCCGACCGTGGACTGTCCGGTGCGGGCCATCGTGCAGAGGTAGTCGGTGAGGTCCGCGACGAGGTTTCCGGTGTCCCGCAACGGGATCGACTCGCTCGCGAACTCGGCGAGGGCGTCGCGCAGCAGGTCGTTGCGCGACGGCCAGTTGCGGTGGAGCGTCACCCTGTTCACCCCGGCGGTCCGGGCGATCTCCTCGTAGTTCAGGTGTTCCGTGCCGTGCTTCGCCACGAGTTCGATCGTCGCGCGGAGGATGCGCTGCCGCACGGCCGCGGTGCGGCCGCCGGGACGTGCTCGTTTTGGCTGCTCCGCCATCGTCGGGTCGCTCTCCAGTCGGTGCGGTACGGATCCGCCCTGACGATACCGGGTTGACTCCCCGCAGCCTTAATGCAAGACTCGTGTTGCTTTAAGGAGTTCGACGATGAAGGAGCTGCCCATGTCCCGAGAGGATCTGGCCGCGCGGTGGCCGGGATACGTGCCACCGCCGTCCCTGGAGGAGTACGCGAAGAAGTACGAAGACTCCTTCGTCATGCGACGGCGTGACGGCATCCTCGAGTTGCGGATGCACACCGACGGCGGCACTTACGTCCACAACTGGGCCGCCCACAACGCGTGGAACCGGGTGTGGCAGGACGTCGGGAACGATCCGGACAACGAGGTGCTCATCCTGACCGGCACCGGCGACCGGTGGTTCAGCGGCGCGCCGCGCGACGTGTGGCAGAAGCCGCTGTACGAGGAGGACCCCGACTACATCTACCAGCAGTTCTACGACGGCACCAAGCTGATCGAGAACTTCGTGACGGCGCTGGAGATCCCCACCATCGCCGCCATCAACGGGCCCGGCGTCCACACGGAGTTCGCCCTGCTGTGCGACATCACCCTCGCGACGGAGGACGCGGACCTCATGGATCCGCACTTCCTCGCCGGTACGGCCCCGGGTGACGGGCTGGGGCTGGCCCTGCAGGCGTTGATGGGGACGAAACGCGCCGCCCACCACATCTACACAGGACAGTCGATCCCGGCGCGGAAGGCGCTCGAGTTCGGGCTCGTCAACGAGGTCGTGCCGCACGACTCGCTCCTGGCGAGGGCCTGGGAGCTGGCCGAGATGATCATGGAGCGACCGCGCTACGCCCGGCGCATGACCCACTCGATCCTCTCGCGACCGTGGAAGAAGCTCGTCAGCGAGGACCTGGGCTTCCACGTCTCGCACCAGGGCCTGAGCATGCTGGGCGGCAAGAAACAGGGGATGGCCGCGAAAACCGTCGAAGAGGGCAACCAACGCAAGGCCTGGTGAGGTCCCATGGTACGCACGGTCGTACGCAACGGCCGCGTCTTCGACGGCACCGGCTCGGCCCCGGCGGAAGCCGACGTGACGTTCGAGGACGGCAGGATCGTCGAAGTCGGCAGTGGGCTCGACGGGGATGTCGCGATCGACGCGGCCGGCACGTCGGTCATCCCCGGCATGTTCGACTGCCACGTGCACGTCACGGTGAGCGGGACGGGCGTGTTCAGCACGGCGGCTCGTCCGTTCTCCTACCAGTTCTACGAAGCCGCCCGGAACCTGTCCGGCACGCTCGACTGCGGGATCACGACCGTGCGCGACGCGTGCGGTGCGGACCTGGGCATGGTGCGGGCCATCGAGAACGGGCTGATCGACGGCCCGCGGATGCAGATCTCCATCACCGCGTTGTCCCAGACCGGCGGTCACTGCGACAGCTGGCTGCCGTCGGGTCTCCACCTGACCCCGTTGCTGCCCCACCCGGGCCGGCCGGATGGTGTCGTCGACGGACCGGACGCGGTGCGCCAGAGGGCGCGCGAAATCATCCGGGCCGGCGCGGACGTGCTCAAGATCTGCACGACCGGCGGGGTCATGTCCCACACGGACAGTCCGGAGCACTCGCAGTTCCAGGACGACGAGATCGCCGTGGTCGTGGCCGAGGCCGAAGCCGTGGGGCTCCCGGTGATGGCACACGCACACGGGGCCAAGGGCATCAAGGCGGCAGTGCGCGCCGGGGTGCGGTCCATCGAACACGGGATCTTCCTCGACGAGGAGGCCATCGACCTGATGGTCGAACGCGGAACGTGGCTGGTGCCGACGCTGGCCGCGCCGCGCGCGATCGTGAGTGCCGGGGCGTCGGGCGCCGGTGTGTCGGCGAGCACCCTGGAGTACGCGGAGGAGATAGTCGAGATCCACCGGGACGCGATGACGCGTGCGGTGGATGCGGGTGTCAAGATCGCGATGGGGACCGACAGCGGCGTCTTCCCGCACGGAGCCAATCTGAGCGAGCTGGCGCTGATGGTGGAGGGAGGGCTCAGTCCGGCCGGCGCGCTCGTGGCCGCCACCTCGTCGGCCGCGGCACTGCTGGGCGTGGATGCCGAACTCGGCACCCTCGCCCCCGGCAAACGGGCCGACCTCGTCCTCGTCGACGGGGACGCGCTGGAATTCGCGGGGCTGAAGCAGCGGGTTCGAGCGGTGTTCAAGGACGGCTTCAAGGTCCGCTGAGGCCGCTCCCTCAGGGACCGATCCGCCGGGGCAGGTGGGCGGCGAGGTACTTGATCAGCTCGCTGACGCGGCGAGGCACGTGCACGTCGTCGGACAGGAGCGCGTAGATGTCGGCCGGCGGAGTCGGGACGCCGGGCAGCACCCGCACCAGCGCGCCGCTGTCGAGGTGGGACCGCACCTGCCACTCCGACCGCATGATCACCCCGCGGCCCTGGAGCGCCCAGTCGGTCACCACGTCGCCGTCGTTGCTCGACAGGCGCCCGCGCACCCGCACCTGACGCGGGTGGCGGGCGTCGCCGAAGCGCCACAGGTCGAAGTCGCCCTCGTTCTCGCGGAGCACGATGCAGTCGTGCTCCGCGAGGTCCTCGATCCGCTCCGGCATCCCGCGTTGCTCCACATAGGACGGTGCGGCGCACGGCACGCGGCGGTTCTTCGCCAGCCGCCGCATCCGCAGCGTCGAGTCCGGCGGGAGGCCCACGTGCACGGCCAGGTCGAACTCGTGCCGGTGCGGGCGCAGGGGGAGTGCCGACGTGCGCAGCTGGATGCCGACCTGCGGGTGCCGCGCGGTGAACTCGCCCAGCAGCGGGGCGATGTGCGCGCGGCCGAGGCCGAGCGTGGACTGGACCACAATGGACCCCCGCAGCTCGCCGGAGCCGTGGGTGATCAGGTCCTCCAGCTCCCGGAGCCGGTCGAGGATCGCCTCCAGGTGCGACGCGTAGAGCTCACCCTCCGAAGTCAGCACGAGACGCCGCGTGCCGCGGTGCACCAGGCGCACGTCCAGCCGCTGTTCCAGGGCTTTCAGTCGTTTGCTCACCGCGGGGAGCGACCAGCCGAGCTCCCGGGCGGCGGCGGTGAGCGTCTCGTTGGACGCGACCACGTGGAAGAAGTGCAGGTCGTCCATGGAGTTCGTCACGACGTCACCCCGGCGCTGAGGGTTTCCATGGGAGAAAGGATAGGTTGCCGCCGAGCGTCTTGCCGCGGTACCCGGCGCGGACCACAGTGGAGCGCGGAACAGCTCCGGCGTCGAAGGAGATGGTGGTGTCGCGCCGTTATCGTGTCGCGGTCATCCCGGGGGATGGCATCGGTCGTGAAGTGGTCCCGGAGGGGCTGCGGTGCCTGCGGGCCGCCGCCGATCTCCACGGGTTCGAGCTGGAGACGGCCGAGTTCGGCTTCGCCAGCGCCGAGTACTGGGTCCGCCACGGGGAGATGCTGCCGCCGGACTGGCGGGACGTGCTCGGCGGGTTCGACGCGATCTTCTTCGGCGCGGTCGGCTGGCCCGAGGTGGTGCCCGACCACGTTTCGCTGTGGGGCAGCCTGCTGCGGTTCCGGCGCGGCTTCGACCAGTACGTCAACCTGCGGCCGGTCCGGCTGCTGCGCGGGGTGCGCAGCCCGCTGCGCGACCGCGAGCCCGGCGACATCGACTTCCTCGTCGTCCGCGAGAACACCGAGGGCGAGTACTCCAGCGTCGGCGGCCGGATCTTCGACGGCACCGACCGCGAGACCGTGCTGCAGGAGACCGTGATGACCCGGACCGGCGTGGACCGGGTGCTGCGGTACGCGTTCGAACTCGCCGCCGCCCGGCCGCGCAGGCACCTGACGTGGGCGACCAAGAGCAACGGCATCTCCATCTCCATGCCGTACTGGGACGAGCGCGCCGAAGCGATGGCGCGGCAGTACCCGCAGGTGGCCGCGGACAAGGACCACATCGACATCCTCACCGCCAAGTTCGTGCTGCGGCCGGACTCCTACGACGTGGTCGTCGCGAGCAACCTGTTCGGCGACATCCTGTCCGACCTCGGCCCCGCGTGCGCCGGGACGATCGGGATCGCGCCGAGCGCCAACATCAACCCGGACCGCACGTGGCCGAGCCTGTTCGAGCCCGTGCACGGGTCGGCACCGGACATCGCCGGGCGCGGCATCGCCAACCCGGTCGGGCAGATCTGGAGCGGCGCCATGATGCTGGAGCACCTGGGGGAGACCACGGCGGCGGCGGGGATCGTGGCCGCGATCGAGAGCGTGCTCGACGAGCAGCCGGGCGTGCTCACCCCGGACCTCGGCGGTGCCGGGACGACCGAGGGCCTCGGCAAGGCCATCGCCACGGCGATCGGGGCGGCGTCATGACCACCCCCGTGCCCGACCCGGTGGGGCTCGAAGTCCGGTGGGACCGGCTGGCCGCCGCGACCGACGAGGCGGCGTCGACCATGCTGCGCACCGCGTTCTCCACCATCATCCGCGAGTCGAACGACTACACCGTCGTCCTGATGGACCGCCAGGGCCGCACGATGGCCGAGTCCCGTGCGGGCATCCCGGGTTTCGCCGCGCTCATGAGCTCGCTGACCGCCGTGATCCTGGAGCGGTTCCCGCACGAGGAGTGGCAGGACGGCGACTGCGTCATCACCAACGACCCGTGGATCGCCACCGGCCACCTGCCCGACATCGCCATGATCACCCCGGTCTTCCACCGCGGTGCGCTCGTCGCTTTCGCCGGTACCGCGGCGCATTCGCCCGACATCGGCGGCAGCCCGTCGATGGGGGCCACGGACCTGATGTCCGAGGGCCTGCTGATCCCGCCCCTGCGGCTCTACCGCGCGGGCCGGCTCGAACAGGGGGTCAAGGACCTGCTGCTGGCCAACGTCCGCCTCGCCGACGACCTGTGGGGCGACCTGGAGGCGCAGGCCGCCGCGCACGCCGTGTGCGGTCGCCGGGCACGGGAGTTCCTCGACGACTTCGGCGAGCCGGACTTCGCGGAGTTCGCGGCGCAGGTGCACGCGATGACCGACGCGGCGATGCGCGCGGCGATCCGCGAGCTGCCGGACGGGGTGTACCGGGCGGGCCTGGACGCCGACGGTGTCGAAGGCCATCCGACGCGCATCGAATGCGCCGTCACCGTGCGCGGCGACCGGATCGAGATCGACTACACGGGAACTTCGGGCCAGGTGCCGTTCTCCACGAACTCCACGCTGAACTACACCCGCGCGTACTCGATGTACCCGCTGAAGATCCTGCTGGACCCGGCGACGCGCACGAACTGGGGCTCCTACCGGGCCATCAGCGTGACGGCCCCCGAAGGCAGCATCGTCAACCCGCGGTTCCCCGCCCCCGTCGTCGCGCGCCACCTGACCGGGCACCTGCTCTCCTGCGCGATCTACCAGGCGCTCGCGCCGGTACTACCCGACCGGGTCATCGCCGACAGCGGGGGAGCGCCCGCGTTGCGGGTCCGCTTCGCCGGGGTCGACGACGCCGGGCGCCCGTTCGCCCAGATGCTCTTCGCCAACGGCGGTATGGGCGCGTCGAAGGAGAAGGACGGCCTGTCGGCCACGGCCTTCCCGACCAACTCCGGCAGCGGCAGCGTCGAGGCGATGGAGGTCGCTTCGCCGCTCCGGTTCGCACGCAAGGAACTCCGGGCCGGTTCCGGCGGCCGCGGGCGGCGCCGCGGCGGGCTCGGGCAGGAGATCGAGGTGCACAACCCGACGAGCCGCCCGGTGCAGCTGGTGCTGCTCGGCGACCGCGAACGGCACCCCGCGCTCGGGCTCGCCGGCGGCGAACCCGGCGCCACCGCGCAGGTGGTGCTCGACAACGGCAAGCGCGTGCCGCTGAAGTCGATCTCGCAGCTCGCGCCCGGTGCTTCCGTCGTGATCTCCTTCCCCGGCGGCGGGGGCTACGGCGCACCGGAGGACCGCGAGCCGGAACTCGTGCTGGCCGACGAGATCGGTGGGTACGTCCGATGAAACGCACCGTCCGCATCGGAGTGGACGTGGGCGGCACATTCACCGACCTGCTGCTGCACGACCCGGCTCGCGGCCTCACCTGGCCCGGCAAGCTGCCCACCACCCCGGATGCCCCCAACGAGGCGATCACCGCCGGGATCACGCGGCTGCTGGCCGAAACCGGGACGCCCGCCGGGGCCGTCGCCGCGGTCGTGCACGGCACGACGCTGGTGACCAACACCCTGCTCGAACGCACCGGCGCGGTCGTGGGCCTGCTCACCACGAGCGGGTTCCGCGACACCCTGGAGATGGCCAGGGAGATCAGGTTCGACACCACCGATCTCCTGGCCCGTCCCGCCGAACCGCTCGTGCCCCGGCACCTGTGCCGCGGGGTGGGCGGCCGCATCGGCTCCGACGGCACCGAGCTGGAGCCGCTGGACGAGGCGGGGGTGCTGGCGGAGGTGGCGGACCTGCTGGAGCGGGGCGTCGAGGCGGTGGCGGTGGCGTTCCTGCACTCCTACCGCGACGGCCGCCACGAACGGCGCGTGCGGGAGCTGCTGGCGCGGGCCCACCCCGGGCTGCCGGTCACGCTGTCCAGCGCGGTCGCCCCCGTGCTCGGCGAGTACGAGCGCGCGAGCACCGCGTGCCTCAACGCCTACGTGCAGCCGTTGATGTCGCGGTACCTCGACGCGCTGCGGGACGACCTGCTGGCGATGGGGATCGACGCGCCGCTGCACATCGTGTTGTCCGGCGGCGGGATCACGACCGTGGAGGACGCGAAGGAGTTCCCCGTCCGCCTGCTCGAATCCGGTCCGGCGGCGGGCGCGATCGCCGCCGCGGCGGTCGCGAGGCGGCTCGGCGAGCCGGACGTCCTCTCGTTCGACATGGGCGGCACGACGGCGAAGATCGCGGTCGTCAACGGTGGGGAACCCCGTCGCAAGCACGATTTCGAAGCGGGCCGCGTCGACAAGTTCAAACCGGGCTCGGGGCTGCCGGTCCGGCTGACGGTCGTGGACATGATCGAGATCGGCTCGGGCGGCGGTTCGATCGCCGCGCCCGATCCGCTGGGCCTGCTCAAGGTCGGCCCGCGGAGCGCCGGTTCCGTGCCGGGGCCCGTCGCCTACGGCCGCGGCGGGGAACGGCCCACGGTGACGGACGCGGACCTCGTCCTCGGCTACCTCGACCCCGCCGCGTTCCTCGGCGGCGAGATGCGGCTGCGGACGGCGGAGGTGCACAAGGCGGTGGACCGGGACGTGGCGGAGCCGCTCGGGCTCGACCGGGTCGGTGCCGCGTCGGGGATCGTCGAGGTCGCGACCGCCAGCATGGCCGCCGCCGCCCGGATGCACCTGTCCGAGCAGGGCCGGGACCCCGCCGCCTTCGCGCTCGTGGCGTTCGGCGGGGCCGGGCCCGTGCACGCCTACGGCCTGGCGAAGCAGCTGAAGATCCGGCGGATCGTCGTGCCGAGGCGGGCCGGGGTCATGTCGGCCTACGGCTTCCTCGTCGCCGCGCCGACGGTGGACCAGGCACGCAGCCTGCCCTCGGCACTGTCCGAAGTGGACCACGCGAGGGTCGCGGTCGCGTACGAGGAGATGACCACGCAGGCCCTCGCGGTGCTGCGGCCCGAGAAGCCGGAGGAGGTGCGGTTCCGCCGCTCGGCCGACCTGCGCTACCTGGGGCAGGGGTCCGAGATCGAGGTCGCACTACCGGACGGGGACCTGGACCTCGACCACCTGCACGCCGCCTTCGAGCAGGCGTACCGCGCGACGTTCGGGCGTTCGCTCGGCGGCCCCGCGGAGGTCGTCAACTGGCGGCTTTCGGCCCAGCTGCCGGGGCACGACGTCTCCCTGGCGTGCGAACCGCTCGACGGCGATCCGCGGCGGGGCACGCGTGAGGTGTGGATCCCCGGGCACGGCTGGCTGCGGGCCACAGTCTGGGACCGGTACCGGCTGCGACCGGGCACGGAGATCACCGGGCCCGCGGTCTTCGAGGAGCGCGAGTCCTCGTGCTGCTTCGGGCCCGAGTGCCGGATCCGTGTCGACGACGACCTGACGCTCCTGGTCGAGTTCGAACCTGCCATGGCATAGCTAATTGCAATCTATGAGTCTTTTGCTATAGCGTAAGCGCCACCCTCGGCGGTGGCGGGAGGAAAGGTTGCGCCAATGACGACAGCGACCGTTCAGCGCGTCCGCACGGGGCGGATCACGTTCTTCGTGGCTCTCGCGGTGTTCGCCCAGGAGTCGACCTGGAACCTCTACGAGTCCCAGGTCCCGCCGCTGCTGCGGCAGCACCTCACCAGCGCCGCGCTCATCGGCCTGCTGATGGGCATGGACAACCTGCTCGGCATCTTCGTGCAGCCGTGGATGGGCAACCGGTCGGACAACACCCGGACGTCGTGGGGCCGCCGGATGCCCTACCTCGTCGTGGGGATGCCGGTGGCGGCGCTGCTGTTCCTCGTCATCCCGCACGTGGCGGCGTCGCTGCCGCTGCTGGTGGCGGTGATGTTCGCGTACGCGCTGATCGCGAACTCGTTCAAGCCGATCGCCGAGGCGCTGCTGCCGGACTTCATCGCGCCCGAGCGGCGGAGCCGGGCCAACGCGGCGGTCAAGATCGCCTCCAGCGTCACGGCGATCGTGGCGGCGCTGATCAGCATCCTCCTGATCGACGACCACCCCGGGCTGTCGTTCGCCATCCCGTCGATCCTGATGGTGGTGTCCGTGCTCGTGCTCGCGCTGAAGGTGCGGGACAGCCGGTCCCCGGCCTACCAGGCGGCGCTGGCCGAGGACCGCGAGCAGCACGCCGAGCAGCGGGCGCGCGTCCGCGTGCGGGACATCGTGCCCGAGATCATCAAGGACAAGGACCGCAGCAGGTTGCTGCTCATCCTGTCCATCCTGTTCTTCGGCGGCGCGTGGGCCGCGTCGCGGTCGCTCATCACGCCGTACGGCATGGAGGCGCTGGGCATGTCCGCGGGGGAGGCGGGCGGGCTGACGCTGCCCAGTGGCGTGGCCTTCATCCTCGCCGCCTACCCCGTCGCGATGCTCGCGGAACGCTTCGGCCGGCTCCGCGTGATGATGATCGGGATGGCGGCGTTCGCGGCGGCCATGGTCCTGGGCACGGTGATCCAGACCCCCACCGGTGCCATGATCGCGCTGTGCCTCGCGGCCGCCTCCGCGTCCGCGTTCCTGGTCAACGCCGTCGTCGTGCTGTGGAACCTCGCCCCGTCGGACCGCGTCGTCGGGACCTACACCGGGCTCTACACCGTCGGCTGGGCGAGCGGCGGGTTCCTCGGGCCCGCGCTGGTCGGCGCGATGGTCGACGTGACCGGCTGGCCGCTGATGCTGCTGGACGTCGCGATCGTCGCACTCGTGGCGGTGCTCGGCGTCGCCAGGGTCAGTGCGTTGCAGCGCCGGTCCTCCACCGGCCGGGCGCTCTGAGAGAGAGGAAGACGTGCCCCGCGTTCTCATCACCACCGACTACCTCCGCCCCGGCGACGAGGTCGACCGGCTGCTGCGACGGGCAGGGCTGGAGACCGTCCACGTGCCTCCGACGGGCCGCGACCCCGAACAGCTCGTGGCGGCGCTGGACGGGATCGACGCCGCACTGGTGGGCCACGATCCCTTCACGGCCGACGTGCTCGCCCGCGCGCCCCGGCTGCGCGTCATCGTGCGCACCGGCGTCGGGTACGACTCGATCGACACCGTCGCCGCGGCGAGGCTGGGCATCAGCGTGAGCAACCTGCCCGGGGTCAACGCCAACGCCGTCGCCGAGTACACGATGGGCCTGCTGCTGGCGGGGGCGCGGCGGCTGGTGCAGTCCGCGCAGGGCGTGGCGAACGGGACCTGGCCACGCGAGGACGGGCACGAACTGCGGGGCGCGACGCTCGGCCTCGTCGGCTACGGCGCGGCGGCGCGTGCCGTGGTACCGCTGGCACGGGCCTTCGGGATGCAGGTGGTCTGTACCACGTCCGTACCGCCGGAGCTGCGGGACGGTGCCGAGGTGCGGTTCGTGGACCTGCCGGAACTGCTGGCCGTTTCCGACTACGTCTCCGTCCACACGTCCCTCACGGACCGGACGAGGGGCCTGCTGGACGAAAGCGCTTTCAAGCAGATGAAGCCCACCGCACTGCTCGTCAACACCGCACGCGGGGCCATCGTCGACGAGGACGCGCTCGTCGCCGCGGTGCGGTCGGGCGAGATCGCGGGCGCCGCGCTCGACGTCGCACGCGAGGAGCCGTTGCCGCCCGGTAGCCCGCTCCGCGGTGTGGACGGCATCGTCGTCTACTCGCACCTGGCGGGCCAGACCGCCGAAGCCCGTGCCGCGGCGGGACTCCAGGGCGCGGAGGAACTGCTGGCAGCACTCGCGGGCCGCGCCCGGTTCGCGGTGAACGCCGACCTGATCGCCGAGGGAAAGAAATGAGGACCATGGACAACGAACCGGTGGAGTCCGTCCGCGTGCTGACGCCGAGCGGCATGCTGGGCGCGGGCTGGGACCACGCGACGGTCGAGCGCGGGATCGCGCTGGGCGCCGACGTGATCAGCATCGACGGCGGGTCCACGGACTCCGGCCCCCACTACCTCGGGTCGGCGTCCCCGAAGACGACCGCCAAGGCGGTGAAGCGCGACCTGCGCAGTGCGCTGACGGCGGCCGCGGGCGCGGGCATCCCCGTGATCGTGGGGTCCTGCGGCACGAGCGGCACCGACAGCGGCGTCGACTGGGTCGCGGGCATCGTCGCCGAGGTGATGGCGGAGGAGGGGCTGGACCTCAAGGTGGCGCGGATCTACAGCGAGCAGAACTCGGCCGTGCTGAAGGAATACCTGGACGCGGGCCGCGTGCACCCGTTGCCGCCGTTGGGGGAGCTGCGGGCGGAGACGCTGGAAAGCTGCACCCACATCGTCGGCGCGATGGGGCACGAGCCGATCGTCGAGGCACTCCGCGCGGGTGCGCAGGTCGTGCTGGCGGGCCGCGCCACCGACACCGCGCTGGCCGCCGCGTACCCGCTGATGAAGGGGATGCCGCCGGGGCCAACGTGGCACGCCGCGAAGATCGTCGAGTGCGGTGGGCAGTGCACCACCAACCCGCGTGCGGGCGGGGTGCTGGCGACCATCGACGCCGATGGGTTCACCATCGAGCCGCTGGACCCGGACGTGTCCTGCACGCCGACCACGGTGGCCGCGCACATGCTGTACGAGACGGTGAACCCGTTCGAGATGCGGGAACCCGACGGCACCCTGGACGTCCGCGACGCGCGCTACACCGCGGTCGACGACCGGATCGTGCGGGTCGAGGGCTCGAAGTTCCACGTCGCCGACCAGTACACGATCAAGCTGGAAGGCGCGCGGATCACCGGCTACGAGACGATGTCGTTCTCCGCGATCAGGGACCCGCTCATCCTCGCCGACCTCGACGCGTGGGCGGAGCTGATGCACACGATCCTCCGGCAGCGCGTGAACCAGACGCTCGGGCTGGCCGACGATGAGTACGCCTTCGACCTCCGCCTCTACGGGTACAACGCGGTGCTGGACGAGCTGGAACCCGAAAGCGGGCCGCCGCGCGAGGTCGGCGTGATGCTGCTCGTGAACGCGCCCGACCAGGCGACCGCGACGGCCGTCGCGAAGGTCGCCAACCCGCTGATGCTGCACCTGCCCGCGCCCGGGATGGACTATCTGCCGAGCCTGGCGTTCGCGTCGTCACCCGCCGAGGTCGAGCGCGGCGCGGCCTACGAGTTCGTGCTGAACCACGTCGTGGACTGCGACAACCCCACCGAACTGTTCCGGATCGAGATGGAGACCACCGGTGCCTGAGACCACCCTCGCGGACCTCGCCCACGAGGTCCGTTCGAAAAATGCCGGGCCGTTCTGGGTCACGATGGAGGTGTTCCTGCGTGACGAGGAGGGGTACCGGATCGCGGCGGACGAGTCCTTTTTGAACGAACGCGTGGTCGCGGACCTCTACCGCGTCGACGCGGATTCGGTGCAGCTGTTCCGGATCCCGTCGCTCAACGTCGTGAAGATCTCCTTCCCGCGCCCGGTGAGCCAGGGTTCGCTGCGGGACCGCGACATGCACGCGGGCCAGCACCACGTGCCCCTCGCGCGCCTGTCCGTGCCCGGCCGAGCCGGGGGAGAAGCCTCGTGATCCGCGTCGCCGACCTGCCCGCCACCCACCCCGGCCGGCGGCTGCTGACCAAGCGTTCGCCGTTCTTCGTGGCGCCGCGGGATCCGCGGTGCAGCTACAGCGTCTACGTGCCGACGAGCTGGACCCCGGACAGCGAGCTGCCCGTGCTGGTGGCCGTGCACGGCACGGGCCGCAGCGTGGGGGAGCTGCGTGAGGGGTTCATCCCGTTCGCGGAAGAGCACGGCGTCATCGTCGTGGTCCCGCTGTTCCCGGTCGGCCTCAACGGCCCCGACGACGTGGACAACTACAAGACGATCGACTCCGGCGGCGTCCGGTTCGACCTGGTGGTGCTGGACATCCTGGAGGAGGTCCGGCACCGGTGGCACGCGCGGACCGACCGCGTGCTGCTGTGCGGGCACTCCGGGGGCGGCCAGTTCGCGAACCGCTTCCTCTACCTCCACCCGGACCGGGTCATCGCCGTCGCCGTGGGCGCGCCGGGCAGCGTCACCGTCCTCGACGAGGCCCTCGACTGGCCAGAGGGCATCGCCGACACCGAGCGGCGGTTCGGGATTCCCGTCGATCCCGCCGCGGTTGCGCGGATCCCGGTCCTGCTGGTCGTCGGCGCCGAGGACGACGGCAGGGCCGACCTGGCCGCGATGGGCCGGGCCGGCCGCAGCCGCCCGGAGGAGCTCTCCCGCCTGCGTGAAAGCCTTGCGCAGCACGGATCCCCGGTCCGCATGGTCGTGGTGCCCGGCGTCGGGCACAGCGCGCCGGGCACACGCGCGCCGGTGGTGGAGTTTCTCACCACTCAGCTGGCGGAAGCGGGTGTTGCTCCCAGCGTGGATCAGGAAAGCCTGGTGTCGGCCTCGGAGATGCCGAACGCGTAACGGGGGGCCTGACGGCCGTGACGCGCCGCCTGCCGAGACCCGGCGCTGGCCAGCGCGCGATCCTCACCGCCGCTTCGCGACCGCCTCCCATGGGCTGGTCCAGTTCTCCACGCCATGCCCCGCGCTGATCGCCCTGCCGTACAAGGACTTCACCGCCTCGGGCAGCGCCGCGTCCACCCCGAGGTCACGGGACGTCCCCACGATGTGCGCCGCCGTCGCGCCCATCATCGTCGCCGTGCTGAGGTAGCCGGGGTAGCGTGACCTCCTTGCGAACGGCGCGAGCCGCGCCGGGTCGGTGCCCCCGGCGTCCAGCAGGGCGAACGCCTGCAGGTACGCGCAAAGCGCGGTGAGGAAAATCGTCAACTGCGCCCGGTAGAACAGCTGCGCCAGCGCGTGGTCGCGCCCAGGTACTCCGGCCTGCCGAGGTGCCGCAGCACCGCTCGTGGACCTCGAAAGCCTCCCTCGGTCCACTGTAGAACACCCCGCACTCGGCGAGCCACGCGGCGGCCTCCCGTGTCCGCGCCGGGGTGTCCGAACTCAGGTTGACGACGACACGTCCGGCCAGCGCATCACGGGCGTCGCGGAGGACGTCGTACATCGCCTGTTAGTCGATGAGGCAACCGCGACGCGGCGCGGATCGCGGGCTGCGAGAACTGCCGCCGCGAGTTCCTGGGCGCCTGTGCGAAGGCGGGCTTCGTCCCGTCCATCGCCTGCACCGGCGACGACCCCATCGTGCAGCAGGCGCTCGTCGCGGCCGGCATGGGCGTGACCACGATGGCGGGGCTCGCCCTGCGCACCCACCGCACGCCGGGGATCGAAGCCAGCGAGGTGGGGGAGTTCCGGCGGCACGTCTACCTGGCCGCCCACGGCGAGCCGCCGGACCCGCCCGCGACCACGGCGTTCGTCACCGCGTTGCTCGGCGCCGTGGCGGAAATCCGGCCCGACGGACTCACCGGCCGCCCGCTGAGACGAACCCCGCCTCCTCGTGCTCCCGCACGGCGAACGAGGCACGCAGGCCCGCCGGCGACAGCAGCGCCGCGGGACTGGCGGGAACGGTGCCCGGTGTCTCGACGGCGATGGAGTAGCGCCGCGCCAGCCACGACGTGACGAGCGTCAGCTGCAGCATGCCCAGGTGGGTACCGAGGCACGTCCGAGGCCCGGCCCCGAAAGGGAAATACGCGTGGCGTGCGTGGGGCGCCTTTTCACCGAGCCAGCGCCCGGGATCGATCTTCTCCGGCTCGTCCCACCAGCGGGGATCGCGGTGGATGAGGTAGGGGCAGAACATGATCTGCCGTCCCGGCGCCAGCGTCCACGGACCGACCCGCACCTCCTCCCGCACCGTCCGCCCCATCAGCCAGGTCGGCGTGTACGCGCGGAGGATCTCCTTCACCAGCGCTTCCGTGTAAGGGAGTGTCGCCAGTTCCGGCGGGGTGTCCCGGCCGTCCCACGCGGTCGCCTCGTCCTGGACGCGGGCCTGGATGTCCGGGCGGAAGGACAGCTCGCGCACGATCCAGGCGAGCGTCGTGCCGGGCACGCCGTAGGAAGCCAGCAGCGTCACCCTGAGCACTTCCTCGATCTGGTGCTGGGTGAGTTCGGGATCGCGGGCGGCCAGCAGGACGTCGAGCAGATCGCGGGGCGGCTCGGGGGCGGGGAGGGCGCGGCGCCGGTCGACGATCCCGCCGATCGCGGCCATCGTCCTGCGGCGGGCGGCGGCGAAACGCCGGTTCCTCGCCGCGGGCATCCACCGGGGCAGCACGCGTGCCGCCGACATGATGGGGATCGCCGCCGCCACCTGGGCTTCGATGGTCTCGACCAGTGCGCTGCCCTCGCCGCCGAAGCAGTAGTCCGCCACCATGCACCCGGAAACGCGGGCCATCAGCGGCTGCACGTCGACCGTCCGCGCACCGGCCCGGCCGAGCTGCTCGTCGAGCATGCCGATCATGCGTTCGGCGTGCGCGGTGGCGACCCTGCGGTTGAAACCCCGCGATCCCTTGCGGCGCGCGGCCATCCACACCGCGGCGCGCTCCGCGGCCTCGTCGAGGTCGTCCCCTCCGGCGAACAGCGTCCCCTCGGCGAGGTACTCCGCGTTGGTCTTGCCGAGGATCTCGTGCACCGCCACCGGATCGCCGACTACCACCGTGTTCCCGTCGAAGGAACAGAAATCGCCGTACTCCTCTTGGCAGCGCCGGAGGAACCCGAGCCGGTCGGCTTCGTAGCGGGGGAGGTTGCCCCGCAGCCAGTGCCCCCGCGGTCCCGGTGGTAGGTGCTCGGTCAACGCCGCCTCCTGTCCGAAGTGGATATACGGCCCGCGGCACGGGCCGGCCCACCGCACGGCGCGCCGGCCCGCGCCGGTCGGTCAGTGGTACCAGACGTAGCGGCCCGCCATCCGGCCCATACCGAAGATCCGTTTGGTCGCACGGGAGATGATTTTGCTCATCCTGCCTCCAATCGGTCGTTTTCCAACAACAGCAGCGTGAAAGCCGTGTGGGCCCGGGACAAGTACCCGTCCCCCGATTGCCGGGCAGGTCTGACTGAACGGCTCGGTGATCGTGTATGAAAAGGCAGGCGCGCGACGCCGGTCAGCCGAAGACCCGCCGCTGGATCTCGCGGCGGTAGTCCTCCAGGGTGTTGTCGAGGTGGACCGCGGCGGCCTGTGCGGCCGCTTCCGGGTCACCGTCCCGGATCGCCTGGTAGATCGCGGCGTGCTCCTCGACCGCCTCGGCGGCGTGGCCGCCGACCGTGCCGTGGAGCCCGATGGTGCTGGACTGGTGCTGCAGCCGCCGCGCTTCCCGTACCGCGGCGAGCAGGAACTGGTTGTGGGACGCGGCCGCGATCCCGAGGTGGAACTCCTCGTCCCCGCGGTCGAACAGGGCCGCCTCGCCGGTGAGGTGTCCCTGGCGGCAGGTCTCCGCGGCCGCCTCGATCGCCCGCAGTTCGACGGGGGTGGCCCGCGTCGCCGCGAGGCGGCTGGCGGTCATCTCCTGCACCCGCCGGAACTCGAACAGCATGTAGATGTGGTCCAGGTCGGTCGGCAGGAAGAAGCCCGACCACCGCGCCGAGCCGAGCATCCCCTCGTCGTCGGCGACGTAGAGACCTCGCCCCTTCTGCGCGCGGACGCGGCCGAGCGCGGACAGGATCTTGATCGCCTCCCGCACCACGGTCCGCGACGCGCCCAGGCGGGTGGCCAGCTCGTTCTCGGTCGGCATGCGGTCACCGGCGCGCAGGTCGAGCTCCGCGATGAGCAGGAGGATCTGCTCGGCCACGAGTTCGTAGCCGGGCCGGTAGGGGGCCGCCTGCCGGTTCTCGTCAGGGCCGGGACCGGCCGGAGCGGGCACGCCGTCCACCCACTCGCCTCCTTCGTCGTCGGACATCCCGAGAAACATACATCCCCGATACCGACGGCACAATGTGTATGACTTATTTTTCTCACGCTCCTCTCTTGACGTGCCGATGCGCACCGGTTTTCATGGACACGCCAGCGCGACATCACGAATGTGTCGCATACATCCTGGGAAACCTTGTCCGATCAGTCAGACCTTCCGGTGCCACGACGAAGTGGAGTAGCTGATGACACCTGATGCCGACGCGACCCGCGGCAGGAGAACGCCCCGGCGGCGCGGGTGGTACGCGGGGGTGGTCCTCGCGGCCGCGGCCGTGCTCGCCGCGGTCACGGCCTGCGGGAACGGCGGGAGCGGGACCGGCGCACAGGGCGAGTTCCGGCCGGTGGACCAGAAGGGCGGGACGATCACGGTCTGGGTGGACTCGACCCGGTTGCCGGCCGCCCAGCTGTACCAGAAGGAACACCCGTCGGTGCAGATGGACATCGTCACCTACGACGGCGACGCCAACGGCTCGAACTACCTGCAGACCAAGGTCAGCCTGTTCAACCGCACCCGGAGCGGGTGGCCGGACGTGGTGTTCAGCTCGCAGAACAACGAGGTCTCGTGGGCGGTGCAGGCGGGGTTCACCGCGCCGCTGAACAAGGGGCTCGTGCCGGAGGCGACGCTGGCGAACTGGGCTCCCGGCTCGAACGATCCGTGCACTGTGGACGGTACGCTGTACTGCCTGCGCAACGACCTCGCCCAGACCGTGCTCTGGTACAACGCCCCGCTCATGCGGGAGTGGGGCTACCAGGTGCCGAAGACCTGGGAGGAGTACCAGGCGCTGGGGCAGCGGGTGGCCACCGAGCACCCCGGCTACCTCGTCGGCACGGCGGGTGACAGCTTCGCCCCGGAGATCTACCTGTGGTCCGCCAAGTGCGGCGCCAACGAGATCACCGGCCCGAAGGCGGTCAAGGTGAACACCACGAGCGCGAACTGCACGAGGATGGCGTCGCTGCTGGACACGCTGATCGCCGACCACACGATGGCCACCAGCAGCGTGTTCAGCTCCGACTTCGACAAGAACGCCGCCGACAAGGTCCTCATGATGCCGGGACCGTCGTGGTTCGGCGGCTCGGTGTTCCAGGAGTCGTTCAAGACGCCGCCGGGGCAGATCGCGGTGGCCCCGTTGCCCCAGTGGGCAGGCGACCCGGAACCGTCGGTGGGCAACGTCGGCGGCGGTACGTGGCTGCTGTCCGCGCACAGCGCGAACCTCAAGGACGCCACCGACTTCCTCACCTGGGTGACCACTTCGGACGCCTACCAGGGCCAGCTCGCGCCGGGCTACCCGGCCTACGCCCCGGCGGCGAAGACCTGGCTCGCGAAGCAGAACTCCGCCGGGTACTACGTGGGTGACATCGCGGAACCGCTCCAGACGGCGGCGAAGCAGGTGTGGCCGGGCTGGGGGTACGGGCAGTTCAGCCAGGAGGCGATCTGGGCCGCGACCGTCACGCCGGGGATGACCTCGGGCAGGTCGATCGTGTCCCTGCTACCCGACTGGCAGAACGCGATCGTCAACTACGCGCGGTCCAACGGGTACGAGGTCGGCCAGTGAGCACGGCCGCGGTGGCCCGCCCGGTCAGGACGTCCCGGCGGCGGACGCGATGGCCGGGCAGGGCCGGGCACCTCTTCGTCGCCGCGTACGTCGTCCTGCTGATCGCGTTCGGGGTCGTGCCCACGCTCTACGCGGTGTACTTCGCGTTCACCGACGCGGGCGACAACTTCGCCGGCTTCGCGAACTTCGCCGAGGCGGCGAGCGACTTCCGGTACCTTTCCGCGGTCGGGCACGTCGCGCTCTACCTGGTGTTCTGGCTGGCTTCGCTGGTGGTGTTCGTGGTCGGGCTGGCGTTGCTGCTGCACCGCCTGCGCTCGGGCGCGGCCAGCCGGACCTTGCGCTTCCTGTACTACATCCCGGGTGCGCTGGCGGGTTCCGCGAGCGTGCTGGTGTGGCTGTTCATGCTGGACCCGTCGGTGAGCCCGGTGAGCTTCCTGTTGCGGGCACTGGGTTTCGACGCGTTCGGCCAGGTCGTGGCGCCGGGGAACCTGCCGGTCCTGTTCACGCTGATCGCGTTCTGGACCGGCGCGGGCGGCTGGATCGTGGTGATGTACGGCGCGCTGAACAACATCTCGCCGGACCTGCTGGAGGCGGCGCGGATCGACGGCGCGGGGGTCTGGCAGACCGCGTGGCGCATCCAGATCCCCTTGCTGCGCAAGTGGATCGTCTACATGGTCATCCTCGCCTTCGCCGGCGGCACCCAGCTGTTCGTCGAACCGCAGCTGCTGTCGCAGGCGAGTGTGGGCGTCGCCGGGCACGACTACTCGCTCAACCAGCTCTCGTACGACTTCGCCTTCCAGAACAACAACGTGAACACGGCGGCGGCCATCTCGGTGGAGCTGCTGGTGATCGGGCTCGCCGTCGCCGGTGTGTTCGTCGCACGATCGGGGTTCTTCGATGCCGACTGACACCAGGGTGCCGACCCGGGCGGCGGAGGCGATGAGCGGCGGGCGCCCGGTGCCCGCGCGCCCGCGGAGGCACGGCGCGAGGGGACTGCCGAACCCGCTGTCGGCACTGGTGCTCGTGTTGTTCCTCGTCCTCTTCGTGCTGCCGGTGGTGTGGCTGCTGCTGGCCGCGACGAAGACCGACGACCAGCTCGTGCACGGCAGCCCGCTGTCGTTCGGTTCGTGGCGGGCGCTCGCCGACAACTGGCACGCGCTCACCTCGTTCCAGGACAACGCGATCTTCTCGTGGCTGGGCAACTCCGCGGTGTACTCGTCCGTCGCGCTCGTGATCACGTTGTGCGTGGCGGTCCCCGCGGGCTACGCACTGGCGATGATCGAGTTCCGCGGCCGGCGTACGCTGCTCGTCGCGACGCTCGTGGTGATGCTGATGCCCAACGCGACGCTGGTGGTGCCGCTGTTCCTGGAGGTGAACGCGGTGCACCTGATCGGCTCGATGTGGTCGGTCATCCTGCCCTACGCGTTCTACCCGTTCGGCGTGTACCTGACCTACATCTACTTCACCACCTCGCTGCCGCGGGACCTCATCGCCGCGGCGAAGCTCGACGGCTGCTCGCAGTTGGGCGTGTTCCGGCACATCGCGCTGCCGCTGGCCGCCCCGGTCGTGGCACTGGTCGGCTTCTTCAGCTTCGTGGCCAACTGGACCAACTACTTTCTGCCCTACGTCCTGCTGCCCGAGAGCGACCAGTTCCCCGTGCAGGTGGGGCTCGGCACCCTGCTGAACGCGGTGCCGCAGTTCAACCCCACCGTCGGCACCGCCGCCGTGCAACGGCCGGAGCTCGCGCTCGCCACGCTCGTGGCGATCACCCCTGTCCTCCTCGTCTTCCTCTTCTCCCAGCGCTTCCTGGTCGCCGGCATGCTCGCCGGCGCGACCAAGGAGTGACCTCGCCGCGCCACCGTCCCGGAACGGAGAACTCCCCTGATGCTTCCCGCCCTCACGGCCTCGGTCCCGCTGCTCGAACCGCCGGGCTGGGCGATCGCGCAGCGCGAGCTGTTCGACCTGCTCGACCACGCCTGGCGCCGGTTCGGGCGAGACTTCACCGAGCCCGACGGGCGCCTGCGGTACGGCGGCCGGCTGAGCACGCGGGACGGCGTGGACGACTTCTACGAGACGTTCTTCAACTGGCCGCAGCTCTACCTGCTCGGCGGCGCCGACGACCTGCTCGCCGAGTCGGAGCGGCACTGGGAGGGCGTCACCCGGCAGCTGACCGGGCTGGGCATGCTGCACGAGGAGTACGAACGCGGCTACGACTGGTTCCACCAGGGCGAAAGCCTGCTGCTGCTGTACTTCCTGTGCATGGCGGCGCCGGAGCGGTGGCGGGAGCGGGCCGTGCGGTTCGCCGAACTCTACGTCGATCCCGCCCGCGGCAACTACGACCCCGCGCACCGCATCATCCGGCGTCCCCACAACGGCAGCGACCCTTCGCGTGAAGGGCTTTTCGACGGGGACGCCTATCCGTGGCTGCCGCAGGAAGCGAGGATGTACGGCTATCCGCTGGAGTGGCTGACGAGCAGGGAGCACCCGCCGGGCCCGGATCCGCGGCTGGGCGAGGAGATGCGGCGCCGGATGGGGGTGGGCGACACCGCCGTCAACCTGGCCACGTCCGGGCTCGTGCTCAACGCGTTCCTGCTGACCGGCGACGGGCGTTACCGCGACTGGCTCGCCGAGTACGTGGGAGCGTGGCGGGAGCGCGCCCGCGCCAACAATGGCATCGTCCCCGACAACGTCGCCCCGGACGGCACCGTGGGCGGGCTGCTCGACGGCCGCTGGTACGGCGGGCACTACGGCTGGTCCTGGCCGCACGGCTGGTACAGCGTGGGGCACGCGGCCGTGGTGGCCGCGCTGGCGGCGGCACTGGTCACGGGCGACGACTCGTTCACCGACCTGGTGCGCCCGGCGCTGGACGAGATCATCGGCCACGGCAAGGTCATGGCGTTCACCGAGGCGGATTCCAGCCTCCAGTCGAAGTGGACGGTGCAGCTGCGCGAAGACGTGCACACGCCGACGCTGCACGTCCCCTTCCGGTACGACGACCGGGGCTGGTTCGACTACAACCCGATGCTGATGGGCGTGCCCGCGGCGTTGTGGCACCACACCGCGTCCCCGGAGGACCGGGAGCGCATCGAACGCCTCCGCGCCGCGAGCGGGCACGACTGGCGCACGGTGCGGCCCTTCCGCAGCAAGGAGGAGGCGGGGCACGAGGAGCCGTGGTTCGCCTACCTCGCGGGCGACAACCCGGGTTACCCCGAGCGGATCCTGGCGGCCGCGCAGGCGCAGGTGCGGCACCGGCTGGCGCGGATGGAGCGGTACCGCGGCCGCGACGTCCCCGAGGCGGACATCCACCTGTGGCAGCAGTCGAACCCGGTGGTCACCGAGGCACTGGTCCAGCTCACCTGGGGCGCCCCGCAGGTCGTGTACAACGGGGGACTGCAACAGGCCCGCGTGCGCTACTACGACGCGACCGCGCGCCGTCCCGGCCTGCCTCCCTCGGTCGCGGCGCTGGTGTCCGGGATCGAGCCCGAGGCGACCGTGGTCGACCTGGTCAACCTCGACCCGGAGGCCGCGCGCCCGGTGATCGTGCAGGCGGGGGCGTTCGCCGAGCACCACATCGAGACCGTGGAGCACACCGTGTGCGAGGACCCGTCGTGGGTCGGCGATCTCTACGACTACGGTCACAGCGAGCCGGTCGTGACCTCCGCGCCGGTCCACGTCGGCGGCCCCTGGCTGCGCGTGGACCTGCCGCCGTCCACCCGCGTCCGGTTGACGTTGCGGCTCGCGCTGCGGGCGCGCACCCCCTCCTACGCGACGCCGTTCGACCGGTCCGGAGGTGCCGCGTGAAGCGCCGTCCACTCGGCGGGACCGGGCTGGAGGTCTCGGAGCTCGGTTTCGGCGCCTCTCCGCTGGGACGGTTGCCGCGGGGCGGTGAACGACGGGGCATCGAGGCCGTCCACACCGCGCTCGAACTCGGCATCACGTTCTTCGACGTATCCCCGTACTACGGCGAGACGGTTGCGGAAACGGTACTGGGCAAGGCTTTGCGCGGCGTCGACCGCTCGGCCTACGTGCTGGCGACCAAGGTCGGCCGGTACAGCGACACGGAGTTCGACTTCAGCGCGGAGCGGGTGACCCGCAGCGTGCGGGAGAGCCTCGACCGGCTGGGCACCGACCACCTCGACCTGGTCCAGTGCCACGACGTCGAGTTCGGCGACCTCGACCAGGTGGTGCGCGAAACGATCCCGGCCCTGCGCGCGCTGCAGGAGGACGGCGTGATCGGCGCGGTCGGCGTGACGGGGTACCCCCTGCCCGCGCTCGCGTATGTCGTCGAACGCGCCCCGGTCGACACGATCATCTCCTACTGCCACTACACCCTGCAGAACCGGCGGCTGGCCGCGTGGCGGGACCGGTTCGCGCGCCGGGGCACGGCCGTGATCAACGCGTCACCGCTGGCGATGGGCGCGCTGACCAATCGCGGAGCGCCGTCCTGGCATCCGGCGCCGGCGGAAATCCTGAAGTGTTGCGCGGAGGCGGGTGCGTTGTGCGGGGCGCGCGGCGAGGAGCTGGCCCGTGTCGCGCTGCAGTTCGCGGTGAGCACCGGGGATTTCCCCACCACGCTCGTCGGCGCCGCCGACCCGGAGGAAGTGCGGCGGAACGTCCGTTGGCTTTCCGAGCCGCGTGACGAGGAACTGCTGCGGGAGGTCGAGGCGTGCCTGGAGCCCGTGCGGGACGTTTCGTGGCCCAACGGGCGCCCGGAAAACCAGAACCCCGGGGGAGAGCCGTGAGTGGTCCGGACCTCATCGACACCCACGTGCACTTCTGGGATCCACGGCGGTTGCGTTACCCGTGGCTGGACGAAGTGCCGCAGCTCAACCGGCCTTTTCTGCCGGAAGACTTTCCGGGGCGTGGAGCCGACGTCGTCTTCGTCGAAGCGGGAAGGAGCCGGGGCGACGCCGACGCCGAGATCGGGTGGCTCCGGCGGGAAGCGGAGCGGCACCCGTGGATCCGCGGCGTCGTCGCCCACGCCGAACTCGGAGATCCCGTTGCCACACAACGGTTTCTCGCGGAGTACGCCGACGATCCGTTCGTGCTCGGCGTGCGGCGCAACGTGCAGGACGAGGGCCCCGGCTTCCTCGGCGGACGCGAGTTCCGGACCGGCGTGAGCCTGCTGGGACAGGCGGGATTGCCGTTCGACGCGTGCGTCCGCGCGCACCAGTTGCCGGAGCTGACCGACCTGGCCGCCGCCTGCCCGGAGACGACCCTCGTCCTGGACCACCTCGGAAAACCGTCTCCCGGCGGCCCGGAGTACGGCCGCTGGCGCGAGGACCTGTACCGGCTCGCGCGGCACGGCAACGTGCTCTGCAAGCTGTCGGGCCTGGCGACGGAGACGAGACCGGGCACGACCCGCGCCGTCCTGCGCGACACGCTGCGCGAGGCGCTGGACGTGTTCGGGCCGGAGCGGTGCCTGTACGGCAGCGACTGGCCCGTGCTGACCCTGGCCACCGACCACGACGCCTGGCTCGACCTCGTCCGCGAGGCGCTCGCCGGGTTTCCGGCCGACGCCGTCCTGCACGGCAACGCGGCGCGGACGTACCACGCACGAAAGGACCCGCAATGAGTTCCCACGTCGCCTACTCCGGCGCCCGGACACTCGTCGTCGAAACAGCCGACGCCGTGCCACCGCCGCCGGGGCAGGTGCGGATCGCGGTGGCCTACACCGGGATCTGCGGCACCGATCTGCACATCTTCCACGGCGACATGGACGGCAGGGTCCGCCCGCCGGGCGTGCTCGGGCACGAGATGTCCGGGCGGATCGCGGAAATCGGCAGCGGGGTCGAAGGCTGGCAGGTCGGTGATCCGGTCACGGTGATGCCCCTGCGGTGGTGCGGCGAGTGCCCGGCGTGCCGGGCCGGGCACACGTCGATCTGCCACCGGCTGGTGTTCCTGGGCATCGACGCGCCCGGCTCGATGCAGACCAGCTGGACGGTGCCGGCGGACACCCTGGTGCGGCTGCCCGCGGACCTCCCGCTCGACCACGCCGCGCTGGTCGAACCCACCGCCGTCGCGGTGCACGACGTGCGGCGGGCGGAACTGCGGCCCGGCGAACGGGCGCTCGTCGTGGGCGGAGGGCCGATCGGGCTGCTCATCGCGGTCGTCGCACGGCGGTCCGGAGCGGAGGTCCTGCTGGCCGAGCCGGACCGCTACCGCAGGTCGATCGGGGAGGGGCTGGGCCTGACCGCGCTCGATCCCCGCGACGACGGCTTCACCGCGACGGTGGACGAGTGGACGGACGGCGCCGGGGCGGCGGTGGCCTTCGAGGTCTCCGGTGCGGCGGCCGGGGTGTCGACCGCGGTCGCCGCGCTGGCGACGCGGGGCAGGCTGGTCCAGGTGGCGATCCACCCTGCGCCCCGCGAGGTGGACCTGCACCGGTTCTTCTGGCGTGAGCTGACGTTGCTCGGCGCGCGCCTGTACGACCGCGAGGACTTCACCGCGGCGGTCGACCTCCTCACCGAGGGCGTGATCCCGGCCGCGACCCTGATCTCGCGGGTGGAACCGTTCGGCCGGGCCACGGAAGCCTTCGTGGCGTTGGAAAGTGGTGCGAACGTGGTCAAGGTCCTGATCGACTGCCAGTCCGGTGGGGCGGGGGAGGCACGGTGACCGGGATGTTCGACCTCACCGGGAAACTCGCGGTCGTCACCGGCGCCCGCCGGGGGATCGGGCTCGGGATCGCCGAGGCGCTGGCCGCCGCGGGCGCGGACATCGTCGCCGTCAGCGCACACCAGGAGACCTCGGGCAGCGAGGTCGAAGCGCGCGTCACCGCGCTCGGCCGCCGGTGCACCGCGCTCACCGCCGACTTCTCGGACCGGGCCGCGGTGGCGGAACTCGCGGCCGGCCTGGCCGATCTGGGGCGGCCGATCGACATCCTCGTCAACAACGCGGGCACCATCGCCCGCGCGCCCGCCGCGGAACACTCCGATGAGGACTGGGACCGCGTCATCAGCGTGGACCTGTCGAGCCAGTTCACGCTGACCCGCGAGGTGGGCGGGCGGATGCTCGAACGCGGCCGCGGCAAGATCGTGTTCACCGCGTCGCTGCTCAGTTTCCAGGGCGGGATCAACGTTCCCGGGTACGCGGCGGCGAAATCCGGCATCGCGGGCCTGACCCGCGCGCTGGCCAACGAATGGGCGGGGCGCGGGGTGAACGTCAACGCGATCGTCCCCGGTTACGTCGAGACGGACAACACCCTGGCCCTGCGCGAGGATCCCGCCCGGTTCCGGGCGATCCTCGAGCGCATCCCGGCCGGCCGGTGGGCCCGCCCCGAGGACTTCGGCGGCGTGGCCGTCTTCCTGGCCTCGGCCGCCTCCGACTACGTGCACGGCGCGCTGATCCCCGTCGACGGCGGCTGGCTCGGGCGCTGAACCCGGCCGGCACCAAACCTCCGGAAAGGACACTGCACCATGCGGTACACCGGCAGAAAAGCGCTGGCGGCGCTGGCCGTCGCGGCAGCGGTGGTGGCACTGACCACGGCCCCGGCGCAAGCCACCGGGACTCCCGGGTTCACGATCTTCGTCGCCCCCGGCGGGGACGACCACGACCGGGGCACTCCCGGCAGGCCGGTGGCCACCCTGGAGAAGGCACGCGAGCTGGCCCGCGGCCTGTCCGCGCGGGGGAACGTCACGGTCGCGCTCGCGGGCGGCACCTACCGGCTGGCCTCCCCGTTGAAGTTCACCAGCGAGGACTCCGGCCGCAACGGCCACACCATCACCTGGCAGGCCCTGCCGGGGCAGACACCCGTCCTGTCCGGCGGGCTGCCGGTGACCGGCTGGGAACAGCACGACCCGGCGGCCGGCATCTACGTCGCGGACGTGCCGAAGGGCGTGGACTCCCGCCAGCTCTACGTGGACGGTGTGTCGGCCCCGCGAGCGGCGATTCCCATCGCCCGGACCGACGTCCAGGTCACGCCGACGGGATTGTCCATTGTGAACCCGGCGCTCGGCTACCTGGCCACTCTGCCCGACCAGGACCGGATCGAGGTGGAGAGCCAGAACTCCTTCACGGACCGGTACGCGCCGGTGGAGAGCATCACCGGGACCACGATCACGATGCGGCAACCGGCCTGGAACAACAACAACTGGGGGTATGACACCCTCGCCCACCCCTTCGCGGGTGGCACGCTGCTGCTGGAGAACTCCTACGCGTTCCTGCAGACCGGGCAGTGGTACCTCGACCCGGACGCCGGGAAGGTGTACTACAAGGCGCCCGCCGGGTGGGACCCGGCACACAGCGACGTCGAGCTGCCGCGCCTGTCCTCGCTGGTCCAGGTGAGCGGCACCCGCACCCGGCCGGTCCACGACCTCGCGTTCCGCGGTCTCCACTTCGAGCACACCACGTGGCTCCAGCCCGGCACCTCGGTCGGTTACGCCAACCAGCAGAGCGGCACGTTCCTCGCCGGCGCCTACCCGCAGCCCGCCGACTTCCTCACCTCGTGCCAGCTGGGCTGCCCGCTGTTCGAGGCCGCGCGCAACAGCTGGCACCAGGTGCCCGCCGCGGTCCAGGTTTCGGCCGCCCGCGACATCTCGTTCACCGGCAACACCTTCGCCCACCTCGGGCAGGTGGCGCTCGGCATCGGCAACGACGCGAACGCCCACGCCTCCGGTGTCGGGCTGGGTGCCTCCCGGATCACGGTGCACCGCAACACCTTCCGGGACGACGCCGGTTCCGGCATCGTCGCCGGCGGCGTCCAGCCCGACGCCCACCACCCCGCCGATCCCGCGATGGCCGACCGGGACATCACCATCACCGACAACCTGGTCACGGACGTCGCGCGGGACTACAAGGACATGGCGGGCGTCCTGACCACCTACGTCACCCACGCCGTCATCGAGCACAACGAGGTGTCCGACCTCGCCTACGACGGCATCGACGTGGGCTGGGGCTGGGGCGCCAACGACCCCGGGGGCAGCCAGGACTACCGCGACCGCGGGCTGTACGACTACCAGCCGGTGTACTCGACGCCCACCACGCTCAAGGACACCGTCGTCCGCTACAACCTCGTGCACGGCACGAAGAAGGTCTTCCACGACGGTGGCAGCATCTACAACCTCTCGGCGAACCCGGGTGCCGTCATCGACCGAAACTACGTCTACGACAACCACGAGACCGTCGGGCTGTACCTCGACGAAGGTTCGCGTTACGTGAGCCTGACGGGCAACGTGATCCAGGACTCCGGCGTCTGGGCGTTCACCAACGCGAGTGCCACCAACAACACGAACGACAACACCTTCCGGGGGAACTGGTACGACACCGGGCTGACGCGCGTCGTGACCGGCGAGCCGCACCACAACGTCCTCGACGGCAACGTGCAGGTCGCTGACGGGAACTGGCCGGCGGAGGCGCGGGAGGTGATGCGCCAGGCCGGCATCGAGCCGGGAAGGGACCCGTCCTGACACCCGGCTTCCGGGTCAGCCCGCCACCGGCCCCGTGGAGTCGCGGACGTTGAGCGTCGTCGCGAGTTCGAGGTGGCGGGAGGCGGGCTGCACGCCGTCGGCCATGCCGAGGACGGTCTCGACGGCCATCCGCCCCATGCCGACGAGTGGCTGGCCGACGGAGGTCAGCCGGGGCGTGGTCCACTGGGCCTGCGGGGTGTCGTCGAAGCCGGTGACCGACAGCTGGGCCGGCACGGGGATGCCGAGTTCGCCGGCCGCCGCGAGCACACCGACGGCGATCTCGTCGTTCCCGGCGACGATCGCGGTCGGCCGGTCCTCGAGCGCCAGCATGGTGCGGCCGTGCTCGAGCCCGGCTTCGACGGAGAACGTGTCGTGGCGGATGAGCGCGCGGTCCGGCGTGACGCCCGCCGCGTGCAGCGCGGCCTGGTAGCCGTGGAAGCGTTCCGCCGAAGGGGCGGAGCCCAGTGGCCCGCCGATCCAGCCGATCCTGCGGTGCCCCAGTTTCAGCACGTGTTCGGTCGCCGAGCGCCCGCCTGCCCAGTTGGTGGAGCCGATGCTGATGATCCGTGAGTCGGTGGTGTCGATCGGGTCGATCGTGACCACCGGCAGCGCCGCCTCCTCCGCGGCGAGGAGAACGGCGTCGGGCACGGCGATGGCGAGCGCGATGATGCCGGAGACGCCCGACGCCTGCGCCTCGGCGACCCACGCGCGGGCCGCCGTACGGCTCGTCGCGGTCCAGTCCGGCGGCGGCAGCCGCAGCAGGAGCTCGGCGCTCGCGGCGGTCGCGGCGACGAGGATGCCCTGGAGAACCGTGCCCGCGTAACGGGATTCCACGATGTCGAGCACGGTGACGAGGGTCCGCTCCCGCTGCGGGTCGCGCCGCCCCGTCGTCGGCTTGTAGCCGAGCTCGGCGATGGCGCCGAGGACGAGGTCCCGCGTGCCGGCCCCCACGTCGCTGCGGCCGTTGAGGACCTTCGACGCGGTCGCCGGCGAGACACCGGCCAGCCGGGCGACGTCCGCGAGCGTGGCCCGCCCGGACCGAGATCGCCGAGTCATCGGCACTCCGTTCTTCCCGAAACTTTTTCGAACCCGGCCTCAGGTTACACAGCGCACAAGGTTGCCGCCTCCCGCCCTCGAAGTCCTTGACGCCCGGCGAGAGAGCCCAGTAACTTGCCACCAGCGTTCGAAAAAGCTTCGAAACAGTTTCGAGTCATCTCAAGGAGGAGGCGGCTCATGAGGCTCCCCGGAAAAGCAAGGTTCCTCGCCGCGGCGCTCGTGCCCGTGCTCGCGCTGGCGGCCTGCGCCAGCGGGCCCTCGGACAGCGGAGGCGGTGACGGCCCGGTGAAACTGACGGTCTGGAGCTGGGACGACACCGTCGCGAAGGCCGTGCCCGGCTTCGAGGCCGCGAACCCGGACATCAAGGTCGAGGTGGTCAACGCGGGCTCGTCGTACGACGAGTACACCGCTCTCGACAACGCGATCCAGGCCGGCTCCGGCGTACCCGACGTCGCGATGTTCGAGTACTTCGCGGTGCCCTACTTCGCCATCCCCGGCAAGCTCGAGGACCTCGGGGGGCACGGCGCCGACAAGCTCAAGGCGGACTACGTCGAGGCGGCCTGGAACGACGTGACGGTCGACGGCAAGGTCTTCGCGCTGCCGTCCGACTACGGCCCCTCGGTCATGTTCTACAACGAGGAGAGCTTCAAGAAGGCCGGGATCACCCAGCCGCCCGCGACGTGGGACGAGTACTACGCCGACGCCAAGAAGATCCGCGCGCTCGGCGGTGAGCACTACATCGCCCAGGACACCGGCGACCTGTTCTTCCTGCTGTCGCTGATCTGGCAGGCCGGCGGGCGGCCGTTCAAAGTGGACGGCAACAAGGTGCACATCGACTTCACCGAGCCCGCCACGACCAGGGCCGTCGCGTTCTGGCAGAAGATGCTCGACGAGGGGCTGCTCAACACCAAGGTCACCGCGTGGTCCGACGACTGGAACCGCACGCTCAACGACGGCAGCCTCGCCTCCCAGATCATGGGCGGCTGGCTGAAGTCGTCGCTGCCGCAGCGCGCGCCCCAGGCCGCCGGCGACTTCCGCGTCGCGCTGATGCCGCAGTGGCAGCCGGGCGCCAAGGTCGGGGCCGAGAACGGGGGCAGCGCCTTCGGCATCCCGGCCGCGTCCGGGCACAAGGACGCGGCGTACAAGTTCCTGGAGTACTTCACGCACGGCGGCGGGCTTTCGTCCCGTGTCGAGGCGGGCGCGTTCGTGCCGAACAAGTCCGTGCTGGAAAGCGCCGACACGCAGAGCAAGGCCGACGAGTACTTCGGCGGCCAGAAGACCGGCCCCGTGCTCGCGGAAGCCTCGGAAATCGTCGCGGGCGGCTGGCAGTACCCGCCGTTCTTCGAGTGGGCCCGGTCGGTCTACGGCGACCTCGTCTCGCAGCTCTACAGCACGGGGAAGGGCTCGCTCGCCGCGATCCTCGAACAGTGGAAGCAGCGGATGATCGCCTACGGCAACGAGCAGGGCTTCCAGGTGGACTGACGGTTCCCCGGCAGGAAGGAGCACCGCGACCATGGTCCACACAGCCACCTTGCCGGCCACGGCGGCCCCGGCCACCACGCGGCGCCGGAAGCGCCGCGGGCGCCAGATCGGGCTGGTGTTCATCGCGCCGTTCGCGCTGTTGTTCACGCTCGTGTACGTCGTGCCGGTGGGCTTCGCCGCCTACCTCAGCCTGTTCCAGCAGAAACTGATCGGGGGCACCAGGTTCACCGGTTTCGCCAACTACGCCAAGCTGTTCCACGACGCCCAGTTCTGGGACAGCGTGCGGCGGGTGCTGGCGTTCACGCTCGTCCAGGTGCCGGTCATGCTGGTCCTCGCGATGGCGCTCGCGCTGGCGCTGGACTCCCGGCGGCTGCACGGGGCCCGGTTCCTGCGGGTGTCGATCTTCCTCCCGTACGCCGTGCCCGCCGTCGTGTCCACGCTGATGTGGGGCTTCCTGCTGGGCGTCAAGTACGGCCTGTTCGGCAGCTTGAACAAGGCCGTGGGCACGGACTTCGACCCCTTCGCGCCGGGCACCACGCTGGTGTCGATCGGGGTGATGGTCACGTGGGCGTTCACCGGTTTCAACATGCTGATCTTCTACGCGGTGCTCAAAGCCGTCCCGCGTGAGCTGTACGAGGCCGCCGCGCTCGACGGGGCGAACGAGTTCCAGGTGGTGTGGCGGATCAAACTGCCTGCCCTGCGCCGGTCGCTGGTCATCGCGGTGATCTTCTCGATCATCGGCACGTTCCAGATCTTCAACGAGCCGCAGATCCTGCCGTCGATGGTGGCCAACAGCGGTATCACCACCCACTACACGCCCAACCTCTACGCCTACAACCTCGCGTTCACCGGCTCGCAGCAGGGCTATGCGGCCGCTCTCGCGCTCGTCATGGCGGCGATCACGATCGCGGTGGCCTACGCCGTCCAGATCAGGGGACTGAAGAATGCCTTCGACAGCTAGCCCGGCGGCCCGCCCGCGGCTGTACACAGTGGACAACCCGAGGAAGAGCGTCACGCTCACCGTGATGACGGGGCTGTTCGCCCTGTACTGCCTGTTGCCGCTGGTCTGGCTGGTCGTCAACGCGACGAAGTCGCAGGCCGACTTCGTCTCCACGTTCGGGCTCGCGCCCGGCCACGGGTTCCGCCTGTGGGACAACGTCGTCGCGGTTTTCCGCTACCAGCACGGGATCTTCTCGCGGTGGCTGCTCAACACGGTGCTGTACGTCGTCGTCGGTGCGGTGGTCTCGACCTTCCTGGCCGCACTCGGCGGGTACGCGCTGGCGAAACTCCGGTTCAGCGGCAAGCGGCTGCTCCTGTTCGTGGTACTGGGCTCGATCGCGGTGCCCGGCATCGCGCTGGCGATCCCGCAGTTCCTGCTCTTCGCGCGGCTCGGCCTCACCAACACGCCGTGGGCGGTGCTGATCCCGAGTTTCGTCAACCCGTTCGGGCTGTACCTGATGTGGGTCTTCGCGGCGGAGGCCGTGCCCACGGAGCTGCTCGAAGCCGCGAAGGTCGACGGCGCGGGGGAGTTCCGGACCTTCGTGCGGATCGCGCTGCCGCTGCTCGCGCCGGCGAGCGTGACGGTCCTGCTCTTCTCGTTCGTCTCGATCTGGAACAACTACTTCCTGCCCCTGATCATGCTCAAGGACCCGGACTGGTACCCGCTGACCATCGGGCTCAACGAGTGGAACAAGCTCGGCTCGACCGCGGGCAACGGCGCGCTGATCCAGAACCTCGTGCTCACCGCCGCGCTGCTGACGATCATCCCCCTGATCGTCGCCTTCCTGAGCCTGCAACGGTACTGGCAGTCGGGCGTGGCGCTCGGCGCCGTCAAGGGGTAGGGCATTCGACTCCGAGCAGAAAGTGAAGGAATGAACAACCTCCGAATCGACGGCGACCTCCCCCGCGAGACCCCGCTCCCGCACAGCTGGGCGGCGTGCGTCGGCGCCGGACGGGCGAACGAGGCGCTGCGGGCGGACTGGCAGCGGCAGTTCACCGAGGCCGTGGCCGCCTGCGGCTTCCGCGCGGTCCGCTTCCACGGCGTGTTCCACGACGACATGTTCGTGTACCGGGAAAGCTACGGCCACGGGTTCGGCCGGAACTCGCCCCTCGCCGCCCCCGTGCACACCTTCAGCTACGTCGACAAGGTGTTCGACTTCATCGTGGAGTCCGGCGCCCGCCCGTTTGTCGAGCTCGGGTTCATGCCGCGTGAGCTGGCGACGAAACAGGAGACCGTGTTCTGGTGGGGTGCGCACTGCAGCCCGCCCAACGACATGGGGCGCTGGGCGGAGCTGGTGGCGCGCGCGGTCGAACACTGGATCGGCCGGTACGGGCTCGACGAGGTGCGCCAGTGGCGGTTCGAGGTGTGGAACGAACCGAACCTGGTCCCGCACTTCTGGACCGGCACCAAGACGGAGTACTTCGAGCTCTACGAGCGGACCGTGACGGCGATCAAGGCGATCGACGCCGGGCTGAAGGTGGGCGGGCCCGCGACGAGCGTCTTCGTGCCCGACGACCGGTACCGCGGCGAGGTCGAGGACCGCTCCGCGATGCACGCGACGGCCAGTGCGTCCGATGTGGACGCTCTCGACTGGCGTCCGGTGTGGATCGAGGACTTCCTCGGCTGGTGCGCCAAGCGCGACCTGCCGGTCGACTTCGTGTCGACCCACCTGTACCCGACGGACTTCGCCTACGGCGCCGACGGCGAGGCGGTGCAGATCGCCCGGTACGCCGACGCCACGTTCGACGACCTGACCGTCCTGCGTCAACTCCTGGCGGACAGCCAGTACCCGGACGCGGAGGTCCACATCACCGAGTGGTCCACCTCGCCGTCGGCGCGGGACTTCATCCACGACACGGTGTTCGCGGCCACCTACATCACGCGGGCGTACCTGAAGTGCGTCGGGCTCGCGGACTCGATCTCCTACTGGACCTTCACCGACGTGTTCGAGGAGGGCGGCGCCGGGCTCGGGCCTTTCCACGGCGGCTTCGGCCTGGTGAACGAGAGCGGTATCCACAAGCCGACGTTCCACGCGTTCCGGATGCTGAACGGGCTCGGCGACCGGCTGCTGCTCGCGACGGACGAGGGCGTCGTGACCCGGGACAGCCGGACCTCGGCGCTGTCCGCGGTGTTCTTCAACTACCCGGGCAAGCTGGCACTGAAGTCCACCGGTTCGTACCCCGAGACGCGGGCACTGGCCGAAGCGGGACCGCACCGGCGGGTCCGGCACACGATCAGCGGCCTCGAACCGGGCACCACGTTCCTGGCCGAGGTCCTGGACTGGGAGCACGGGAACGTCGCCGAGGCCTGGTACCAGCTCGGTTCCCCGCTGAACCTCTCCCGCGCGCAGAGCGAGTACCTCAGCGGCGTCGCCGACGCGCTCCGGAGGTTCACGCTCACGGTCACCGGCGACGGCACGCTCGAGATCGATGTGGAGCTTCCGCCGTGGGCCGTGATGTCGGTGCGGCAAGCTGACTGAGGTGTCCCTCCCGCGAAAGGAAACCACCATGTCCCAGGCCCGTCTGGTCGTCGATCCCGCGTTCACGGTCGGCGAGGTCGATCCGCGGTTGTACGGGGCGTTCGTCGAGCACCTCGGCCGCGGCGTGTACACCGGGATCTACGAACCGGAGCACCCCAGCGCCGACGAGCACGGCTTCCGCGGCGACGTGGCGGAGCTCGTCACCGAGCTGGGGGTGCCGGTCCTGCGGTACCCGGGCGGGAACTTCGTCTCGGGTTACCGCTGGGAGGACGGCGTCGGCCCGCGGGAGTCCCGGCCGACCCGGCTCGACCTCGCGTGGAAGTCGGTCGAGACCAACGCCGTGGGCACGGACGAGTTCTGCGCGTGGAGCCGGCGGGTGGGCGCGGAGCCGATGCTCGCGGTGAACCTCGGCACGCGTGGCGCCGACGCGGCGGCGGACCTCGTCGAGTACTGCAACCACCCCGGCGGGACGTACTGGTCGGACCTGCGGCGGAAGAACGGGACGCCGGATCCGCACGGGGTCCGGTTGTGGTGCCTCGGCAACGAGATGGACGGCCCGTGGCAGGTGGGGCACCGGACCGCCGACGAGTACGGGCTGCTGGCGTCGCGGACGGCGCAGGCGATGCGGCTGGTGGACCCGGACATCGAGCTCGTCGCGTGCGGGTCGTCGGGCGCGGCGATGCCGACGTTCCCCGCGTGGGACGCGACGGTGCTCGAACACTGCTACGACCAGGTGGACTACCTGTCGCTGCACTCCTACTACCAGGAGCGGGACGGCGACCGGGCGAGTTTCCTGGCGTGCGCCACGGACATGGACGCCTACCTCGACGCCGCCATCGCCACCGCGGACCACGTGCGGGCCAAGGGGCGCCACCGGAAACGGCTCGGCTTCGCCTTCGACGAGTGGAACGTGTGGTACTCGCAGGGAACGTCCGTGGAGCGGGACTGGGAGCAGGCGCCGCGGCTGCTGGAGGACCAGTACAACGTGGTCGACGCGGTGGTCGTGGGGAACATGCTGATCAGCCTCCTGCGGCACGCGGACCGGGTGCGGATCGCGTGCCTGGCGCAGCTGGTGAACGCGATCGGCGCGATCCGCACCGAACCGGCCGGGCCCGCCTGGCGGCAGACGATCTTCCACCCGTTCGCGCTGACCAGCCGCTACGGACGCGGTGCCGTGCTGCGCCCCGCGATCACGTCGCCGCGGTACGAGACCGAGCGCTTCGGCGAAGTTCCGGTGCTGGACGCAGTGTCCGTCCAGGGAGAGGACGGGATCACGATCTTCGCCGTCAACCGCGATCAGCACGAGCCGCTGCCGCTGACGGTCGATCTTCGTGCCTGTCAAGGCTTGTCCCGGGCCTCCCACACCTACCTCGGCGGGGGAGATCCCCTGGCGGCCAACACGGCGGACGATCCCGCGCGAGTGGTGCCCCGCGCCGGGGAAAGCCACGGCGTGCACGCCGGTGAGCTGGCGATCACGCTGCCCCCGTTGTCCTGGAACATGATCCGGGTCACGTCGTGAGCGCGAACTCCGGCAGGGTGAGGGCCGGGTGGGCAGGCCGCCCCTGCGCGGGTGGCATCGCGCTGAGCCGCGCAGGCGTTCGTTGCGCTGTTCCAGTGCCTCGGCGGTCGCCGGGAACAGCGTGGCGCCGCCCTTGCCCCCGGCCCGCGAGGGAACCGGCGGCGCGGCCGGATCGCGGAACGCGGCGAACGGCTGCTCCGGCAGGGCGAAGTTCAGGAAGGCGTGCACCTCGTCGTCGTCGCCCACGGCGTAGAGCGCCGCGGCCCTGCCCGGGGTGTTCCTCCTGACGGTCTCGTGGGACAGCCCGAAGGTGTTGCGCATGGGGAACACGGCGAAGCGGTAGCCGAGGTAGCGGTGGCCCGTGGGTCACCGCTACCTCCTACTCGCCTGGGGCGGGTTGTCGATCCGGAGACGTTCCACGACGGCTGGTTGCGCACCGGGGACATCGGGAGGATCTCCCCCGGACGGCTTCCGCACGCTCGTGGACCGCGCCAAGGACGTGATCAAGTCCGGCGGTGAGTGGATTTCTTCGGTGGTCCTGAGGCTCAGCGCAGGCCGCCCGAGGCGAAGAGGACGTCGCCGGTGATCCAGGCGGCCTCGGCGGAAGCGAGGAAAGCGACCACGCGGCCGATGTCACGGGGCTGCCCGAGCCGGCCCAGCGGCGTGGCTGCGACGGCCCGTGCGACGTTCTCGTCGTTGATGAGCCCGAGGTTCCGGGCGCCCTCGGTGTCGGTGGCACCGGCCGCGACGGCGTTGACCCGGATGTGCCGCGGGCCGAGCTCGTTGGCCAGCACCCGGGTCAGCGTGGTCACAGCGCCCTTGGTCGAGGTGTGGAGGGCCGAGCCGGGCGTGTTGCTCGCGATGCCCGAGGTCGAGATGTTCACGATCGACCCACCGGCCACGGGCACCTGCCGCACGAAGGCCTGGCAGGTGAGGAACACGCCGAGCACGTTCGTCCGGTACTGCCGCTCGAACTCGTCCGGCGTGATTTCTTCCAGCGGCTGGAAGGAGTAACGGGCGGCGTTGTTCACCAGGGTGTCGACCGGACCGAGAGCGGCACCGGCCTGGTCGAAGAGCCGCTCGACGTCGGCGGGGCTGCCGACATCCCCGGCCAGGGCCACGGCCCTGCCGCCGTGGCCGACGATCTCGGCGACGGTCCGTTCGGCGGCCTGCGGGTCCGTGGCGTAGTTGACCGCGACCGCGGCGCCTTCCGCGGCGAGCGCCACGGAAATGCCGCGGCCGATGCCTTTGGCGCCTCCGGTCACCAGAGCGGTACGCCCGTGTAGATCGATCATCAGTGCGCTCCTCGTTCGCGGCAGTTGATCACCAACGGAGGCGACGCTAGCCAGGTGGCTAGCCATTCGTAAGTACATACCTACAGGTAAGCTCCGTTCGTGGGACAGCGACCAGAGATCCTCGTCGGCGGACGGCCGGTGCACTCGCGGGACGTCTTCGCTGCGGACTGCCCGGTCCGGCCGATCTTCGACGACATCACCAGCCGGTGGGCGACCTTGGTCGTGGGCCTGCTGGCGAACCGGCCGCACCGCTTCTCGGAACTCGCGTCCGCCATCGGGGGCATCAGCGAGAAAATGCTTTCCCAGACCCTGAAAGCGCTTACCCGGGACGGGCTCGTCGACCGCGCGGTGACCCCGACCGTGCCGATCCAGGTCACCTATTCACTGACCGCGCTGGGCGCCGATCTGGCGACGCACCTGGTCGGCCTGGTCGCGTGGGTCGACCGGCACACCGACCGGATCCACGAGGCCCAAGCCACCTACGACGAGGACACGCCGGTCCCTCCCGCCGTGGCGAACCGGAGGCGCGGCGGCGCGTGAGGTCCAGCGGCGGAGGGTGCCTTCCACGGGCCATCGGCTTTGGCTCGTCCTGAACCGGCCGACCCGCGCCGTCAGCGGCGGAGGCCGTCCAGGAAGGCGTCGATCATCTGGTGCTGCCGCTTCGGCGTCGCCGCGCGGGGGGTGAGGGTGCCGAGCACCTGGGCGCCGTTGAGGAGGGCGAGCAGCTGCTCCGTGACGACCTCGTCGTCCGTCATCGTGCGGACCGAGCCGTCCGCGCGGCCTTGGCGCAGGAAGCGGAGGATCTGCTCGCGCCAGACGGACATCGCGTCGACGAAGACGGACTCCAGCTCGGCGTCGGCCAGTGCGCGTTGCCAGAACGGGAGCACGACCCTGGCTTCGAGGATCGTCACCTCCTCGACCGGGACGGCTTCGAGGCAGAAGATGCGCAGCGCCGCCAAACCGGTCGCGTCGCCGAGCCGTTCCCGGATGCGCGTGTTCGTGCTGTCGAAGACGTGCGTGAACGCCGTCCGGATGATCGAGTTCTTGTCCGGGAAGTAGTGCTTGAGCGCGCCGTGGGCCATGCCGAGCGCGGCCGAGATCGCCCGCATCGTCGTCCCGTCGATGCCCCGTTCGGCTATCAGCCGCCACGTCGCCTCGGCGATCTCGGCACGGCGGCGGTCGTGGTCAACCTGCTTCGGCACGGCTCCCACCGTAATCGGTCGGCCCTTGCGTTTCCCGCCGCGGTGGCGCATCCTTTCGTCTACACGTGGAGAAAAACGGAGGTCGCCGATGCCCGCCGCACCACCCCCGCATCCGCTTTCGCCCCTCACCGCCGACGAGATCACCCGCGTCCGGCACGTGCTCGCCGACGCGGGCCTGCTGCCCGAGAGCGCGCGGGTGGCCTACCTGGGCCTCGAAGACGCCGCGCCCGAACGGACCGTCCGCGTCCTCCTGCACGACCTGGCGGACCCCGGCGGCCGGGACGTGCTGGTGTCGCTCGCCGCCGGGACAGTGTCCGAGGAACGCAAGCTCGACCCCGCCGTCGACGGGCAGCTGCCGGTGCTGGACGAGGAGTTCGCGCTGGTCGAGGAGGTGCTGGCCGCCGACGAGCGGTGGCTGGCCGCGCTGGCGGCACGCGGGCTCGACGTGGCGAAGGTGCGGGTCGCGCCGCTGTCGGCCGGGGTGTTCGAGTACCCCGAGGAGACCGGGCGGCGGATCCTGCGCGGTCTGGCGTTCGTGCAGGAACACCCGCGCGACCACGCGTGGGCGCACCCGGTGGACGGGCTGGTCGCCTACGTGGACGTGCTGAACAAGACCGTGGACCAGGTCATCGACCTCGGCGCCGTGCCGGTGCCCGCCGAATCCGGCAACTTCGACGACCCCGCCGTCACCGGTCCACTGAGGACGACCCAGAAACCCATCGTGATCACCCAGCCCGAGGGACCCAGTTTCACGCTGGAGGACCACCTGCTGCGGTGGGAGAACTGGTCGCTGCGCATCGGTTTCGACGTCCGCGAAGGCCTTGTCCTGCACGACATCTCCTTCCGGGACGGCGACCGCGACCGGCCCGTCGTGCGGCGCGCGTCGATCTCCGAGATGGTCGTGCCCTACGCCGATCCTTCGCCCGTCCGGTCGTGGCAGAACTACTTCGACACCGGCGAGTACCTCATCGGCCGCTACGCCAACGCACTCGAACTCGGCTGCGACTGCCTCGGCGAGATCACCTACCTCGACGCCGTCGTGGCCGACGAGTTCGGTCATCCCCGCGTGCTGCACAACGCCATCTGCCTGCACGAGGAGGACTACGGGATCCTCTGGAAGCACACCGATCTCTGGGCGGGTTCGGCCGAGACCCGCCGCCAGCGCCGCATGGTGATCTCCTTCTTCACCACCATCGGAAACTACGACTACGGCTTCTACTGGTACCTCTACCTCGACGGCACCATCGAATGTGAAGCCAAGGCCACCGGGGTCGTGTTCACCTCCGCGCACCCCGGCAAGGGCTACGCCTACGCCTCCGAACTCGCGCCCGGCCTCGGCGCGCCCTACCACCAGCACCTGTTCAACGCGCGCCTCCACATGGCCGTGGACGGGCCCACCAACCTCGTCGAGGAGGTCGAGGTCCAGCGCGTCCCCGCGGGACCGGACAACCCGCGCGGCAACGCTTTCACCCAGCGCCGCACGCCACTGCGCACCGAATCGCAGGCGCAACGCCTCGCCGACAACCGCGTCGGCAGGGTTTGGCACATCACGAACCCCCGTTCCCGCAACCGGCTCGGTGATCCCGTGGCCTACGCGCTGGTTCCCGAAGGCAATCCGGAATTGCTCGCCGATCCGGATTCCTCCATTTCCCGCCGCGCCACCTTCGCGACGAAACACCTGTGGGTCACCCGTTACGACCCGGCTGAGCGGTACGCGGCGGGAGATCTCGTCAACCAGCACCCCGGCGGCGCCGGGTTGCCCGCATACGCCGCGGCCGATCGCGACATCGACGGACAGGAAATCGTCGTCTGGCACACCTTCGGGCTCACGCATTTCCCGCGTCCGGAGGACTGGCCGATCATGCCGGTCGACTACACCGGTTTCAAGCTCAAACCGGTCGGTTTCTTCGACCGCAACCCCACGCTCGACGTCCCGCCGAACCGGTCAGCGCATTCCTGCCACTGAATCGCCACTGGGGGACAAGCGCCGTGCGCGCTCGTCCTAGGTGTTTTTCGCCGCAAGTCCCTAGGGTTTTCCGAAAGAACCCCCCTCGACGTGGAGGAGAAATGGGCGAAGCTTTCATCCCGGTCGGCGCCCTCGGCGAAGGTTTCGCGCCGGACGCCGACCTGCTCGAACCGGTCAAGGATCTTTCCGGGACGCGTTTCGCGCTCGACCTCGACGGGCCGCGTGCTCTTTCGATCGACGACGGTGTCGCTTCGTGGGGCGAGCACGAGGACGTTCCGGTGCGGGTCACGTCGATCCGCGACGGTCTGTACCTTGTGGACGGTGTCGCCGGGGAGGTCTCGACGACGTTCGTGCTCGACACCGACGCCGGCCTCGTCACTCTCGTCGAGGGCAGGCTGCCCGGCCCCGAGGAGCGTGCCGAGTCGGCGTACACCCGGGTGCAGCGCGGTGAGGAGCCGACCGGCGTCACCGCGCGGATCACGCACGGCGCGATCGACGGCTCGACGGCGGCCCGGCACGCGCCGACCCGCGAGCTGGTCGGTCTGCGCAACCGCTACACCTACTCGCCGAACGAGGTCTACGAGCACATCTACCTCTCGCCCGGGCGCTACACCTGGCACTGCCTCCGCGGCGTCGAGCAGGGGCTCGCCGACACCGACGCCTGCCACCACATCGCCGTCCGCGACAAGCTGACCTTGTTCGTGTGGCGGGAAAAGATCGTGCCGACCCTCGGGGTCATCCTCATCGACCTCGAAGCCCTGCACACCGACGGCAAGATCTTCGGCAACGACGGCTTCGACACCTCCTCTTTGGTGAACTTCCCGGTCGGGGCGGGTGCCGAGATCGTCAACAGGACCGACTGCTCCGGCTTCGAGGAGTGATTCCGTTGTCCGGTAACGAAACCAGCCTTCGCGGGCACCTCGGGGTCAGCGGGATCGTCTTCCTCGTGCTCGCCGCCGTGGCCCCGCTCACCGGCATCATCGTCATCGGCGGGATCGGCATCGCGGTCGGCACCGGCGGCGGTACCCCGGTCATGTTCCTCATCGCGACCGTGGTTTTCGTGCTCTTCGCGGTCGGCTACGCGCAGATGGCGAAGAAACTGGTCAACGCCGGGGGTTTCTACACCTACGTGGTGCGCGGGCTCGGCCGCACCGCCGGGCTCGTCGCGGCCTTCGTCGCGGTCGTCGGCTACAACTGCTTCGTCGCCGGGGCGGTCGGCACGAGCGGGTTCTTCACCTCCGCGGTCTTCGACAGCGTGTTCGGGCTGAACGTGCCGTGGTGGATCTGGAGCCTGGTGTCCGTCGCCGGCGTGTGGCTGCTGACCAGGGCGGGCATCGATTTCTCGGCGAAGGTGCTCGGGGTCGCGCTCGTGTGCGAGGTGTCGATCCTGCTCGTGCTCGACGTCGTCATCCTCTTCCGCACCGGGTTCTCGTTCGCCGTGTTCCGGCCCGAGGTGTTCGCCACCGGTTCGGTCGGCCTGGGGCTCCTCTTCGCCGCGAACGCCTTCGTCGGGTTCGAAGCGACCGGGTTGTTCGGCGAGGAGGCACGCGACCCGAAACGCACGATCCCCCGCGCGACGTACGTGGCGATCGTGTTCATCGGGGTCTTCGCGGCGGTGACCACCTGGGCGATCGTCTCGGCGCTCGGAGTGCGGAACGCGGGTGCGGCGGCGGCCGACCACCTGGCCACCGGTGACTTGGTGTTCTCGGTGTCCGCGGAGTACCTCGGCACGGCGCTCACGGACGTCATGCAGCTCCTGCTGGTGGTGAGCCTGTTCGCCGCGTTGCTGGCGCTGCACAACTCCGCGTCCCGGTACCTGTACGCGCTCGGCCGCGTCGGCGTGCTGCCGAAGCGGCTGTCGCGCACCCGGCGCAAGAACGGCTCACCCGTGGTCGCTTCGACGGTCCAGCTCGTGCTGGCGACCGTGATCGCCATGGCGTACGCCGTGGCGGGCGCGAACCCGGTGACGTCGCTGGTCGCCGCGTTCACCGGCATCGGCACCCTCGGCATCATCGTGCTGCAGGCGATCGCCGCCACCGCCATCGTCGTGCACTTCCGGCGGGTGCGGGACGCCCGGTGGGGCAAGACGTTCCTCCTGCCGCTGCTCGGCGGCATCGGCTTGTGGACGGTGACGGTGCTGGCGTTCGTGAACTTCCCGCAGCTCGCGGGCAGCGACAGCCCGGTGATCACGCTGCTGCCCTGGCTGCTGCCGGTCGCCGCGGTGCTCGCGGTCGTCGTGGCGGCCGTGTTCCGGTCGGCGAAGAAGCACATCTGGGACTCGCTCGAGCAGGACCTCGACCGGGTCGCGCAGCGGGCGGCGGAAAGGACACCGCAGTGAGCACGTACCTCGTCACGGGCGGCGGCACCGGCATCGGTGCCGCCGTGGCGGCCCGCCTCGCGGACGACGGCGGCGACGTCGTCATCTCGGGTCGCCGCCGGGAACCGCTGGAGGCGGTCGCGGCGGCGCACCCGCGCATCACCGCGATCCCCGCGGACGCCGGAAATGGCTCTGCGATGCGGAAACTGGTCGAAACCGTGCGCGAGCGGCACGGCTCGCTCGACGGCGTGGTCGCGAACGCGGGCGGGCACGGCTACGACACGGTGGAGAACACGAGCGACGAGGCGTGGCAGGCGAGCCTCCACGCGAACCTGACGACGGCGTTCGTGACCGTACGCGAGTCGTTGCCGCTGCTCGCGGCGTCCGGCGGCAGCGTGGTGATCGTGTCGTCGCTGTCGGGCCTGCGTGCGGCTCCGGAGACGGCCGGGTACACGGTCGGCAAGCACGCGCTGCTGGGACTCATGCGCTCGATCGCGCGGGACTACGGCCGCCGTGGTGTGCGGGCCAACGCGGTGTGCCCCGGCTGGGTGCGGACCCCGATGGCGGACGAGGAGATGGCGGTACTCGTGCGTGAAGGAGGCGCGGCCGACGTCGAATCCGCTTACGCCACCGTGACGAAGGACGTGCCGCTGGGCCGTCCCGCGGAGGCCGCGGAGATCGCGGGCGTGGTCGCGTTCCTGCTGGGCCCCGACGCGGCTTACGTCCACGGCGCGACACTCGTCGTGGACGGCGGTGCGCACGTCGTCGACGTCCCGACCCTGGCGTTCACATGAACCTCGGTCTCGACGGCGCGGTGGTGCTCGTGACGGGAGCGGCGAGCGGCATCGGTGCCGCGGTCGCGGCGGCGGTGGCGGAACACGGCGGCAGGCCGGTGCTGCTCGATCGCGACGGCCCGGCGGTCGAACGTGCCGCGGAAAAGTTGGGACCGCCCGCGCTGGCGATCCGGACCGACGTCACCGACGAGGAGTCCGTGCGCTCGGCTGTGGGCACGGCGCTCGACCGGTTCGGCGGCATCGACGTCGTCGTCACGTGTGCCGGGATTTCCGGTCCGGTGGGGAAACCGCTGGAATCGGTGGGGCTCGCGGACTGGCAGGCCGTGTTCGCGGTGAACGTGCTGGGCGCGTTCCTCACCCTCAAGCACGCCCTGCCCGCACTGCGCGCCTCCGGCCGGGGTGCCGCGGTGGTGCTGGCCAGCGACTCGGCGCTGGTCGCCGCGCCGGGCATGGTGCCGTACTGCGCGTCCAAGGCCGCGGTGGTGCAGCTCGCCCGCGCGCTGTCCGTCGAAACGGCGGGAGCGGTTCGGGTGAACGCACTCTGTCCGTCCGTTGTGGACACTCCGATGAGCCGGGCCGACCTGGGCGGGTTCGACGGCTTTCCCGTGTACCGGCCGGAGGACATCGCCGCGCACGTGCTGTTCCTGGCGTCACCACTGGCCGCCGGGATCTCCGGCGCGAGCCTGACGGCCGACTTCGGCTACTCGGCGCGGTCGGCCTTCCCGGCCTGAGCCGCTCATGCAGAAAGAGAGAGGACATGCAGACTTACGACGAATTGCTGGCTGCGGTTGCCGCGCGAGAGGGCTTCGAGGTAAGGGATCCGGCGACGGGTGAGGTGCTCGGTTACGCGCCGGATCGCACCGTGGAGGATTTGAGTCGTGCTGTGTCGGCGGCGCGGGTGGCGCAGCCGGGGTGGGAGGCGTTGGGGCATGAGGAGCGGTCCCGTTTGTTGCACGTGTCGCGCGTCAGACTTTGTGGCTCAGGGGTTATGTAGGTTCCTGAGCAGGAGGTATGACGATGAGC
>NZ_BAABIB010000079.1:0-138848 GCF_039542405.1 Amycolatopsis dongchuanensis
CGCAGCGCCGGTCGACCGAGGTGCTGGCCGACGCGCTGGGGCTGGCGGGCGCGGAGCGGGCCGGCTTCCTCGCCGCGGCGCGGGAAGGCAGGCGGCGCGGCACCGAGCGCGCGCCCGCGCCCGCCGCGGGCACCGTGCTGGGCACGCTGCCGCCCGCCGTCGCGGACCTCGTGGGCCGCACGGCCGAGCTGGACCGGCTCCGGGAAGCCGCGGACGCCGCGGCGGACACGCCCGGCGGCGTCGTGGTCTCCGTGGTCGGCCAGCCGGGCGTGGGCAAGACGGCATTGGTCCAGTCCGCCGCCCACACGCTGCGCGAGAGGTTCCCGCACGGCTTCCTGTCGCTCGACCTGCGTGGTATGGACGACCAGCCGGTGAGCCCGCGCGCCGCGCTGGACACCCTGCTGCGGGCGCTCGGCGTGCCCCCGGCGCGGATCCCCGCCACCGTCGAGGGGCAGTCCGCGCTGTACCGCTCGCTGCTGGCCGGGCGCCGGCTGCTCGTCGTGCTCGACAACGCCGCCGACGAGGCGCAGGTGCGGCCCCTCCTGCCGGGCACCGCGGGCTGCCTGACCCTGATCACGTGCCGCCGCGCGCTCGCCGGGCTGGAGTCGGCGCGGTGGCTGCGGCTGAGCCCGCTCGGCCCCGCGGACGCCTCGGCGCTCGTCGCGTCGATCATCGGCCCCGACCGCGTGGCCGCCGAACCCGGCGCCGCCGCGGAGCTGGTCGAGCTGTGCGGGCACCTGCCGCTCGCGGTGCGCATCGCGGGCAACCGGCTGGCGAGCAGGCCCGACTGGTCGCTGGCGTACCTCGTGACGCAGCTGCGTGACGAGCACACGCGGCTCGCCGCGCTCGCGGCGGGCGACCTGCGGGTGCGCCCGGCGTTCGAGATCTCGCACCGGCGGCTCTCGCCCGCGGCGCGGCTCGTGTTCCGCCGCGCCGCGGTGGTGCCCGGTCCCGACTTCGGTGCCGAGCTCGCGGCGGTGGCCACCGGGTTGCCCGAGGCGGAGGTCCAGGCGCACCTCGACGAGCTCGTCGACGCCAACATCCTGCTCGCCGCGCGGGTCGCCGGCCGGTACGCCTACCACGACCTCATCCGCCTCTACGCGGGCGAGCGGCTCGCCGCGGAGGAGGACCAGGCCGCCGCGGAGCAGGCACGGGCGCGGGTGTGGGACCACCTGCTCACGACAGCGGTCGAGGCGGGCAGGCTGTTCCTGCCGAACGCGCTCGCCCAGGGCGAGCCGGAACCCGCCGGCCGGTTCACGAGCCGGGCCGGGGCGGGCGCGTGGCTCGACGCGGAGGCGGGCAACTGGCTGGCCGCCCAGCGCGCGGCCGCGCGTGCCGGGCAGCACCGGCCGGTGCTCGACCTCGCCAAGGCGCTGCACTGGTTCTCCGACGGCCGCATGCAGCAGCTGCCGTGGGACGAGGTCGCCGAGCTCGGGCTCGCCGCCGCCCGCGCGCTGGGCAGCCGCGCCGAGGAGGCGGCGATGCTCAACTCGCTGGGCTGGGCGCGCTACTACTGCCTCGGCGACAACGAGGCCGGCCGCGAAGTGCTCGAACAGGCGCTCGCGCTGTCCACCGCGATCGGGGACCGGGCGCAGCAGACGTGGGCGCTGGCCTACCTCGGCGCGGTGCTGATGCGCCTCGGCCGCTCGGAGGAGGGGCTCGACCGCATCCGCCGCGCGGTGGCGATGTCCGGGGAGCTGGGGTTCTGGCTCGGGCAGGGCACGATCCGCAACGCGCTGGGCCAGATCCTGTGTGCCGTCGGCAGGCCGGACGAGGGGCTCGCGGTGCACCGGGCGGTGCTCGCGGACGCCGAGTTCTCCCGCGAGCAGGCCAATCCCGAGACCTACCGGATGCTGCGGTCGTTCACGCTGCTGCTGGTCGGGCGGGCGCTGGAGGCGCTGGAGGACTGGCCGCTGGCGGCGGAGACGCATCAGCGGGCCCGCGCGTTGTTCGCCACGGTCGCGCTGCCGTTGCTGGAGGCCGATTCCGCGCTGCACGAGGGCATGGCGTGGCGCCGGGCGGGACGCCAGCCCGCCGCGCTGGCACCGCTGCGGTTCGCGCTGTCGGTGTTCACCGGCGTCCCGAACCGCTGGGAACGCGCGCAGGCGCTGGCCGAGCTCGCCGCCGTGCTGGAGCACCAGGGCGACACCACCGGCGCCGCCAAGCACCGGCGGGAGGCGGTGGCGCTGTGCGAGGACCTCGGCACGCCGCAGGCGCGGCAGCTCGCGGAGCGGCTGGCCGACCCGAAACCGCGGCCCGCCCGGCTGTCCGACCGGTTGCAGGCCGCCCGCAACCAGGCCTTCACCGGCCGCGCCGAAGAGCTGGCGTTCCTGCGCACGGCGCGGCAGGCGGACCCGCCGCCGTTCTCCGTGCTGTGGCTGCACGGGCCGGGTGGCGTCGGCAAGACCACGCTGCTGCAGCGGTTCGTCGACGACGCGGTCGCCGACGGCGAGTCCTGCGTGCTGCTCGACGCGCGGATGTTCGAGCCGACCCCGCAGGCCTTCGCCGACGCGCTGGGTTCGGCGGAGTGGCCGGCCGGGGTGCGGCTGCTCGTGCTCGACACCGCCGAGCTGCTGGCCCCGCTCGAACCGTGGCTGCGGGAGTCGTTCCTGCTGACCGCACCCGAGGGGAGCCTGCTCGTGGTGGCGGGCCGGGACGAGCCGGGCGCGGACTGGCGGGCCGACGGCGGCTGGTGGCAGCGGCTGCGCACGATGCCGGTGCGGGACCTGCCGCCCGCCGAGGCCGCCGAGCTGCTGCGGCGCCGCGGCATCCCCGAGCACGAGATCCCGGCGGTGCTGCGGTTCACCTCCGGCCACCCGCTCGCGCTGGCCCTCGCCGCCGACGTGGCCGCGCACCGCACAGGCGACGAGCGGACGTGGGACATCGAGGAGTCGCCCGACGTCGTCGCCGTGCTGCTGCGGCGCCTGATGCGCGAGGTGCCCTCGGACCGGCACCGCGAGGCGCTGGAGGTGCTCGCACTTGCCCGGGTCACGACGGGCGACTTCCTGCGGCACTGCCTGTCCGAGCCGCCCCGCGACGTCGAGGCGCTGTTCGAATGGCTGCGCGGGCTGTCGTTCGTCGAGACCACCGCCGAGGGCCTGGTACCCCATCCCACCGCGCGGCAGGCGCTGCTCGCCGGCCTGCGCGACCGGCCGCACTACGAGCAGGTGTTCCGCCGGGTGCACCGCCACGTGGCCGAGCGCGTGCTCAGCCGCGTTGGGGACGGGCAGCGCAACGCGCTGGACTACCTGTACCTGAACCGGTACGGCGCCCTGCGCGAGTACTTCCTGTTCGAGGCCGTCCCGGACACGCGCGCCGTGCCGGCGGCGCCCGCCGACCGGGACGCCGTGCTCAAGCTCATCGACCACAACGAGGGCCCGCAGGCGGCCCGGCTGGCCGAGGCGTGGTGGCGGGCGCAGCCGGACGCCTTCACCGTGTTCCGGCGCCGGGGCGGCGGGATCGACGGGCTGCTCGTGCAGCCGCGGCTGGTGCCGGACGCGCTGCCGGTGCCCGACGACCCGGTGGCGCGGGCGGCGCTGGCGTGGGCGGAGCGGACCGCGCCGCTGCGGCCGGGGCAGCACCTGCTGCTGGGCCGCTGGATCATGGGCCAGGAAAGCTACCGGGAGCTGCGCGGCAGCGGCATGCTGCCGACCGCGTGCACGCTCACGCTGCGCTGGACCACCACGCCCGGGACCGCGCTGAGCTACACCAGCGTCGCGGAGGGCGCGTTCTGGGCGCCGGTGTTCGAGTTCATCGGGCACCGGCGGCTGCCCGAGATCACCGACGCCGACGGCCGCCGCTGCACGCCGTTCGTGTTCGACTGGCGCAAGACCCCGCCGCGTGAGTGGTTCGCCACGATGGAGGACCGCCAGCTGGCGAGCCAGGTTCCTCCCGGTTGGTCCACTTCGGACGCCGATGACCGGAACGTCACCGGCTAGGGTCGGACCGTGGGTGTTTCGGTGCTGGACGTGGTGCGGGCGCGGGCGGCGGAGGGGAGTGTGCCGGGCGCGCGGCGGGACCCCTACCGGCTCGGCCTGGCGATCGAAGGGGGCGGCAGCCGCGGCACGTACTCCAGCGGGATGGCCGTCGAACTGGAGCGGCGCGGGCTGACCGCGGTGTTCGACGACGTGTACGGCTCCTCGATGGGGGCGATCACCGGCGCGTGGCTGTTGTCGGGCAAGGCCGAGCACGGTGCCTCGTTCTGGTGGCACCCCGACGTGCTGCCCAACGTGATCCGGCCGCGGGCCGCGTTGCGCCGCAAACCGGTGGTGGACCTGGAGTTCCTGATGAACGAGGTGTACCAGCGGTGGGCCGGGCTGGACTTCGACGGCGTGCTGGCGAACCCGGTGCGGCTGCACCCCATCGGCACGGACGCCGACACCGGCGCCGCCGTCGACCTCGCGCCGGACCTGCGGGACGCCGAGACGCTGAAGCTCGCCCTGCGGGGTTCGGCCGGGCTGCCGCTGCTCGCGGGCCCGCTGGTGCGGCTGGGCGGGCGACGGCTCCTCGACGGCGGGCTCACCGAGCCGATCCCGTTCCACTCCGCGCTCCGCGACGGCTGCACGCACGTGCTCGTCCTGCGCACCCGCCGCGCCGACGAGCGCCCGCAGCAGCCGCCGCGCGTGGAGAACCTCGCGGTCACCGCGTTCCTGCGCCGGACGGCCCCGGCCACCCTGCCCGCCTGGCGCGGGCGGCCGGAGCGCCGCCGCACCGACGACGAGCAGCTGACGGGATCCGAGGCGCTCACGCAGGTGCTGGTGCCACCCGGCGCGCCGGACGTGTCACGGCTCGCCGTGGACCCGGCGTTGTTGCGCCGCGCGTTCGACCTCGGCGCCTCGGCGATGGCGACGGCGTTCGAAGCGGGGCGGTAGTTCGCCTGGTGTTCAGGCGCTCGTGTGCCGGCGCCAGTAGGTTGTGCGCCGTGCACACTTCGCTCTGCCGCGCCGCCGCCGTGGTTTCCGCCCTCAGCCTCGCCGTGCTCGGCGCCGCGCCCGCCGAAGCCGCGCCGCCGCCCTTGCGGGTCGCCACCTACAACATCCACGCCGGGGCGGGGGAGGACGGCGTGTTCGACCTGGACCGCACGGCCGCCGCGCTGCGGGACCTGCACGCCGACGTGATCGGCCTGGAGGAGGTCGACGTGCACTGGGGCGAGCGCAGCGAGTTCGCCGACGAGGCGCACGCACTCGCCGCGAAGCTGCGCATGCGGGTGTTCTTCGCGCCGATCTACGACCTCGACCCCGCCGCGCCCGGGCAGCCGCGGCGCCGGTTCGGCGTCGCGATCCTGAGCCGGTTTCCCGTGCTGGCCACGGAAAACCACGAGATCACGCGGCTGTCGACCCAGGACCCCGACCCGGTGCCCGCGCCGGCACCCGGCTTCGCGGAAGCGGTCGTCGCCGTCCGCGGCACGTTCGTCCACTTCTACGCCACGCACCTGGACTACCGGCCCGATCCGGCGGTGCGGGCCCGGCAGGTCGCCGACATGCTCGCCGTGCTCGGCCAGGACCGCGGCCCGAAGATCCTCGTCGGGGACTTCAACGCCGACGCGGCCGCGCCCGAACTCGGTCCACTGTGGACGAACCTGCGGGACGCCGCGGCCGGGGCGGGGGCGACCTATCCGGCGGCGGACCCGGCCAGCCGCATCGACCTGGTGACCGTCTCACCGGACGTGCGCGTGCTCGGTGCGCGCACGGTGGCGACGCTCGCCTCCGACCACCGGCCGGTCGTCGCGGACGTCGTCGTGCGCTGACGCGTCAGCCCCGCAACCCCAGCCGCGCCAGTTCCCACCCGGCCAGGCGCGCCAGCACCTCGGGGTCGCGGTCCCGCCAGCCCGACGTGACGTCGCCCGCCGCCGCCAGCCGCGGCAGGCCCTGCCCGGTCAGCGCCCGCAGCGCCAGCAGGTCCCGTCCCTCGTCGCCGAGCGCGCGCAGCCGCACGCCCGCGGTGGCCCGGCGCGCGAAGCGCCAGCGCAACGGCAGCCACGTGACCAGCAGGAACAGCACCGGCACGGAGATCAGCGCCGCGGCGAGCCAGAACGCGAGCTGCCCCACCGCGTCGATCTGCCACTGCCCGGGGTCGGCCAGCTTGGTCCCCGCGGCCGAGCCGCTGTGCAGCGCCCCCGCCAGCGCCCCGCCGACGAGCGGCACGTCGTCGGCGTGGTCTGCGGCGGAGTCGAAGGTGCGGGCCAGGCTCGACCCCGCGTCGACCAGCCCCGTGCCCGGTGCCTGGAGCCGGAGCACCTCGTCGTGCACGGTCAGCCCCAGCCACACCGCGAGGACGGTGAGCAGGACGGCGACGAGGTCGCTGACGGCCTGGGTGGTCCGGCGGACGGGGAGTTCGGCGTAGAGCTTCATCGGCGGCACCTTCCGGCGGGCTGCGGGGACGCGGGGAACCTACCGCCGGGCGGCCGGGCACGGTGGTGCAGTATGGGAGCGGTGACCAGCGAACAGGAATGGGTCGCGGACCGGGCCCGGTTCGCGACGGACGACGGGGACTGGGCCGGCCCGCTCGCCGAGCAGTTCGCCGAGGTCGGGCGCCTGCTGCTGGCGGGGAGCACGGTCGCCGAGGTGCTGGAGCGGGTGGTGACCGCGGCGAAGGCCGTCGTGCCCGACGCGGACTTCGTGAGCGTGACGCTGCGGGCGCCGTCGGGGATCTACACGACCCCGGTGCGCACCGACGCGCTCGCCGACGAGCTGGACCAGTTGCAGTACACCCACCGCGAAGGCCCGTGCGTCGAGGCGACGCGCACCCCCGGTGCCGGCCTGGTCGGGGTCGACGACCTGACCCAGGGCTCCCCGTGGCCGCGCTGGGGGCCGGCCGCCGCCAGGGCCGGGGTGCACAGCGTGTTCTCCGTCGGGCTGTTCCCCGCCGCCCCGCCGAGGCTGGGCGCGCTCAACTTCTACTCGCGGCGCCCGTACGGGCTGGCCGGGCTCGACCGGCAGCTGGCGATCGTCCTGGGCGGGTACGCGGCCACCGCGCTCGCCGCCACCGAAGCGGTCACACCCGCGCAGCTGGAAGCCGCGCAGCTGCGCGAGGCCTTGCAGAGCAGGGACGTCATCGGCCAGGCGAAGGGCATCCTCATGCAGCGGCAGGGGATCGGCGCGGAGGAGGCGTTCGACATCCTGCGCCGCACTTCACAGGATCTGAACATCAAGCTCGTCCAGGTGGCGACGCTCCTGGTGAACCGGCGCGGAGAACTGTAGCGCCCTACCAGAAAATCCGCGTCCTGTCAGGTTTGTTGTCCGGTTGTCCGGCACTTTCGTACGAAAGTTCAGCGGCGTCGCCGTAACGCGCGGACGAACGGAAATTGACGCGGTACAACCGGTTCCCTTGGGGCGGCGGGGTTTATATCATCGGCCGGGCCGGGTGACGGACACCGGCGACGAACCTATGCGGGGGAGCGGGAAAATGGGACGTGCGGAACGCCGGGACGCCGAGCGGCGGAGCGGCAGAGCGCAGGCGCCCAGGGCGAAGGCCGGTGCGCTCGCCGCGGCCTCCCTCGCGCTCGTGCCGTTCCTCGGGGGCGGCGGCGTTCCACTCGCGATCCAGTCCACTGTGGACGCTCCCGTGCTCGACGCGGACGGTCAGGTGCCGCAGCAGCCCGCGCTGAGCCCGGAGGTCCTGGCCGCGGCCGGTGACCCCGCGATGCTCGCGCAGCAGCTGCCGTCGTTCGCCGACGTGCCGCTGAGCACCCTCGACGCGCCGGTCGTGGGCGCGCTGGGCATCCCGGAGTCGGCCCTGCGCGCCTACCAGCGCGCGGAGCAGGAGCTGGCCAGGCTCGCGCCGGACTGCCACGTGAGCTGGTCGCTGCTGGCCGCCATCGGCCGCGTGGAGTCCAACCACGCGAGGGGCGGCCGCGTCGACGGCCGGGGCACCACCGTCAACCCGATACTGGGCCCGATCCTCAACGGGGTCGGCTTCGCGGCCGTCCCGGACACCGACGGCGGCGTGTACGACGGGGACACCCGGTGGGACAGGGCCGTCGGGCCCATGCAGTTCATCCCGGGCACGTGGCGGAACTACGCCTCCGACGGCAACGGTGACGGGGTCGCCGACCCGGGCAACCTGTACGACGCCGCGCTCGCGGCCGGGAAGTACCTGTGCGCCGGAGGCGGCGACCTGCGTGACCCGCAGCAGCGGGCGCAGGCGGTGTTCCAGTACAACCACTCGGACTCCTACGTCCGCACGGTGCTGCTGTGGGCCGACGCGTACGCCCGCGGCGCCAGTTCCGTCCCGGACGGGCAGCTGCCCGCCGGGCCGGTCGCGGGCTCCGCCGCGCTGCCCGGTCCCGTCGTGGAGGCCCCGCCGGCACCGGTGACCCCGCAGGCCCCGCCGTCCGCACCGGTGACCACGCCGCCGCCGCCGAGCACCCCGCCGGCGACGACGTCCAGCACCACGAGCACCACGTCGTCCTCGTCCTCTTCGAGGACCACCACGACCACGAGCTCGTCGAGCAGCACCACCACGACGACGACCACGACCACCACGAGCAGCAGTGGCGGCTCGACCACGCCGCCGCCGACCTGCCCGCCGCCGTCGTCCACTTCGGACAGTGCGACGTCGACCACCAGCACCACGCCGACGAGCACGACGGCACCGTCCACAACGAACACCCCGCCGCCCTGCTGAGGTCAGGGCGCGCCGAGGCCCTTCCAGAGCCGCGAGAACCGCTCGTGCAGCCGGTGCCCGCGGTCGAGTTCCCGTTGGTAGAGCACACCGAAGGTGAACGCGCCCTCGTCGTCGGCCAGGTCGCGCAGCGCCTCGCGCGCGACCACGGAGTCGTGGTGCTCGCCGAGCACCTTGGTGAGCGCTTTCACCTCGCGCTGCCAACGCTGTAAGCGCTTTCCGGCGACCGGCACGACGACCTCGGCCGCGTAGCGCGCCCGCTTCGCCTTCTTCCGCACCTCGTGCAGCCCCGCGTCGAGCTCGGGCCCGGGGGCCAGTTCGGTGAGCCGGGCGACGTGGTCGGCGAGCCTGCCGTGTGCGCGCTTCAGCGCCTGCTCCAGCGCGGCGCGCGCGGGTGCGTTCGCGCGCTCGGTCAGCGGCGGCTCGGCCAGCAGGCGGTCGAGCGACTCGAACAGCGCGGCGTAGCGCCCGCTGCGGAGTGCGGTGCGCACCCGCTCCCGCGCCTCCGTCGTCCGCTGCTCGAACCGGGACCGCAGGCGCGCGGGCGCGTTCGCGACCACCGCGGCGCCGGGCAGGCGCGTGAGCTGCCCGGAAAGGTGTTCGTACAGCACTTCGGTGTCCCGCGCGGGGGAGAGCTCCCCGGCCGCCCACTTCAGCTCGGCGGAGAGTGCACGGGTGGCGTCGCGATCGAGCACCCGCCGGAACACGGTGAGCGCGGACCGCGTGCGGCGGATGGCCACCCGGAGCTGGTGCACGGCGTCCCCGGCGTCCCGCCGGACCCGCTGGTCGTGCTCGCGGATCGCCGCGACCTGCGCACGCAGGTAGGCGAGCACCACCTCTCCCGCCGTGGCGCGGCGACCCGGTGCCGGTGGCTTGTCGGGCAGGCGGGGCGCGATCACGCGCCGGAGCTTCGACGGCCAGTACGCCGGGCGGGCCCCGGCGGCGATCAACGCGTGCGCGAGGGTGCCCAGCAGCTCGGGCGGCGCACCTGGGGCCAGCTCGACCTCCAGTTCACGCCAGCCGTCGAGGTGCAGGACGTCCCCGGCCAGCTCACCCGCCACCTGGTCGTCGGCGAGGGTGGCGAGCACGGTGCCGTCGGCGTCGACGAGGTCGTGGCTGTGCCGCACGGTTTTGAGGCGCACCACCGCGGACAGCTCCCCGTCGCCCAGCTGCGGCCGCACGAGTTCGGCGAGCTGCGCGGGCACGGCGGTGCCCTCGTCCAGCGGGAGGTGCAGCTCCTCGCGGGCCCCGTCCGGCCGCGGCAGCTTGAGGTGCCAGCCCTCGTCCGTGCCGCCGGTCCGGCGCCGCAACGTGATGCGGGCGCGGGTGAGCCGCAGATCAGGGGTGTCGAAGTAGGTGGCTTCGAGGGTCGTCTCGACGGGGTCGCGCTGGTCCGCGACCGGCCCGGTCCCGGCCAGCCGGGGTACCGGCTGGTCCGGGTCGAGGTCGAACTTGCGCTCCCGTTCCACCACGCTCACCGGTGCCGTCATGGTCCCGGCTTCCCGGCGCGCACGGTGCGGAAACTCCTTACGCCCGTGATCCCTTGACGGTGTTGATGTACTCGTTCGACCCGCCGATGTAGGAGAAGACCAGCCCCACGGCGGCGGCGAGCACGCTGAGGTACCCGACGATGGTGCCGTGGCCCGCGGTCAGCGAGATCACCTGCAGCACCGTGAACACGGTCAGCGTGATGCGGGCCCAGTTGCGGCCGGCGCGGAGCTTGAACGCGAGCCACAGGTAGATCAGGGCGATCACGATCGCGATGACGACGAACGCGGTGACGGTGATCTGGGCGGTGGTGGAGATCTGGTCCTCCGTCAGCCGCGCCGTGTTGTTGCGCCGCAGCTGGTCGGCGACCTCGTCCTTGCTGCCGAGCAGCAGCAGCGCGGACACGAGGCTGATCACCGTGGAGAGGAGGAACGCCCAGAACGCGATGTTGATCGACGACGGCGGCTGGGGCCTGGCGGGCGGAGCGGTGCTCTCCCCACCGGAGGGATAGGCCTCGTAAGGGCCCGGTGACTCGGTCATGCCGGGAAACTTAGAGTACCGCCAGGGGGACCGCAGTCCCTTTCCGCCGCCGGCCGGAATCGTTATGTTCGGCCTGAGCTACCACGAGGAGCACCGATGGCCGACTGGCCCGATGACAACGATGACGACGTCTTCGAGCAACTCGACGGCGACGACACACTGGAAAGCGGACGCCCCGCCGACCCGCTCGACGAGGGCTACACCGTGGCCGAGCGGCCGTGGGCGGCGCGCGACTGGGGCACGACGCCGCGCGAGGAGGAGACCGGCGAGGGGCTGGACCGGCGGCTGGCCCGCGAACTGCCCGAGAACGCCGACTACGACGGCGACGATCTGGGCGACGCGGGGGACACCGACGGCGAACTGCTCGACGACGAGGTCGGCACCTCGCGGGCCGGGCGGCTGCTGGCGTCCGACGGCGGCGACACCGAGCTGTGGGCCACCGACGTGGGCGTCGACGGTGCCGGGGCCTCAGCGGAAGAAGCCGCCGTGCACCTGGTGGACGAACGCGAAACCTCCTGACCGCGCCCCGTCCACCGTGGACGGTGCGCGGCCGGTCCGCAGGACGGGATGGCCTCCGGGGGCGCCGCCGGGCATGATGTGGCGCATGGCCAGCGATCCGGTGTTCTCCGGCGAGTCCCAGCGGGACGACGACGGCGCGGACGGCGTGGTGACCCTCGAGCGGGAGGGCGACGCCGTCGTGCTGCGGGTCACCGGTGAGCTCGACCTCGCCACCGCCCCGAAGGTCCAGCAGAAGACCGACGCGGCGCTCCGCGAGCGGCCACCGGTGCTCGTGATCGACCTGACCGCGGTCACCTTCCTGGCCTCGGCCGGGATGGCGGTGCTGGTGGCCGCCCACCGGCAGGCGGCTCCCGGCACGGCGGTCCGCGTCGTCGCCGCCAGCCGCGTCACGTTGCGGCCGCTGCAGCTGACGAAGCTCACCGCAGAGCTGGCCGTGTTCCCGACCACGGAGCAGGCGCTGGCGGGCTGACCGCCGGCGCCGCGGCGAAAGGGGACGAGGCCCATCGACTCCGGAAGGCACCGGGCGTCCTCCGCGGCCCCGGAGCTGCGCGCCGTGTTGCCGGCGCTCGCGGAGAACGCGAGCGCGCTCCGCCGCGCCCTCGACGACTGGGCGCGGGCCGTGCGGCTGCCGCCGGAGCTGGTCGAGGCGGTGAGCCTCGCGGTGTACGAGGCGATGGCCAACGCCGTCGAGCACGCCTACCGCGGGCGCGAACCGGGGGCGCTGCGGGTGCACGCGGTGATCACCGGCCCGGCGGGGGACGCGGGGACCCTCGTGGTGCGGATCGAGGACGACGGCGAGTGGCTGCGGCCGGGCTCGGCGGACGGGCTGCGGGGCCGTGGCATCCCCTTGATGGAGGCGCTGGCGGGGGCAGTGGAAATCGCCACCACCCCGGACGGTACGACCGTGACCCTTTCCTGGCCCGTCGACGGTTTCGTGGGGTAGGGGGACGCGTTCCGGTACCGGTGGTGACCCCGCGTGGGGCAGGGCCACCGATTAGGCTGAGGGCGCCGGAGGAAGGAGTCGTCAGGTGGCCGACCACCTCGCGTCGTTGGGGCTGTCGGCCGCACTGCGGCTCGCCGCCGCGCTCCGGCGGCTCGACCCCGCCGCGCTCCGGCGGCTCGACCCTGCCGCCGCAAGGCCCGCGGCCGCCGTCGCGGCCACGCTGCGGGACGGTTTCGGCGACGGCGTGACCGGCGTGCGGGTGTTCGTGGGCGACCGGTGCGAAGGTTTCGCGGGCTCGGCGGAGGGACCTGTCGCCGATGAGTTCTCCGGTGCACTGCGCGACGGGCAGCGCTTCCGCGTCGAACTGCTGGCGCCGCGCCCGGCGCCCGGATCCGCGCGGGCGGAGTTCCCGCTGCTCGCCGAGGCCGTCCGCGGCGTGCTGGACGGGGACGACAACGCGACGCTCGGGGACGCCGCCGCGGCCCGCGTCGCCGAACTCGAGACGACGGTGCGCCGGCTGCGCAACGAGGCGGCGGTCGTGGACTCCCTGCACACGGTCGGCCGCAGGCTCACCGCCCAGCTGGAGGTGGACGCGCTGGTGCAGGACGCCACGGACGCGGCGACCACGGCCACCGGCGCCGCCTTCGGGGCGTTCTTCTACAACCTGATCGACGAGTACGGCGAGTCCTACACCCTGTACACGCTTTCCGGCGCGCCCCGCGAGGCCTTCGCGAACTTCCCGATGCCGCGCAACACCAAGGTGTTCGGCCCGACCTTCGACGGGGTCGGCACGGTCCGCAGCGACGACATCACCCGGGATCCGCGCTACGGCCACAACGAGCCCTACCACGGGATGCCGGAGGGGCACCTGCCCGTGCGCAGCTACCTCGCCGTGCCCGTGATCGCCCCGTCGACGGGGGAGGTGCTGGGCGGGTTGTTCTTCGGGCACGACCAGCCGGGCCGGTTCGACGAGCGCGGCGAGTACCTGGCGGAGGGCATCGCGGGCTACACCGCCATCGCGCTGGAGAACGCCCGGTTCTTCGCCAGGGAGCGCACCATGGCGAGCGAGCTGGCGCGCAGCATGCTGCCCGTGCTGCCGGAACCGGCGGGACTGCGGATCGTGTCGCGGTACCAGCCGGCCGCGACGGGCTCGAAGGTCGGCGGCGACTGGTTCGACGTGATCGAGCTCGGCGGGCACCGCACCGCGTTCGTCATCGGCGACGTCGTGGGCCGGGGCGTGACCGCCGCGGCGATCATGGGCCAGGTCCGCACGGCGATCCGGTCCTGCGCACTGCTCGACCTCACGCCCTCGGAGGTCCTGCGCACCGTGTCACAGCTGGTCGGGACCACGCCCGGCGCGTCGTTCGTGACGTGCTTCTACGCCGTGCTCGACCCGGGGGCGGGCACGCTCACCTTCGCCAACGCCGGGCACCTGCCCGCCGTGCTGCTGCACCCGGACGGGGCCGTCGAGCAGCTGGGCGAGGCGCTCGCGATGCCGCTGGGCGTCGGCGCGGACTTCCCGCAGCTGAAGTGCGCTTTCCCGCGGGACACGCGGCTGGTGCTCTACACCGACGGGCTCATCGAAAGCCACACGCGGGACCTCACCGAGGGGATCGAGGTCCTGCTGGGCAAGCTCGGCAACCTGGCCGTGAGCGCCGACGTCGAGGCGGCCTGCGACGAGGTGATCGAGAGCCTCACCGGCGGCCGCCACGACGACGACGTGGCGCTGCTGTACGTGCACTACGAATAGCGGCGCGCTCAGGGGGCGGCGGCGACCTTCTCCAGCCGGGCCTTGGCGTCGGCCAGTGGCTGCACGGGGGTGCCGTCGGCGGGCGGCTCGGTCGTCCCGGTTTCGGCCTCGGCCTTGGTTTCGGTCTTGGTTTCGGCAGGCTCGGCCTCCGGCTGCCGCGGCTTCGGCGCGGTCTCCTCCAGCCGGTCGGTCACGCGGTCGACGGTCTCGCCGATCTTGAGCAGCTGCGCCATCAGGTCCTTGCGGGTCTCGCGCAGGCGCGTGACCTCCTCCTCGGCCCGCTGGATCATCCGGCGGGACTCGTCGGCCGCGGCCTTGGCCGCCTGCTCGCGGAAGCGGCGGGCCTGGTCGGCCTCGTGCTCGACCGCGGCGCGGATCCTCGCGGCGTCGAGCTCGGCCTGCTCCCGCAGCTCCTCCGCCTCCGATTCGGCCAGCGCGATGATGCGCTCGACCCTGGCGCCGATGGTGCCGGAGCCCGCGTGCTCGATCGGCACGCCGGGGTCGGCGCCCAGCTCGGCCAGCCGCTGCTCGGCTTCCCGCAGCGCGGCCGCCTGGCGCTCGAAGCGGACCCGCACGGCCCGGACCCACTCGTCGACGTCCTGCCGCCGGTAGCCGCGGAAGGAGCCGGGGAACTCGGGCCGGAGGTCGAACTCGTCCGAAGCGGTGGTTTCAGCCATGCCCCGATCCTCAGCCGAGGACCGGCGCCCTGCAATCCGGTGCCGCCGGTTACCGCCCGTTCGATGGAAAACGCGCGTTCCGGTTTGCGGGACCCAGCGTCGCGGTGTCCACTGCGGACTCCTCGTGGTACCACAGCGCGGCGTCGACCAGCGCGTCGATCAGCCGCGGGTAGCTCAGCCCGGTCGCGTCCCACATCGCCGGGTACTGGGAGTGGCTGGTGAACCCGGGGAAGGTGTTGACCTCGTTGACGACGAGGCCGCCGTCCTCCCCGACGAAGAAGTCCACGCGCAGCAGGCCACGGCAGTCGAGCGCGCGGAAGGCCCGCAGCGCCTGCTCGCCCATCGCGGCCTCGATCGCCGGGTCGATCGACGCCGGCACGTCCAGCACCGTGGAGGCGTCCGCGTATTTGGCCTGGTAGTCGAAGAAGACCTCGCCGGTGAGGATCTCCAGCGGCGGGCTGACCCGCAGGCCGCCACCCGGCACCTCCAGCACGCCGATGTCGACCTCGCGGCCGGGGACCGCGGCCTCGACGAGCACCTTGCCGTCGCTGAGCCGGGCGGTCGCGAGCGCGGCGGGCAGCTCGTCCCAGGACGCGACCTTGGAGACACCGAGGCTGGAACCGGCGCGGGCGGGTTTGACGAACACGGGCAGGCCGAGCCGTTCGCGGTCGGCCTCGCTCAGCTCGTCGCCGGGCCGCAGCACCGCACCCGGCGCGACGGTGAGGCCCGCGCCGGTGAGCACCTTCTTGGTGAACTCCTTGTCCATGCCCAGCGCGCTCGCGAGCACCCCGTTGCCCAGGTAGGGCAGGCCGGCGAGGCTCAGCAGCGACTGGACGGTGCCGTCCTCGCCGTAGGGGCCGTGCAGAGCGGGGAAGACCAGGTCGGCGGCCGACATCGCGGTGAGCGCGGCGGCGATGCTCGCCGCGGGGGTGGCGGTGGTGTCCTCCGGGAACGTGGTGCGCAGCCAGTCGAGTGCGTCCTCCGAACCCCGGCCGGCGAGCGCGGGCTCGTCCTGCCCGACCGTCCAGCGGCCACTGGGCTGGATCTTGACCGGCAGCACGTCGTAACGCCCGCGGTCCAGGTTGACGAAGATGCTCGCGGCGGACTGGCACGAGATCTCGTGCTCGCCGCTGCGCCCGCCGAACAACACGGCGAGGGTGATCCGGTCAGCCACTGCGCAACTCCTCGGTCGATGTCGCCGGCACCGGCAGGCCGACGTGCCGGCGCGGCACCCGGGCGCCGATCCCGGTGAAGATCTCGTGGGGGATCGTGCCGGCCCACTCCGCCCACTCCGTCACGGTCGGCTCGCCCTGCCCGCCAGGCCCGAACACCAGGACCTCGTCGCCGGGACGCGGGCTGAACTCGCCGAAGTCGACGACGAACTGGTCCATCGCGATCCGCCCTGCGACGGGAAAGCGCCTTCCACGGCACCACACCTGGGCCCGTGGCCCGGCCGAGCGGGGCACGCCGTCGGCGAACCCGAGCGGGACGAGGCCGAGCGTACTGGGGCAGGACGTGCGGTAGTCGTGCTCGTAGGACACACCGCTCCCGGCGGGCACCTGTTTCACCAGCACGAGCCGCGCCCGCAGGGTCATGGCGGGACGCAGCCCGTAGGTGCGGTTGACGTCGGGCTCGATGCCGTACAGGCCGATACCGGGCCGGACGAGGTCGTAGTGCGTCTCCGGCGCGCCGAGCGCGGCGACCGAATTGGCCAGGTGCCGCACGCTGGGCCGCAGCCCGGCGCCGGTGGCGACGGCGAGCGCGTCCCGGAACCGCGCGACCTGGGCGGACAGCCCGGGCGCGGTCGAGTCCTCGCCGTGGATGAGGTGCGACCAGACGCCGCGGACGCGGACGCGGCCCTGCCGTTCGAGCTCGGCGGCCCGGCGGACGAGGGCGGGCCAGTCCTCGGCGACGGCGCCGTTGCGGTGCAGCCCGGTGTCCGCCTTGAGGTGCAGGGTCGGGACGAGGCCGTCGGCGAGCACGGCGTGGAGGTGCTCGAGCGAGGACACCGACAGGTCTACCTGGGCGGCGATGGCCTCACGCAGGCCCGCGTCGTGGGCGTGCAGCCAGCTCAGCAGCGGCGCGTCGACGCCGGCCGCGCGCAACTGGAGGGCTTCCTCGCAGGTGGCCACGCCCAGCCAGGTCGCTCCGGCGGTCAGCGCGGCACGGGCGGTGGCGAGCGCGCCGTGGCCGAACCCGTCGGCCTTGACGACCGCCATCACCTCGGCGTTCGTGGTGGCGGCGAAGACACGCGTGTTGTGCGCGATGGCGCCGAGGTCCACGGTGGCCTCGGTCATGACGTCGCCTCGCACTCGGGTGAGGGTGGCCCCGGGGCAGGGGAGCGGCAAGGAAAACCCGGCGATCTTGCCTGTCCGGGACACGTGGCGAAGCGAACGGGCACCCTTGCCGCCAGGTGCTGTCCCCCGCGCGGGCGAGCGCGGGAGTTGCCCGGCCCGCCGCGCTGGCGGCCGCCCTCCTGACTGCGCCCCGCGCGGGCGAGTGACGAGGTTGCCCGGCCCGCGCCGCCGTAGTTGATCACCAATGGGCGCCTGGATCGGGGGAGAGCGTGACCGCGAGTCGCTCCGCTCGTGAGCGCGGGCGGCGCGGTGGCCGCTCGCTGTTGGTCCGCATCGCGCTGCGCGGCCACCTGCGGAGGTGCTCGCCGCGCCGCCGCGGGTCACGCTGACGGTCACCCCGCCGCGCCACTCGCCGGTCGCATCGGGGGCCGCCCTCTCCGGGCGCGCGCCGGTCCGTACCTCGAGCACCCCGCGCCGTGAAGCACGAGGTCGTGCCTGCGGCCTTACGCTGGCGTCCATGACCCGCACGCGCGCGTACCGCAACGGGGTCCTCGAAGCCGAGGACTTCCCGCCGGAGGAGCTTTCGACGTACCTGCGGGACACGGGCGTGACCGTCTGGCTGGACCTGTGCGCGCCCGGCGAGGCCGACCTCGCGGTGGTGAGCGAGGAGCTGGGCCTGCACCGCCTGGCCGTGGAGGACGCGGTGTCCGAGCACCAGCGGTCCAAACTGGACCGTTACGACACGCACTCGTTCCTCACCGTGTGGGGCGTGCGGCTCGAGAACGGGGTGCTGGCGGCCGACGAGGTGGACGCGTTCATCACCGAGCGCGCGCTCGTGACGGTCCGCAAGTCCGAGGACTTCGACATCGAGGCCGTCGTGGCCCGCTGGGACTCGGCGGCGGAGCTCGCGAAGAGCGGGGTCGGGTTCCTCGTGCACGGCCTGCTCGACTACGTCGTCGACGGCTACTTCGAGGCCGTGCAGTCGCTCGACGACCAGATCGAGGGGCTGGAGGACTCGGTCTTCGCCGACAAGGTCGACCACCGGGACATGCAGCGCCGGTCGCTGCACCTGCGCAAGAGCCTGGTCAAGCTGCGGCGGGTGGTGCTGCCGATGCGGGAGGTGGTGAACTCCCTGATGCGGCGGGACGTCGGGCTCGCGGACGAGACGATGACCCCGTACTTCCAGGACGTCTACGACCACGTGCTCCGCGCGTCGGAGTGGACCGAGTCGCTGCGGGACCTCGTCACCACCATCCGCGAGACCCAGCTGGCGATCCAGGGCAACCGGCTCAACATCATCATGAAGAAGCTGACGGGCTGGGCCGCGATCATCGCCGTGCCGACCGCGATCACCGGCTTCTACGGGCAGAACGTGCCCTACCCCGGCTACGACCAGTGGTGGGGCTTCATCGTGTCCACGGCGGCGATCGTGGTGATCGCCGGTGCGTTGTACGTGCTGTTCAAACGCCGCGACTGGCTTTGAGCCCGCCACAGCCAGTGCACGTCGCGCCCGAACGACCAGGTCAGCAGCGCGAGCGCGGCCGCGACCACGGCCGTCCCGGCGAGCGTGGGCAGCACGCCGGAGCACACGACGACGAGCAGGATCCCCTGCAGCGCCGCGACGGTCTTGCGGGCGCGGCTCGGCGGCAGGGCCGCCCGCAGCCACGGCAGCACCCACGCGGCCGCGACGAAGCCGTAGCGCATCGCGCCGATCACCAGCACCCACGCGCCGTGCGTGAACGCGGCCTGCACGCTCAGCACGAGGATCAGGAACGCGTCGACCTCCATGTCGAACCGGGCGCCGAGCGCGGAGACCGTGTTGGTGCGCCGGGCGACCTGGCCGTCCACGGCGTCGAGCAGCAACGCGACCGAAGCGAGCGCGGTGAACACCGCCACCGGCTGCGCGCCGCCGAGGCGGTCGGCTACCAGCGCCGTCACCCCGCCGACGAGCACCGCGCGGGCGAGGGTGACCAGGTCGGCCGGCCCGAGCGCGGTGACGCGGGCGCGGCGCTGCGCGGACGTGAGCAGCGCCGGCAGGACGACCGCGAACGCGGCACCGGTGAGCCAGCCCGCCGGGCCCAGCCCGACGGCCGCGGCGAGCCCGGCGAGCAGCAGCAGCTGCGCCCCCGCCGCCGCGGTCTGCTCGGATGCCGCGACGGCCGTGCTGTACTGAGCCCGAGTGATCATCGTGCCCCTTCCTGGGAGGTCTTCCATGACACGAAGCGCACGGGCGTTCTGGTTCAACCCGCCGGGACGCGGGGAGATCCGGACCGCCCAGGTGGGCGAGCCGGGCCCCGGTGAGGTGCTGGTGCGCACGCGCTACACGGGCGTGAGCCGCGGGACCGAGTCGCTGGTGCTGCGGGGCGGGGTGCCGGAGAACCAGTACGAGGTGATGCGCGCGCCGTTCCAGGAGGGCGAGTTCCCCGGCCCGGTGAAGTACGGCTACCTCAACGTCGGCGTGGTCGAGGCGGGGGAGCCGGAGCTGCTGGGGCGCACGGTGTTCTGCCTGTACCCGCACCAGACGCACTACGTCGTCCCCGCCGCCTCGGTCACCGTCGTGCCCGACACCGTGCCGCCGGAACGCGCGATCCTCGCGGGCACGGTGGAGACGGCGGTGAACGCGTTGTGGGACGCCGCCCCGCTCGTCGGCGACCGCATCGCGGTGGTGGGCGCGGGCATGGTCGGGTCGAGCGTGGCCGGGATCCTGGCGCGGTTTCCCGGGGTGCGGCTGCAGCTCGTGGACCCCGATCCGGCGCGGGCGGAGATCGCCGAAGCCTTCGGCATCCCCTTTGTCCGGCCCGAGGACGCGGCGGGGGAGTGCGATCTCGTGGTGCACGCCAGCGCCACCGAGGCGGGGCTCGTCCGGTCGCTGGAGCTGCTCGCGCCGGAAGGGGAGGTGATCGAACTCAGCTGGTACGGCGACCGGCGGGTCAGCGTGCCGCTGGGGGAGTTCTTCCACTCGCGGCGGCTGGCGGTGCGGGCCAGCCAGGTCGGGGCGGTGTCCCCGGCGCGCCGGTCCCGGCGGAGGTTCGGCGACCGGCTGGCGCTCGCGCTCGACCTGCTCGCCGAGCCCGCCTTCGACGTGCTGATCACCGGGGAAAGCGGTTTCGACGAGCTGCCCTCGGTGCTGCCGCGGCTCGCCGACGGTGAGCTTCCCGCGCTGTGCCACCGGATTCGCTACGGTTCGTGAAATGTTCGCCATCACCGTCCGCGACCACGTCATGGTCGCCCACAGCTTCCGCGGCGAGGTCTTCGGCCCCGCGCAGCGCCTGCACGGCGCCACGTTCGTCGTGGACGCGACCTTCCGCCGCGCCGAACTGGACCAGGACAACATCGTCGTCGACATCGGACTCGCCACCACCGAGCTGAAGGCGGTGCTCGCCGACCTCAACTACCGCAACCTCGACGACGAACCGGACTTCCGCGGGATCAACACCTCCACCGAGTTCCTGGCGAAGGTGATCGCGGACCGGCTGGCCGAGCGGGTGCACGCCGGGGCGCTGGGGGAGGGCGCCCGCGGGCTGTCCGGGATCGCGGTGACACTGCACGAATCCCACGTGGCCTGGGCGAGTTACGAGCGGACGCTGTGACCGCCGTGCACGTCGTGCTGCCCGGTGACGTCGACGACGCGACGGTGCCCAGCGGCGGCAACCGGTACGACCGGCGCCTCTGCGAGGGCCTGCCCGGCGTGCACGAGACAGCGCTTCCCGGTTCGTGGCCGAGGCCCGCGTCCACCGCGGGCCTCGCCGCCACCCTCGCCGCGGTGCCCGACGGCGGGGTCGTGCTGCTGGATGGCATCGTCGCATGTGGACTGCCGGAAGTCGTGGTACCGCAAGCACAACGGCTCCGGCTCGCGGTGCTCGTGCACCTGCCGCTCGCCGAGGAGACCGGGCTGGAGCCCGGCGTCGCGGCGGACTTGGACAGGCGCGAGCGCGAGACGCTGCACGCGGTCGCGGCCGTGGTCGTGACGAGCCGGTGGACGGCGCGGCACCTCACGGAGAAACACGGCCTGTCGCCGGAAAAGGTTCACGTCGTCGAGCCGGGCGTGGACCCGGCGCCGCTCGCGCGGGGCACCGACGGCGTCTCACAGTTGCTGTGCGTCGCGTCGGTGACACCTCGCAAGGGACAGGACCTGCTGGTGGAGGCGCTGGCGAGCGTCGAAGGCAGCTGGCGGTGCGTGTTCGCCGGACCGTTCCGGCGCGATCCGGTGTACGTGGCGCGGGTGCGGGAGCTGATCGCGGCACACGGGCTCGGCGAACAGTGCGTCTTCGCCGGGCCCCTGACCGGGCAGGCGCTTGAGGATGCCTACGACGCGGCGGATCTCGTCGTGCTGCCTTCGCGCGCGGAAACCTACGGCATGGTCGTGACCGAAGCGCTCGCCCGGGGCGTGCCCGTGCTCGCGACCGACGTCGCGGGTATCGCGGAAACCCTGGCGGGAGCGGGAATCGTGGTACCGCCGGGTGACGCCGGGGCGCTCGCGGACGGCCTCCGAACGTGGTTCGGTGACGCGGGGAAGCGCCAGTCGCTTCGCGACGCCGCCCGCGTCCGCCGTGGCATGCTGGCGCCGTGGACCGAGACCTCGCGCCGCATGGCGGCGGTGCTGGCCCGGCTGTGACGCCGGGTTTCAGCCCGGACTGGCTGGCACTGCGGGAAAAGGCGGACGCGGCGGCGCGGGCGGCCGAACTCGTCGAACCCCTGCTGGCGGTGCTGCCGCCGGGCCCGCTGGTGATCCACGACCTCGGCTGCGGCACGGGGTCGATGGCACGCTGGCTCGCCCCGCTGCTGCCGCGCGCGCAGCGGTGGGTGCTGCACGACCGCGATCCCGTGCTGCTCGCGCACGCGGCGAAGAGCGTCCCGGTGCCGGTGGAAACGCGCGCCGGTGACCTCACCCGGCTCCGCGCGGCGGATCTGGCGGGCGCCTCTCTCGTCACCGCGTCGGCGCTGCTGGACCTGCTCACGGCCGACGAGGTGGAGGCGCTCGCGGACGCCTGCACGGGCGCGGGCTGCCCGGCGTTGCTGACGTTGTCGGTGGCCGGTGAGGTCGAGCTGAGCCCCGCCGAGCCGCTGGACCTGCGCTTCGCCGCCGCCTTCGACGACCACCAGCGGCGGACGGTGGACGGCAGGACGCTGCTCGGGCCCGACGCGGTGCGGGTCGCGACCGAGGCGTTCGTGCGCCGTGGCGCGGTCGTGCACAGCAGGCGCAGCCCGTGGCGGCTCGGCCCCGGTGAACTTTTCCGCGAGTGGCTCCGTGGATGGGTTGAAGCGGCGTGCGAACAGCAGCCCCAGCTGCGACCGTACGCCGCGGGATACCTGAGTCGCCGGCTCGGCAGCGAGGCCGTGGTCGGCCACGTCGACCTGCTCGCGATCGGTGGTGCGCCTTGTTCCCCAGACTCTGGCCCTGGCTCCGGCTGATACTGGCCGCCGGCATCCTCGGGGTGCTGGCCTGGCGGCTGGGCACGGCCGCCTTCCTCGACGGGATCAGGGCCGTCGACGGCACCGCCGTCCTCACCGCGCTGGGACTGGGCGTGCTGACGACGGTGTGCAGCGCGGCGCGGTGGTGCCTCGTCTCGCGCCGCCTCGGGCTGCCGTTGGGTTTGGGCACGGCCGTGTCGGACTACTACCGCGCCCTGCTGCTCAACGCGGTGCTGCCTGCCGGGGTGCTGGGCGACGTGCACCGTGCGGTGAGCCACGGCCAGGCGACCGGGCAGGTCGGGCGCGGGGTGCGGGCGGTGTTCCTGGAACGGTTCGCCGGGCAGGCGGTGCTCCTCGTCGCGGCCCTGGCGGTGCTCCCGGCGGTACCGGGCGGGCTCGTGTCGGTCCAGGCATTGGGGTTCGCGGGGGCCGCGGTCGCGGTGCTGGTCGCGGCACTGGTGTGCTGGGTCCGGTTCGGGCGCGGTACCTCCCGCGTCCGCAAGGCCGTGGCCGACACGCTGACCGACGCGCGGGCGGCGTTGCGCGGACCCGGAGTGGCGTTGCTGTCGGCGGTGACGCTCGCCGGCCACGTCACGATGTACCTCGTCGCTGCGCGGGCGGCGGGGGTAACCGCGCCCGTCGCCCAGCTCGTGCCGCTGGTCGTGCTGGCGCTCCTGGTGATGGCTGTTCCGGTGAACATCGGCGGGTATGGACCGCGGGAAGCGTTTTCCGCGGTCGCCTTCGGCGCGGCCGGTGTCGGCGCGGCGGCGGGGGTGACGACCGCCGTGGTCTACGGCGTGCTCACCCTCGTCGCCGCGTTGCCGGGCGTGGTCGTGTTGTTCACCCGCAGGTCAGGCGAACAGCGCCAGGTGGTCGCCGAAGGCGTCGGCGAGCGCCGCGAGCGCGTCCCGGCCCTTCTCCGCGGACGCCAGGGACGGGTAGCCGATCACCCCGGACCGCGTGTACGCCGCGACGCCGAGCGTCAGCAGGTGGCGGCGGTCGGGGGCCGGTGAGTCGGCCGTCTCGAAGCCGGGGCGGACGGCCTCGGGGAAGGCGTGCAGCAGGATCGACGTCTCCAGCTCCCCGGCGTGCATGTCGGTGTCCGCGGTGGTGCTCAGCCCGGCCGCGGCCCGCGCCGCCTCCCACTCCGGCAGCCCGGGGAACAGGCCGAGCCTGCCGCGGCTTTCCTGCACCACGTTCGCGAGCACGTAGTTGCCGCCGTGCCCGTTGACCAGCACCAGGTGCGGAACCCCGCTGTCCCGCAAGGAATCGGCGATGTCGGTGACCACCGCGTACAGCGTTTTCGCCGAGATGCTCACGGTCCCCGGCCAGGCCGCGTGCTCGTGGGAGCAGGAGATCGTGAGGGGCGGCAACAACCGCACGGGGTGTGCCGCGGCGATTTCCGCGGCCAGCGCGCACGCGATCAGCGTGTCCGTGGCCAACGGCAGGAAGTCGCCGTGCTGTTCGAAACTCCCCACCGGCAGCACGGCCACCCCGCTCGCCCGGTCGCGGAACTCCGCGCTCGTCGTGAACGGCAACAGGTCCATCAGTCGTGTATACCGGGAAAAGCTGCCCGGACACAGGGAACAGGGGGAAGCAATGCCCGACCCGATCATCGCCCGCGAGGACGTCGCGGAGTCCGAACTGGTGACGCGGCGCGGCCGGTTCTCCGCGGTCGCCTTCCGCCACGGCGGCCACGAGCACATGGCCCTCGTGCACGGCCGCGTGCGGTCCCGTGAGGACGTGCTCGTGCGTGTCCACTCCGAATGCCTCACCGGGGACATCTTCGGCGCGCTGCGGTGCGAGTGCGGCGGACGGGGCGTGGTGGGTGCTGGACCCGGTGGACGGCACCGCGAACTTCGCCCGAGGCATCCCGTTGTGCGGCGTCTCGCTGGGGCTCGTCGACGGACGGCGTGCGGTGCTCGCCGCGATCGACCTGCCGTACCTGGGCGAGACGTACTCCGCTGTGGAGGGCTCCGGCGCGTACGCGGGGGAGGAGCGGATCTCCGCGTCCCAGGCGGCCCAGCTCTCCGACGCGATGATCGCCGTCGGGGACTTCGCGGTCGGGGAAGGGGCCGAGGTCAAGAACCAGGCGCGCCTGCGGCTGCTGGAGCACCTCGGCCGCCGTGCCCAGCGGATCCGGATGCTGGGCACGGCGGCGGTCGACCTGGCGTGGGTGGCTTCGGGGCGGCTGGAGGCCGCGGTGATCCTGGCGAACCTGCCGTGGGACACGCTGGCCGGCGTGCTGCTGGTCCGCGAGGCGGGCGGGTTCGTCCTGGACGGCGACGGCACCGAGCACACGGTGGAGTCGAGCGCGACGATCGCCGTCTGCCCGGCTCTGCGCGAAGACCTGATGAAGTGTATAACGCCATATACCGCACGGGTTTGACGCGACTCATCGTGGCTGGGCACCCCGGCATCCGGCTTCCAGTTCAAAACTCGCGACGACGCAGACCGAAGCCTGCGGCCGGGACACGCGGTCGAACTTCCGGTGCGGGTTGGCCCGCAGTAGTGCGGCGGCGCCCGGCGGGTGGTCGATCCCGTCGCCTTCGGAGCTGATGGAGGTGCCGACGAACTCGGTGGCCACCACGGGCGAGGTGGGATCGTCGAAGTCGGCGTGCACGTCGGCGACGAAGTTGCCGTGGGCGTTGTGGAACAGCCAGTCCTTCTGCGGGGCACCGAGCATCGTGTGTGCCGGGCTGCGGTACTGGCGGGTGTCCAGGACGTGGAAGTCCACGAGGTCCCCGAGCACCAGCCTCCGGTGGATCCGGATGTCCGGCCCGGTGGGGCGCTGGGCGCGGCGCAACGGCAGGTGCTCGTAGTACGCCTGGAAGGCCGCCGCCCGGCGTGCACGGAACTCGCCGCGCGGTATGCCGGTGTCGGAGTGGTCGCCGGCCCAGTTGTTCTGCACCTCGTGGTCGTCGAACACCGCGATCCACGGGAGGGCCGCGTGGGCCGCCTGGAGGTTCGTGTCGGACTTGTACTGGGCGAAACGCACCCGGTAGTCGGCCAGTGTCCGCAGTTCGCGCGGGGGAGGTGCCCGCGCCCGATGCCGCCCTGCGAACCGCCTTCGTAGATGTAGTCGCCGAGGAACACCACCAGGTCCAGCTCCTCCTCGGCGAGGTGGGCGTGGGCGGTGTAGTTCTCCGAGGCGCGGATCGCGGCGATGACGTCCTCGCGCCAGCAGATGGCCCAGCGCGGGCAGTTGTTGCAGGGCCTGGCGTGCCGACAGCGGGCAGCCGCAGGTTGGCGACCCTGGCCTGCTCGGACGGCGCGGCGGACACGGGCGGCAGCCCGGTCGGGCCGCCCGGCCCCGGATCAGGGGGGATCAGGACGCGGGGAGGCGATAGACGTCGGTGCGCCACAGCTGCGCGGTCTCGTCCAGCTGCGTCCAGTCGTCAGCGCGGCGGAATCCCCGTTCGGCCAGCGCCGCGTCGACCTCGGCGGCGGTGGCAGCCGCAGGGACAACGAGGTCGCCACCGCGCGGCTGGCCCTCGACGACCACGGCCTCGCCGTGGCGGCGATTCCAGTGCGTGGCGAACCGGTCCGGTTCGACGACGGGCCCGGCCGGCATGTCGGCGATCGCGGTCAGCCACGATACGCCGAGTTCCTTCAGGCGGACGTCGTCGGGCTTGCCGTCCAGCTCCAGCACCTGGTTCTGGGTGAACAGCGGATCGCCGTCGGCGTCGCAGCCCACGGTGAACAGCCCGAGGTCGGCGACGTAGGTGCAGCTCGTGCCGATCCACTCGTAGGCAGGTTCCTCGTAGACGGTGAACCCGACCGCGGGGGCTTTCTCGATCAGCGCGTGCGCCAGGACGATGGCGCTGCCGCACGGGAAGCTGGCGGCGGTGTACCGCTCGGCCAGGTGCAGGGTCGTGTTGTCCGCGGCCTCGTCGTAGGCCAGGTCGTACTCGGCGAGGGTGTCGAGCACGGTGCGCACGCGGTGCGGCGGCACCGGAGGTCCAGTCGCCCATTTCGGATCCGCTGGGCGGCACACGACCGTTCAGCGCGGCCCGCGGCACACCGGCTGCCGAATCCCTGGGCTTCCTCGCCAGCTGGACCAGTGAGCAGACCGGCAGTCAGCGGCGCCCGTAACGCCCGGCCCGGCCCCCAGCGCGCCGTAGTAGCGGTGGCTCGCCGCGAGGCCGGCGAGCAGCAAGCAGGGTCCTCATCGGACCGACGCGCGGCCTGGCGTCCTACGGACACGCCCGCACCGGCAGCGTTCTGAACGCTCCTCCGGTGCGGGCCGGAAAAGGACTGGGCGGCTTCCAGCAGCCGGTGCTACGGTCGCGGCTCCCCGAGCCACGAAGGCCGATCCGGAGGTACTGCATGCTGCGAGGACTCCTGCCCGGTACGGCACCGCTGCGGAGTTCCCGGGATTTCCGGTTGCTGTGGTGCTCCGGGTTCGTCACCTCGTTCGGGACCGTGCTCACGTTGCTCGCCATCCCGGTGCAGATCAAGGAGATCACCGGCTCTCCGCTCGCGGTCGGCCTGCTGGGCACGGTCGAGCTCGTGCCGATGGTCGTCTTCGGGCTGTACGGCGGGGTGCTCGCCGACGCCCTCGACCGGCGGCTGATGGCGGTGGTCACCGAGCTGGTCCTCGGGGTGCTCTCGGCCGGGTTGCTGGTGAACGCGTTGCTGGACCGGCCCCTGCTCTGGCCGTTGTACGCGGCCGTCAGCGCAGCGGCCGTGGTGCAGGGGCTCCAGGGACCGGCGCTGACCGCGATGGTGCCGCGGCTGGTGCCCGCCGACCTGATGGCCGAGGCGATGGCGCTGAACTCACTGCGCGCCAACATCTCCGCGATCGGCGGCTCCGCTGTCGCCGGCGTGCTGATCTCCCTGCTCGGTCTGCCGACCGCGTACCTCGTCGACGTCGTCACGTTCGCGTGTTCGGTGCTGCTGATGCTCCGGGTGCGGCCGCAGCCGGTCACCGGTCACTCGTCGGCGCCGTCGCTGAGCCCGCTGGCCGCGGGAGTCCGGTACGCGCTGGCCCGGCCCGTGCTGGTGGGCAGTTACTTGGTGGATCTGGTGGCCACCGCGCTGGCCCTGCCGTTCGCGCTGTTCGCGTTCCTCGCCGCGGATCTCGGCGCGCCGTGGACGCTGGGCCTGATGTTCTCCGCGACCGCCGCCGGTGGTGTGCTCGCGGCCGCCACCAGCGGATGGGCGGCGCGGATCCGGCGGCACGGCGTGGCGACGCTGCTCGTCTCCGCCGCCTGGGGGGTGGCGGTGGCCGGTGCCGGGCTCAGCCCGTGGTGGCCGCTGACACTCGGCGCGCTCGCGCTCGGTGGTGCGGCCCACTTCGTCGCCGACCTCTTCCGCGGTGTGCTGTGGACCCACCTCGTCCCGGACCGCTTGCGCGGTCGCCTGGCGGGCATCGAACTGCTGGTCGGCTCCGCGGGCCCGCAGCTGGGCGACTTGCGGGCGGGCGTGTTCGGCGGTTTTCTCGGCATCCGGCGCGCGGTGTGGACCGGCGGGCTGGCGTGCGTCGCCGGAATCGGCATGGTCGCCGCGGGGGCCCGGGCGCTGGTGCGATACGAGTACGAACCGGCCGAATGCGAGGCCGGGCGGCTTTGTTCCCCGGTGCCGGATTGAGCCATTTCCGGCTCCCGGCGTCAGGTTGTCCCGCTCAACCGAGGCCGGTCGGGACCAGGCTCGCGGTGAGGGTGGGATCCCAGTAGTCCCGCCAGGTGATGCCCTTGCCGTCGCGGATCCGGACGACGTCGGCGTAGCGCACCTCGTAGGGCTGCTGGGTGGGTGTGACGGCGCCGTCCACCACGAACTCGGCGATGATCACCTTCCGGTCCGTGGTCTCCAGGATCGCCAGGTCGCGCACCTCGTGGAAGTCGGGGTAGTTGTGGATGTGGCTCCAGATTTCGTCGCGGCCTTCGAGGCGCTTCGGCCAGCCGTCGGGGGCGAACGGGTGCTCCATCACGGCATTCTCGGCGGACACGTCGAGGAAGGCCGTCATGTCCTTGCTGAGCAGGATGTCGAGTGCGCGACGGAAAGACGTCGGCGGGGCCGTCGGCCATGGTGCGGCCCCTTTCCTTGTGGCGAAACTACTCGGTTTCTCTGCCGATGAGCAGGGACTCGCAGAGCTCCGTGAGCCAGGTGAGGTCGGTGGTTCCCCGTAGCCGCGGATCGTCGCGCCACCGCCGGACGATCTCCGTCCACATCTGCTCGTGGCGCGCGGGGATGTGCCGTCGGCTCTCCGCGAGCAGCAACGGGTCGTGCCGGGCCGCCTCGGCGAGTGACTGCAAAAGCATGCCGTTCGCGTCGATCGCCGAGGCGGCGAGCCGCAGACCGGACAGGACGTCCTCGCGCAAGGAGCCGTGCGCCGGCACGCTCCATTCCCGGGAAACGTTCCGCCGGACCGCGGCGACGAACAATTCCTGCTTGCTCGACCAATGCCGGTAGAGGGTGGCCTTCGAAGCACCGGTCACGACGGCGACGGCACGTCCCAAACCCTAGTTGTGCCACCGACCCTCATCGTCCACAGGTTGCGCCGTGGCAGGCGGGGCGGCTCGGCCTTACCTCCGCCGCGCGGGGCAGACAGCGCTGAGGTCGGCGATGAACGTCGTGCTCGGCGCACCCAGGCCGGTGGCGTCGTCGTAGCCGGCCGTCGCCTGCAGCACGCCGTCCTCCCCTTCGGTGAACAGCATCGGGTCGGTCTGGGCCGGTGACTCGAAGCCGTACTCGATCGGCGGGTGGGCCGGATCAACCGGCAGGATGTCGCGGTACGCCCCGGTGGCCCGCGCGCGGTACAGCAGCGGGTTGACGAAACCCAGCGGGTGCCCGACCGCCTGGATCACGTCGGCCTCCATCCCGGCCAGCAGCGGAGACGAAAGGCTCGTGCCGCTGCCCTGGGCCGCCTCGTCGTACTGCCCCTCGACGAGCGCCCCGGTGTAGCCGATGAGCGTGGGAATACCGGCGTCCAGCGCAATGTCCGGTCCGGCGCGGCCGGGCCGCTGGCTGCCGTCCAGCGTGCTCAGCTCGGTCGGCACGACCGGTTTCTGGTAGTCCGGCTGCGGGTAGTAGGGGCTGACCCCGCCACCGGTGCCGCCATCGAAATCGCCCGGCGGAGCAGGCTGGTACCCGGTTCCGTCGGCGTTCGGCTGGGTGACGTGCCGCCCCCACGGGTAATCCCCGATCACCGAGCCGTCCGCGCCGAGGGCCAGGCTGGTCCCGCCGACGTCGGTGGACCAGGGGTCGTCGGCCGGGAAGGCCACGTAGACCGGTTTTCCGGAGAGCGTGTTACCGCTGTCGCCCGCGGAGAAGTCGAACCCGATACCCTCCAGGGCGCCCTGTTCCAGGATTTCGTCCCAGGGCAGCAGGTCGGCGGGCCCGTAGGTCTGCTCACCCCGTGCCCACGAGCCGGTGGCGACGTCCGCGAGCCGCTCGTCCACGACCTTGGTCACCGCGTCGAGGCCGTGGCGAAAATAGTCAGACCCGGCCCCGGAAAAGGTCGTGCAGTCCATGCCGACGTAGACCAGTTTCGCGTCCGGCGCCGCCAGGTGCACCGCCTCGATGTCGATGGCCGACTCGATCCATTGCCCGGCCAGGCCGCCAGGCGCGTTCGAGTGGGACGCGGCGGCGGCCGAATCGCTGGTGCAGTGGGATGACGACGGGGGGCTGACGTCGTCCTCGACGTACTGCCCTGGCGCGAAACCGGGCAGGTCGTGGTCGGCAAAGAACCGGTCGGCGTCCGCGGGCATGTCGGGATTGCGGTCGTCCAGGACGACGGCGACCGTGGCGCCCTTGCCGCTCTGCGGGCTGGTGTCCAGCCCGTAGGCATGCCGCATCTGCTGCGGGGTGTACCCGCAGATCGGGGTGGGTGCGGTGGTCTGGCCGAAGGCCTCGGGAATCGGCGTGGTGTGCTCGGCCCAGTAGTGCGAGCAGGGGATGTCCGTCGCGCTCGCGGTCCGGGTGGTGCGGGCCGCCGGGACGGTGGGGGAGTCGTTGGGCGAGCCGGTTGTCCTGGGCAGCGCCGTTTCGTCGAAGCCGGTGATGCTGAGGATGTCCGGCCCCAGTTCGGCCGGGACCGTGAGATCACCGGTCACGCCGACCTGCCGGAAGGTGGAGCTGCCGATGGGGGCCGGGCTGTCGTACTCGTCGACCCGGGTGGCGAAGGCCGTGTCGAAGGTGGCGGCCGTGGTGGTGATGCCGAGGTAGTGGTCGGTGGTCGCGGTGATCGTGATGCCCTGGCCGGTCAGCCAGTCGCGCACCGCGGCGACCTGGTCGGCCGTCGGGCCGAACGTCCGCTGGAACTGCGCCGGGGTCAGGAAATGGCCGTACTGCGGCGAATCCGGATCGGACACGCCCGTCGCGGCGGCCGCGACACCCGGCCGGTCGGCCAGGTACACCCGCAGGTTGAGCACCTGGGCCGGGTCGAGCGGTTTGCTGGTGCCGGACAGGTTCGTCGGATCGGGGCTGGGCAGCACGACCCTGGACGGGACCGAGGCCGCGCCGGCGGGCGGCGAAGGAGCCATCAGCGCCCCCGCGGCGACCAGCGTCAGCGCCGCCCCGCCCCAGCGTCGGGCCCGCCGCCGGGCCGCCGCGTACACATGCACAGACATGCTGCTCCGTTCCTGAGAAAGCTGGCGAGGACATCCCGTAAGACGCGGCGCGACACCGGCTTCGTTGAGGAGACTGGAACAGGTCTTCGACCCGCCGCCGCAGGGTGCCCGTTAGGGCAGGCTGGCCACAACGATCATCCGCCTGTGATCGGCCGTCAGCGGTCGTCCGTCCTCGCCGTGTCCGGTCACCGCGGCGAACCCCGCTGCGAGCAGCCAGTCGCGGAGCTCGGGGAACCCGAACAACCGCTTGACGAAGGACGTCCGGCGGGATCGCCCATCGCGAAGGACCGTTCGCTCAGCCTCGAACCGCCCGGTCAACGCGTCGAGGCGGTAGCGGTCGACGAGCATGTCACCGTCGTCTCGCGCTGCCACGACCCGCGAGGGCGTGTACGCAGCGAGAAACGACGTGAGGTTGTCCAAGTCCATCACCAGCCGGCCGCCCGGCCGCAGGGCGCCGACGATGGCCCGCAGGACGACGCGGTTGGTGGTGTCGTCGAAATAGCCGAACGCCGTGGACCAGTTGATCACCCGGTCGAACCGTGCCGTCCACGGAATCCGGCGCATGTCGCCGGCCACGTACTCGACGCTGACGCCGATGGCAGCCGCGTCGGCGCGGGCCCGCTCCAGGAAAACGGCCGAGGAGTCGAGACCGGTGACCCGGCAGCCGCGCGCGGCGAGACGATTGGCCAGATCCCCGTGCCCGCAGGCGAGGTCCAGCACGCTCAGGTTCGGTCGCAGATCCAGCAACCGCCACGCCAACTCCGCGACCGTCTCGCCCGACAACCCAGTGGCGGGAAGGGCCGGTCCTCGCCCGGGGAATCCGGTTCCGCCATCGGGAGCAGCGAAGAAATGCAAGTAGTCTTCGTCGTACATCGCCGCCGCGTCGAACAGGTCGCTCATGCCGCGGAGATTAGAGAGGATCACTAACCCGGGCAACACCATTACCGGCTGCGATGCCGATCGCGCCGCAGCCGGTGCGGTGGAGGTCCCCGGCGTGCGCGGGCACGGTTTCCAGCTTGCTCGGTTACGGCCGCAGCAGGACCTTGGTCCAGCCGTTCTCGCGGTGGTCGAACTTGTCGTAGCCTTCGGCGGCGTCGTCGAGGCGGAGTTCGTGGGAGACGAGGAACGACGGGTTCGCGCGGCCCGCGACGATCAGGTCGCGCAGCTGCCGGTTGTAGCGCTTGACCGGGTACTGCCCGGTGCCCATGTGCTGACCCTTGCTGAACAAAGTGCCGTACTGGAAGGGAATCCGGGCCCTGCTGGGCCTGTTCGGTCGCGGCCCCGGGGTCTTGGGGCAGGTACACGCCGACGACGCCGATCCCGCCCGTCGACCGCACCGACTCGACGAGCTTGTCCAGCACGAGTTCCGGATGCTCCTGTCCTGAGGGGTCGTGTGCCTGGTAGCCCACGGCTTCGACGCCGCAGTCGGCGCCCTTCCCGCCGGTCGCGTCGAGGATCTGCTGGGCCGGGTCGGCCTGGGAGAAGTCGACCGGCTGCGCGCCGATCTTCTCGGCGAGCGCGAGCCGTCCGGGTTCCTTATCCACCACGAAAACCTTGGCGGCGCCCCGGATGATCGCGCTGTGCGCGGCCATCAGCCCGACGGGCCCCGCGCCGAACACCACCACCGACTCGCCGGGACGCAACCCGGCGAGTTCGGCGCCGTGCCAGCCGGTGGGGAAGATGTCGGAGAGCATGGTGAAGTCGTTCTCGTGGTCGTTGCCAGGCGGCAGCCGGAGCAGGTTGAAGTCCGCGTGGGGCACGCGGAGGTATTCGGCCTGCCCGCCGTCGTAAGGGCCCATGTTGGCGTAGCCGTAGGCCGCGCCGTCCATGCCTTCGGTGGGGTTGGTGCGCAGGCAGAACGACGCCCAGCCAGCCTCGCAGTTGCGGCAGGACCCGCAGGCGATGTTGAACGGCACCGAGACGCGGCCACCGGCCTCGATGCGGCCGACGGCGCTGCCCGCCTCCGCCACGACGCCCATGTTCTCGTGGCCGAGGATCTTGCCTTCCTCCACCGAAGTGCGGCCTTCGTACATGTGCAGATCGGATCCGCAGATGTTGGTGGTGGTGATGTGCACGATCGCATCACCCGGCGACGAGCGGTCCAGGCGGCCTACCCGAGCCTGCGGCGGGTAAACGTCGCCGCGCGCTCAGGGCAGGACGAGCAACCCGGTCGGCATTGCGGCACCGGATGACCGGAATGGAAGCGGTGGAGACCGCCGGCACCAGCCTGAGCACGCGAAGGGGACTGGCACACGTCCGGCGTGAGTCGCGAGCAGGGCGACCAACACCGCGCGCGGTCGGACGAACCGGAGGCCACGCGGTTTCCGGCGCCGTGTGGCCCGACGCGGCGTACGGCGTCCCCGGGGTTTGCCCTGCCCGGTGGTGGACGGGGGAAGGCCGGCAGGGGCGAGCGCGAACAGCGGCCCGGTTGAGCTCACGGTGACGCGCCCGGCTGTGCAGCTCGAACCGGTCGACGCTGCGGTAGTACTCGGGCAGCGTCACGGCGACCAGGACCAGCGCGCCGTTGACCGTGCTCCACACCGCTCGCGCGCCGGCACGGGGTTCAGCCGTTACGGTTGCGCAGCGCGTCGCGCAGGCGGTCGATGAGCCCGGCGCCGGGGTCGAGGATCAGGTTGGCCGGGGGCTTGTCGGGTGCGGCAGGGTGCGGTCGGGTGGGGGCGATCTTCTTGGCCTTGACCACCTTCTCGCCGAGTTCGCGCAGTTCCTCGGCGCTGCAGGCCTGCTGCAGTTTGGGCAGGAGGTCTTCTTCTTCGTCCTTGATGTGGTGGCGGATGTCCTTCATCAGATCGCCGAGCAGCTGGTCGAAGCGGGGGTCGTCGGCGGGAACGTTCTCTAGCTGCTTCATCACCTGTTCTGCTTCCGCGTGTTCCTCGAGTTCGTGGTCGGCGAGCTCGTCGCCGTTGTCGAGGTAGCGGCGGGCCGCGGGGTACATGAGCTGTTCCTCGGCCACGGAGTGTCGCACCAGTTCGGTGATGACGTGGTCGGCGAGCCGCCGGCGGTGGTCAGGGGTGCCCTCGCCGGTTTCCAGCTCCTGGAAGATCTGCTCGACCTCGCGGTGGTCGGTGGTGATGACGGAGATCAGGTCGGTCTTGTCAGTGGCGGTCATCTCGACGCTCCGTTCGGGAAGGAATCGGACGGGCTCTGGCGTACCCTCTCCGTCGCGGATGAACCGCGTCAGCAGAGTGTGCCTGGTTCGGCTCGGCGCAGCTTCCCGAGCATTTCTTCGGCGTCGGCCAGCTGAGGCGCCCATTTCGGACGGGCCATGCCGGCCCCTCTCCACAATGGAGTGTCCGCGGGACCAGCGCGGCTTCGTTCTGTGGGCCGTACCGCGGTTCCGCGAGCACCTGTCGCACGATGCCGTGTGGCGTCAGTGCGATGTCCGCCGGTACGCGTGACCGGGTCCGTGCCGGCCCACCGTCAAGAAATGGAACACGTCACGGCGACGGCCCGCTCGTAGCGTCCGTTGCGACGCGGACGCACCCGCACCAGCAACGAGAACGGAATGAAGATGACACAGTCGGGTACTTCGTACGACGCAGTCGTGGTGGGCGCCGGATTCAGCGGCCTGTACGCGCTCCACAAGCTCCGCGACCACTTGGGGCTCTCGGTCCGGCTCTTCGAGAAGGGCACGAGCGTCGGCGGCACATGGCACTGGAACCGTTACCCGGGAGCGCTTTCGGACAGCGAGACCTACGTCTACGCCTACTCCTTCGACGACGACCTGCTGCAGCAGCAGGATCTGTCCACCCGGTATGCCACCCAGCCCCAGGTACTGCGCTATCTGGAGAGCGTCGTCGAGAGGAAGGACCTCGCGCGCGACATCCAGCTGGACACGACGGTCAACGCCGCCCGCTTCGACGAGACCGCGAACCAGTGGGTGATCTCGACGAGCACGGGGCAGACCGTCACCTCGCGCTACCTGGTGACGGGGCTGGGACCGCTGTCGGCCGCGAACGTCCCCGAGATCGACGGGATCGACACCTTCGACGGACAGGTCATCCATACCAGCAAGTGGCCCGAGACCCACGACTTCACCGGCAAACGCGTCGGAGTGGTCGGCACCGGCTCCACCGGTGTCCAGCTGATCACCGCCATCGCGAGTGAGGTGGGGGAGCTCACCGTCTTCCAGCGCACACCGCAGTACTGCGTGCCACTGCGGAACCGGCCGCTGGAGCCGCAGGAGATCGCCGACATCCGGAGCAACTACAAGGAGATCTGGAACTCGGTTTACAACTCGGGGCTGGGGTTCGGCTTCGTGGAGTCGGAGATCCCGGCGATGAGCGTGTCTCCTGAGCAGCGCCGCGCGATCTTCGAGGAAGCCTGGCAGAAGGGTGGCGGCTTCTACTTCATGTTCGGGACCTTCAGCGACATCGGCACCAACCCGGAGGCGAACGAGGAGGCCGCGGCCTTCATCCGCACCAAGATCGCCGAGATCGTCGACGACCCCGAAACAGCCCGGAAGCTCACCCCCACCGACTACTACGCGCGGCGCCCCGTCTGTGACTCCGGCTACTACGCGACCTTCAACCGCGACAACGTCTCGCTGGTCGACGTCCGGGAGACGCCGATCGTGAAGGTGACGCCGCGAGGAGTGGTTCTTTCCGACGGTGCCGAGATCGGCCTGGACGTGCTGATCTTCGCCACCGGTTTCGACGCCGTCGAAGGCAGCTACCGCTCCATCGACATCCGCGGCCGTGGTGGCGTGAAACTGGCCGACCACTGGTCGGAGGCGCCGAGGGGGTACCTGGGAATGACCGTGGCCGGGTTTCCCAACCTGTTCACGATCTTCGGGCCCAACAGCAGCTTCTGCAACAACCCGCCCATGATCTCCTCGCAGGTCGACTGGATCGGGCGGACCGTCGGCTTCCTGGAGCGCAGTGAGCACACGCTGATCGAGCCGACCGGCGCGGCCGAGGACCGGTGGATGCGGCAGTGCGAGGACATCGCGAACCAGACGCTCTTCCCCAAGGTCGAGTCGTGGATTTTCGGCCACAACGTCAAGGGCAAACCCACCACCGCCCGCTTCTACATGGGTGGCCTGTCGACGTACCGGGGAATCCTGGACGAGGTCACCGAGAACGGCTACGACGGCTTCGTGCTCAGCAGCTGATCGTCGACCATTGACACCGACTGCACGAATCCGGCAGCCAGGAGGCGAGTTTGAGCGGCCCCGATCCTGACCTCGACATCCGGACCATCGAGGCCTTCCCGATCTCCCTGCCACTGGTGGACGGCCCGAGGCTGGCGTTGGGGCGGGCCGTCAAGCGCGACGCCGTGATCGTGAAGGTCACAACGGCCGGCGGCCTCGTGGGGTACGGCGAAGCGCATCACGGACGGGCGGCGGGTGTGGTCGCGAGGATCGTCGATTCCGTTCTTCCGGACCTCGTGCTTCCCGCCTCGGCGCTGGACGTCGTCGGCATCTGGCGACGGGTGTACGACGGCCAGCTGCGCAGCCACGGTCTCGGCGCGGCGACGGTGCTGGCGATGAGCGGCCTCGACATGGCGTTGTGGGACATCAGGGGCAAAGCGGCCCGCTGGCCTCTCTACCGCATGCTCGGAGGCACACGGCGCGACCTCCCGGCTTATGCCGGGGGCGTCGCGCTGGGCTGGCAACCCGTGCCGCGACTGGTCGAGGAGGTCGCTGCCGCCACGGCACGGGGATACCGCGCGGTCAAGCTCCGCGTGGGTGAACGGCCCGACCTGGATGCGGCACGCGTCTCGGCCGTGCGAGCGGCCGACGAGCGGCTCACGATCATGGTTGACGCCAATACGGCCTACTCGCCGGGTGAGCTGGTCCGGGCATTGCCGTCCTTCGAGGAGACAGGCGTCGAGTGGATCGAGGAGCCGTTCGCGCCACAGGCCGTAGACAGCTACCGGCGGGCGGCCGGTCTCACCCGGATCCGGCTCGCCGCGGGCGAGAACCTGTACACACGTTACGAGTTCGCGCCGGTTCTCCGGTCTGGCTTCCTCGGGGAGGTCCAGCCCGACGTCGCGAAGACCGGTGGCGTCACCGAGTTCATGAGGATCGCCGCGCTGGCATCGGCGGCCGGAGTGCGGGTCAGCCCGCACAGCTCCGTGACCGGGCTCAGCCAGGCCGCGACCGTCCACGTGCTGTCCGCGATCGACAACCCCGGCTTCTACGAGTCGGACGTCACCCCCGAGCACGCCTTTCGTGAGCGGTTGACCTCGACGCCGCACGACACGAGCTCGCCCGGTACTGTCCGGGCGCTTGATGCCCCGGGGCTCGGGGTGCGCGTCGACGAGGACTTCATCGCCGCGCATCCCTTCGTCCCGGGGCCCAACTTCGTCCCGTGAACATCAGCTCCGCCGGAAACGACGTGGCGGACATCCGAGCTAGCCGACCTCCACGTGGGTCGTGGGCACCGAAATTCGGTACGCCCGGATCTTGGCGTACAGCGTGGGACGGGAAACGCCCAGTTCGCGCGCGGCGACGGTCTTGTTCCCGTTGGCGCGGGTGAGCACCCTGGTGATCACCTCCGCCTCGGCTCGCTCGATGAGCGAGAGATGACGATTGGTCCAGGTCTCCAGCCGCACGCTGTCGGGCAGGTGGGCCGGATTCACCACGGTGCCGTCCGAGCTCACGACCGCGGTGCGCACGGCTTGGCGCAACTCCGCGACGTTGCCGGGCCAGGTGTAGCGCTGGAGCACCTCCCGGGTCTCCGGCGCCAGCGGCACATCGCCGGCGAAGGTGTCGGCGAGCGGCTGGATCTCGTCCTGGCGGTTCCGGAGCGGCCCCAGGTCGATGACGGTGGCGCCGAGGGCGTCCACGATCGAGAGCAGCCACGCGGGCTGCTCCCCGCGCCCCACCGTGACGGTCGCGCCGAGCCGTGGGGGTTCGGCCGCCGCGGACAGGATGCTCGCGACCGCCCGGGCGGTGCGCTGGTCCAGGCTGTCCAGATGGGTGACGACCAAGGGCGTCGTGCGGTTCAGGGACCGGCGAAGCATACCCAGCCAGGCCTCCGGGCCGTCGGCCGCGATGTCGGAGGCGTCGAGGACCTCGGCCCCGGCTCCCAGGGCGTCGACGACCACGTGCTTCTTGCCCACCCCGGGTTCGCCACGCAGGACGACGGCACCACCGTCGCGCACCACGCGACCGACGGTCTCGCGGACCCGGGCGTGCGCCGAAGCCGTGGCGCCGTGCGGCGGCCCCGCGCTCACGGTGGGCACCGGCGTCTCGTGCTGGGGAGTGTCGAAGACCAGGAGCGCACCGAGGAGGCTCTTGCCGTCGAAGATGGCGCGGACGGTCGCGCTCCACCCCGGCGCCACCTCTATCGTGAGGTCAGGGCCGTCGACCGTGTCGAGAACGCGACCCCAGAGCACCTCGTGCCGGAAGTTCGGGACCGGGGCGAGATGGTTGCCGATGATCAACTCGCTGTTCAGGGCGACGACCGGGTGGGCGCTGCGCGCGCGAGCGTCGAGGAACGCATCGAGCAGCCGGCGCTCGCGCGCCCCGGCCGCATCCTTCAGCGCGGTCTGGACCTCGCGTGCCATCTTCTGCACCAGCGGCGCGACGGCCGATTCCTGGTAGTTCGGCGACCAGGTCAGGTTGATGGTGCCCAGGATCCGGTGCGTTATCGGGTCGACGACCGGGGTCGCCACGCAGTTGAACCGGTGGAACGCCTCCCGGTAGTGCTCCTCGGACCGGACCGCGGCCGTCCGGCCGACCTCCAGCGAGGTGCCGACCGCGTTGGTCCCGATGAGCTCCTCGTTGAACGAGTGCCCGACCAGCAGGCCGGCCAGGTCGAGCTGGTGGCGCAGGCGCGAATCGGGAGCCCAGCGCCACAGGACGTGGGCGGCCCCATTCGCCATGGCCAGGCAGGTCTCGGAGTCCGCCAGCAGCTCGGCCATCTCGGTCATGAGGGGGATGGCGACCCGGGCGAAGCGGCTCTCGATGTCGATCTCGATGCGCTCGAAGTCCTGCGCCAGCGGGCTGACGCCGCTGAGTCGCGAGCGCCGCCACGAGGTCAGGATCTCTTCGCGCAGGTCAGGAGGCTCATCGCCGTGCTGGAAGGCCTCCCATGCGAGTCGGCTGGACATGCTCACCTCTCTCATCGCCACGTGTGTCTCCCAGCATGGAGCCCAGTGGCAGGAGTCACATTGTAAGAAACTTGAACGGGGAACGGGGGGCATCCACCGGCGAGACTTCCGGACGCAGGGCCGCCGCCGATCGTGCCGGCGCGGCCAGGACCCGGAGTCAGGAAGAGGTGGACCCGAGCATGTCGACCAGGCCTCCCGCTCGGTTCGAAGACATCGCGTTCGCGGAGCTGCGGGTCGGAAAGCCGTACCGCACCAGCTACGAGCTCGGCCTCGATCTGGTGGCGGCTTTCCGGGCGGCCGCCGCACCTGGGCGCAACCAGATCCCGCACGTGGGCGAGCTCGTGCCGCCGGCGGTGTACTCCACCTTCCGGCCGATGTTCGAGGCACTGGGCGGACGGATGGAGCAGGGGACCATCCACACCCACCAGTCGGTCACCGTGGCCACCCCGCCGGCACGGGCCGGGGATGTGCTCGACGTCGAGGTGACCGTCGTCCGGGCCGAGGAGACCGCGGACCGCCGCCGCCTCGTCGAGGTGGCCACCGAGTACCGGCACGAGGGGCGCCGCGTGTGCAGCACCCGCAGCCGCTACCTGTGGGGGTTCTCGGCCGCGCGTGAGGACGAGCGATGACCACGGTCCTGCGTATGACGTTCGGCCAGGACGACGTGGACCGGTTCGGCCGGTTCAGCGGCGGTGACGGCCGAATCCACACCGACCCCGGCTACGCGCGTTCGACGCCGTTCGGCCGGACCCTGGTCCAGGGCATGCTGCTGGTCGCCCTCGTCGAGCGTGCGGTGGAGCTCGTGGAGTCCCCGGCGCGGGCTGACTCGCGGCTCGACGTCACCTTCGTCGCGCCCGTCGGGGTTGGCGACGAAGTCGCGATCACGCACACCCGCAAGGGCACGAGTGCGCGGTTCGAAGCGACCACCAGCGCCGGGACCGTACTGGTCGCCGTCCTGCACCCGACCGAGGAGACCCAGTGGCCCTGAGCGAGCTCGACCGCGGCCGCACCACGCCGCCCGCTTCGAACCTCGACGCCCTGTTCCGGCCGGCTTCGGTCGTGGTGGTCGGGGCGTCGAACGAGCGCACGAAGATCGGGGGCCGCCTGCTGAGCCACCTGCTGCGCTACGGGTACACGGGACGGCTGTACGTCGTCCACCCGTCCGACCCGGCAGTGCAGGGCGTCGCCGCGTACCGTTCGGTCGACGAGCTGCCCGCGGACAGCGCCCTGGACCTGGCGATCGTGGCAGTGCCCGCCGTGCGGGTGCCGGAGACGATCCGGTCGCTGGCCCACCGCGGTGTCCGCGTCGCCGTCATCGTCAGCTCCGGCTTCGGCGAGACGGGAGACGCGGGCCGCGCGCTCGAGGACGAGGTCCGCGACTGCGCGCGGCGCAGCGGCATGCGGGTCCTCGGGCCCAACTGTCAGGGTGTGGCGAACACGTCGGTGGGACTCGCGGCCTCTTTCTCCTCCGTGTTCGGGCGCACGGAGGAGGTGCCGGACGGGACCACAGCGGTCATCAGCCAGAGCGGGGCCATGGCCGCGGTGCTCACCGAGCTGTCCTCCGGGCACGTCGACGGTGTTCGCTACTGGGCGGCCACCGGCAACGAGCTCGACCTGACCGTGGCCGACCTCGTCGCTGAGGTCGCGACCGACCCCGGCGTCCGCGTGGTGCAGGTCTACCTGGAGAACATGCGCGCCGCCGATCGCCTGGTCCAGGCAGCACGGACCGCGCACGAGCGGGGAGCGGCTGTCCTCGTGCTGAAGGCGGGAGCGTCGGAGGAGGGCGCCCGGGCCGCCTCCTCCCACACCGGCGCCCTGGCCCAGGAGGACAAGGTGGTCGATGCGTTCCTGTCCCGCCATGGTCTGGTGCGTGCTCGGGACGCTCGCCAGATGAGCGAGCTGGCCCGCCTGTTCGCGGGGCGGAAGAAGCCGCGGGGCAACCGCGTCGGCATCGTCACCAACTCCGGCGGCCTCGGCGTGCTGCTGGCCGACGAGGCCGCGGTCAACGGGCTCGCGATGGCCGAATTCGGCCCGGACACCCGCACCAGGCTCACCGAGACCCTGCCACCCTTCGCGGCGACGGCCAACCCGATCGACGTGACCGCTCAATTGCTCAGCCGCCCGGAGCTGCTCGGCGCGGCGATCCGGGCGGTGGAGGCCGAGCCCGGCGTGGACGTGGTCGTCGTCGCTCTCGGCATCCTCGGCGACTACTACGATCTCGACCGGATCCTCGCCGACGTGGTCGAGCTGGACCGCCGGACCGAGAAGCTCGTCGTGGTGTGCTGGGTCGCCGGTGACGCCGCGATGCCCGGGCGGCTGGCCGGCGCCGGGATTCCGACGTACGACGACACCGCCGCGACCATGAGGGCGCTCGGCGCCTTCGTCGCCCATGCGCGGCACGTCGAGCGCGAGCGCCGCGCCGACCCGCAGACGTCCGTGCCGACCGCCCGGCTGACCGGCCCGCTGCCGCGCGCGGCGGGCGGCCCCCTGTCCGAGGCCGCGGGCAAGCGGTTGCTCCGCTCGTGGGGCCTGCCCGTCGTCGACGGCCGGCTGGCCGTGTCGGCCGACGAGGCCGCGGCGGCCGCTCGCGAGCTGGGTTTCCCGGTCGTGCTGAAGGTTTCCGCCGCCGGGCTCGCGCACAAGACAGAGCTGGGGCTGGTCGACGTCGGCATCGGCGACGAGGCCGAACTGCGGGCGGCGGCCGCGCGGATGCTGGCGGCCACCGAGGCGAACGTCCACGGAGACGGCCAGGTCGACGGGCTCCTGGTCGAGCCTTGCCTCGACGGCGGGCTCGAGATGAGCGTGGGGCTGCTGCGGGATCCGTCAGTCGGGAACGTGGTGGTCGTCGGTGCGGGCGGCACGGCGGCCGAGGTGCTCGCCGACGTGCAGCTGCTCATCCCGCCGCTCACCACTGAGCTGGTGCGCGAGGCCATCCATCGCCTCCGCGTAGCCCCTCTGCTCCACGGCTTCCGTGGCGCACCGGCGCGTGACGTCGACAGCCTCGTGCGGTTGGTGCTCGACCTGGCAACCACCCCGGCGGTCCTGGCCGGCCAGGTGGCGTCCCTCGACCTCAATCCCGTGCTCGTGATGCCGTCCGGTCAAGGGTCGGTCGCCGTCGACGTCGCGCTCACGCCCGGACATCCCACCTCTGACATCAAGGAAGGCAGATGACCACGCAAGCACCCAGCACACTCCAGCACTACCGGATGATCATCGGCGGCGAGCGGGTCGACAGCCGGGGCGGCGCCACGTTCGCCTCCCGGAACCCCTACACCGGACTCGACTGGGCGCAGGCGCCCGACGGAACGGCCGAGGACGTCGATCACGCCGTGCGCTGTGCCCGGGCGGCGATCGAGGGGCCCTGGGGACGGATGACCGCCACCCAGCGCGGCCGGATCATGCGCCGTGCCGCCGATCTCCTCGAGGAGAACGCGGACCGGCTCGCGGAGATTGAGACGCGCGACTCCGGCCGCGTCATCCGGGAAACCCGGAGCCTGGCCCGCTACATGCCGGAGTGGTTCCACTACTTCGCGGGCCTGGCCGACAAGATCGAAGGGGCCACGATCCCCAGCGACAAGCCGGGCTTCGCCCTCTACACCCGCCCCAAGCCGGTGGGGGTGGTGGGCGCGATCGTGCCGTGGAACTCGGCACTCCTGATGCTCGCGTTCAAGCTCGCGCCCGCACTGGCCGCCGGTTGCACGATAGTGGTCAAGCCGAGCGACTTCACGCCCGCCACCGCACTGGAAGTCGCGGACCTGCTCGAGCAGGCAGGACTGCCGGGCGGGGTGGTCAATGTGGTCACGGGTGTGGGACCGACCGTGGGCCAGGCGCTCGTCGCGCACCCAGGCGTGGACAAGGTCGCGTTCACCGGCTCGACCACCACGGGCATCGCGGTGGCACGAGCGGCCGCGGACAACCTGACGCGCGTCAGTCTCGAACTCGGGGGCAAGTCTCCACAGGTGATCTTCCCCGACGCCGACCTCGACGCCGCGGTCAACGGCGTGCTGGCCGGGATCTTCTCGGCCAGCGGGCAGAACTGCATGGCCGGCTCCCGCGTGATCGCTCACCACGAAATCCACGACGAGCTGGTGAAGCGCGTTGCCGAGCGCGCCGCGACGCTCGTGGTCGGTGATCCGATGGACCCGGAAACGGATATGGGCCCGCTGATCAACGACGCGCAACTCCGCAGGGTCCTCGACTTCTGCGACTCGGCACGCGCCGAGGGGGCCTCCATCCGCCACGGCGGGAACCGGCACCGCGACGGCGGACTGCTCGTCGAGCCGACGGTCATCGCCGACGCCGGCCGGGAGATGCGGGTGTTCCGCGAGGAGATCTTCGGGCCGGTCGTGACCGCGCTGACCTTCGAAACCGAGGCCGAGGCGATCGAACTGGCCAACGACACGCCGTACGGTCTGGCCGGCGCGGTGTGGACCAAGGACATCCAGCGTGCACACCGGGTGGCCGACGCCATCAACGCCGGCACGGTGTGGATCAACGCCTACCGGGCGATCGCCCCCGGTGCGCCGTTCGGAGGCATGAAGCACAGCGGCATCGGGCGGGAGAACGGCATCGAGGCGGTGCGTGACTTCCTGGAGACGAAGACGATCTGGATCGAGCTGACGGGGGAGAGCCGTGATCCCTTCGCACGCTGACCCCGGCCTGGCCGAGCTCCTCGATTCCCTGCCCGCGGACCGGGTGATCACGGACCCGGACCGGATGGCCGGTTACCGGTGGGACCGGGCCCGTGCCCCGGAGGTGGGCACGCCACTCGCGGTAGTTCGGGCCACCAGCACGGAGGACGTGCAGGCCGCGGTGAGGTTCGCGGCACGGCACGCGATCCCGGTCGTGCCGCGGGGTGCCGGTTCCGGCCTCTCCGGCGGCTCGTCGGCCGTCGACGGGTGTCTGGTCGTCTCGACCGAGCGCATGTGCGACATCGAGGTGGACCCGGTCACCCGGACGCTGGTCACCGGTCCCGGAGCGCTGAACGCACAGGTCAAGGCGGCTGCCGCCGCGCATGGTCTGTGGTACCCGCCCGACCCGTCGTCGTACGAGTTCTGCAGCATCGGAGGCAACGTCGCCACCAACGCCGGCGGGCTGTGCTGTGTGAAGTACGGGGTCACCACCGACTACGTGCTCGGCCTGACCGTCGTGCTTGCGGACGGCACGGCGGTGGAGCTGGGAGGCCCGCGGCTGAAGGATGTCGCGGGCCTCTCCCTCACGAAGCTCTTCGTCGGCAGCGAGGGCACCCTCGGGATCGTCACCCGGATCGTCCTGCGGCTGATCCCGGCGCAACGCATCCCGTCGACACTGGTGGCGACGTTCGCCGCCCTCGATGCGGCGGCCGAGGCGGTCTTGGCCATCACCCGGAGGATGCGGCCCTCGATGCTCGAATTCATGGACAAGGTGTCGATCAACGCCGTCGAGGACGTGACACGGATGGGGCTCGACCGCGGCGCCGAGGCCATGCTGGTCATCCAGACCGACGAGCCTGCCGGGCACGCCGCCGTCGAGATCGCGGACATGTCCCGGCTGTGTGAGGAACACGGCGCCACCGAGGTCTTCTCGACCGATGAGGCGGAGACCGGCGAGATGTTCGTGACGGCCCGCCGCATGGCGATCCCCGCCGTCGAGCAGAAGGGCTCCCTGCTGCTCGAGGACGTGGGCGTGCCGCTACCGCGGCTGGGTGCCCTGGTCCGGGGCATCGAGGAGATCTCACGCGCCCGGGACATCGTCGTCGCCGTGATCGCCCACGCCGGCGACGGGAACACCCACCCCCTCGTGGTCTTCGACCCCACCGACCCGGGGCAGACCGCACGTGCCCAGGCCGCTTACGGCGAGATCATGGACCTGGCCATCGCGCTCGACGGCACGATCACCGGTGAACACGGGGTGGGGCGCCTCAAGAAGCCCTGGCTCGGCTCCTATCTCGGCGACGACGCGCTGGCTCTGAACCACAGGGTGAAGCAGGCCTTGGATCCGCAGGGAATCCTCAACCCCGGAGCCGTTTTCTGACGACGCCGCAGCGGGTGGCTCGCGGCCATACGGCGAGCCACCCGCTTCCGTGCTTCAGGAGCCGGGGACCGCGGTCCACGACCCCGCGCGGCGTCACTTGATGAGGACTCCGGCGTCGATCGGGAGGGTGATGCCGGTGACGTAGCGAGCGGCATCACTGGCCAGGTAGACCACGGCCTCGGAGACGTCCGAAGCTTCGACCCACGGGATCGGCATGACGTGGAAGTCGTGGTACGGCGAGCTCGGGTCGAGCGCGTCCTCGCGCGTGGGGTGCTCGAGGTGGGCGAGGAAGATCTTCCGTATCACGTCGTTGTCGATCATGTCTGTGTCCACATTGGTCGGACAGACCACGTTGACGCGGATCCGCTCCTGGCCGAGCTCGACCGCCAGGGTCCTGGCGAGGCCGACCACGCCGTGCTTGGCCGAGGTGTAATGGCCGAGCTGCGGCACCGCCTTGAGCCCGGAGACCGAGCTGGTGACGATGATCGAGCCGCCCTCGCCCTGCTCCCGGACGATCGGCAGGGACGCCTTGAGGGTGTGCCACACACCGGTGAGGTTGATGTCGATCATCTGCTGCCACATGAGCGGCTCGATCTCCAGCGCCGGGGCGATGGTGCAGATACCGGCGTTGGCGACCACCACGTCGAGGCGGCCGAGCTCGGCCACTCCGGCCTGAACGGCTTGCTCGAGCCGGGCGAGGTCACGCACGTCGGCCTTGGTGGCGAAGATGCGCCGGCCGAGCGCCTCGACGGCCCGTACGGTCTCGTCCAGGTCCGCCTTGGTGGCCAGGGCGTAAGGCACCGACTCCACGTCCTCGCAGATGTCCACCGCGATGATGTCCGCGCCCTCGCGCGCCAGGTGCAGGGCGTGGCTCCGTCCCTGTCCGCGGGCGGCACCGGTCACGAAAGCCACCTTTCCGTCCAGTCTCCCCATCACGTCTCTCCCGTCTTTGGTCGATCGGATCGATCACGACGCTAGGTGTGCGGGTCGCTGACGGCACTGTTGCGATTTCTTACGTCTGAAGCTCTTTCGCCGCTGCGATTCTTCCGGTGTCCGCCGCCACGGCGCAACGAGGCACGTAGCAGAAGGGACCAGGAACGTGGGACGACTTGCTGGAAAGGTCGCACTGATCACCGGAGCCGCACGCGGCCAGGGACGCGCACACGCCGTCCGGCTCGCCGAGGAGGGCGCGACGATCATCGCGACCGACCTGTGCGAGCAGCTGGACAACGTCGGCTACCCGCTCGCGACTCCGGCCGACCTCGAGGAGACGGCTCGTTTGGTCGAGAAGCAGGACCAGGCCTGCCTCGCCGTCAAGGCCGACGCTCGCGACGCGCAGCAGATGGCCGCCGTCGTGGCCCAGGCCATCGCGGAGTTCGGGAAGATCGACATCCTGGCCGTCAACCACGGGATTCTCATCGCGGAGCCGTGGGACCAGTGGACGGAACACGACTGGAACACGGTCATCGACACGAACCTGAACGGCGTCTGGAACGCCACCCGGCCGGTGTTGCCGCACATGGTCGAACAGGGGTCCGGGTCGGTCATCTTCACCGCGTCGGTCTCCGGGCTGCTGGCCCAGGTCGGCATGCTGCCTTACAACGCCTCCAAACACGGAGTGGTCGGCCTGATGCGCTCGCTGGCCGCCACCATGGGGCCGCACAACGTGCGGGTGAACACCGTCTGTCCCGGCAACGTCGGATCGCCGATGCTGCTCAACGACATGATCGCCAAGATGTTTTCCGGCGGTGCAGCGGACGCCACGATCGACGACATCCGGTTCCCGGCGCAGGCCATGAACCTCCTCCCCGTGCCGTGGGTCGAACCGGTCGACGTCTCGAACGCGGTGCTGTTCCTCGCCTCGGACGAGGCCCGCTACATCACCGGCACCAATCTCACCGTCGACGCGGGCTTTTTCACCACCCCTCGTGGCGTCCCGGCGATCGCCGCCGAGCGTCTGGCCGCACTGGACTGACCGCCGGATCTCTTCCCGGTGCCCACAACCTCAGGGAATCACCATGAAATTCTCCTACCGGGTGGCAGCCGTCGGCGCGTCACTCCTGCTGGCCTCCGCGTGTGCCGCCACGGCCGGCTCGAACAAGAAGGACGGCGACTACGTCATCGGCGTGACCACCCTGTTCTCGTCGCCGATCATCAACGAGTACACCCGCGGCATGCAGGAGGCCGTGCAGGGGACCGGCGTCACCCTCAAGATCAACACCTCCGACAGCGACGTTTCCAAGGAAGCCTCGCTCATCGACACCTACATCACCCAGCACGTCGACGCCATCCTGGTCGACCCGATCTCCGCCAACGGCTCCGTCCCGGCGATCCGGCGGGCGGTGAACGCCGGCATAACGGTCCTGTGTTACGACACCTGCATCGAGGACAGTGCCCGGCAGCAACTGATCAAGGGCTACCTGACCTCCGACCAGGAGGGGCTGGGACGCACCGCCGGTGAGGCCGCGGCGAAATACATCACCGAGAAGCTCGGCGGTCATGCCAAGATCGGGATTCTCAGCTGCGACGCGAGCTACGCCATCTGTGGCCAGCGTCAGAAGGGTTTCGAGTCCGCGCTGGCGCCCGGCTCGTACGACATCGTGGCCAAACAGGAGGGTTACGTCGTCGACAAGGCCAAGCCACTGGCCTCCGACATGCTCACGGCACACCCCGAGCTCAACCTCATTTTCGGGCAGAACGAGGGCAGCGCGATCGGCGCCGCGCTGACCGTCAAGTCCGACCAGCGCGCCGGCGTGCACGTCTTCGGAATCGACATCACCACGGTCATCGCCGATTTGATGCTGCAGCCCGACCCGGCGCTGCTGTTCACCGCCGGACAGGACGCGGGCAAGCTCGGCGCCGACGCCGTCCGCGCCACCGTCGCCGTGCTGAACGGGACGCCGCCGGTCAAGGAGACCCAGCTCATCGCCGCGGTTCCCTATTCCGCCGACCACCCGGAGACCCTCCGTGCCTACATCGATGAGCGCAAGTAGCGCCCCGGGCACGCTCCCGGCCATCTCGGTCCGGGGGGCGAGCAAGGCCTACGGTTCACTCCAGGCGCTGCGTGATGTCGACCTCGAGGTGGCGCCCGGTGAGGTCCGGGCTCTCCTCGGGCTCAACGGGGCGGGCAAATCGACACTGGTGAAGATGCTCAGCGGTGTGGTCGTCCCGGATGCCGGGGTGATCCGCGTTGCCGGGGCCGAAACCGTTTTCCGTTCCCCGCACCACGCTATGGGCTGCGGGGTCGCCACCGTCCATCAGGAGCTGAGTCTGGTACCGGGGCTCAGCGTGGCCGACAACGTTTTCCTGGGACGGTGGCCGACGCGGCCCGGGTCCGTCGTCGACCGCCGCGCCCTGCAGGATGCGGCGAAGCAGGTGCTCGAACGCGTGCACTGCTCGGTGGCTCCGGCCACGCGGACCGGGAAGCTGTCCATCGGTCAGCAGCAGCTCGTGGAGATCGCGCGGGCCGTGGGGCGGGAGTCACGGGTCCTGATCCTCGACGAGCCGACCAGCTCCCTGTCTGCGCAGGAGGCGGACGACTTGATCGCGCTCGTGAAGCGGCTTGCGGCGACGGGCGTGGCGGTCATCTACATCTCGCACCGCATGGACGAGATCCACTGTGTCGCGGATTCGGCGACCGTGCTGCGGGACGGTCAGCTGGTCGGCACGGTGGCGATGGCGGAGACCACCTCGAGAGCGCTGTTCGGGATGATGACCGGACACCGGCAGCTCGAACCCGGCGAGGCGCCCGCTCGTCCGGTGGACTCGCCGGTGGTGCTGAAGGTGCGCGGCCTGCGCAGCGACGCACTCCGCGGAATCTCCTTCGACCTCCGCGAAGGGGAGCTGCTGGGCGTGGCCGGGGTACTCGGCTCCGGCCGCACTAGCCTGCTCGAGGCGCTGGCCGGCGCGCGGCCGAGCACGGGTGCGGTCACGGTGAACGGCGTCTCCGCCGAGCGCCGCACCGTGGGCCGGATGAGGCGCCACGGAGTCGGGCTCGCGCCGGAGAACCGCCGTACGCACGGACTGGCGATGTCCCTGCCGATCCGGAGCAACATCCTGATGGGATGTCTGCCCCTCGTGAGCCGGGCGGGCGTGGTCTCGTCGGGCTCCGGGGGGCGCCTGCTGCGGCAGACGATGGAGCGTCTCAGGGTGCACTGGCGGCTCAACGATCCGCCGTCGACCCTCAGCGGTGGCAACCAGCAGCGGGTGGTGCTCGGGCGCTGGCTCGCGAACGGGGCCACCGTGCTCCTCCTGGACGAGCCGACGCGTGGCGTCGACATCCGGGGCAAGCGCGAGATCTACGACCTGCTGCTGGAGCTGTCCGCTTCCGGCGTCAGCACCATCTTCGCCACGTCCGAGTTCGAGGAGCTGTACCGGCTCGCCACGCGTTCGCTGGTGCTCCGGCACGGAGAACTCGTCGGGGACGTCGACTTGCGCGACACCGGCGAGGAGCAGCTGATGATGCTCGCGATGGGCGAGGAAGGACTCTCACTACCGACGAGGACGGGGACCGACAATGAAGACTGACCTGGCCGAGCCCGCCGCCACCGAACTTGTGCGGCCTGCACGCCCGAGCTTGCTCGCGCGCATCAAGCATCTGGATCACATCGGGCTGCTGACGGCGACGGTCCTGCTCTTCGTGGTCCTGTCGCTCTGCGCGCCGTACTTCATGACGACCAAGAACCTGCTCAACGTGCTGCAGCAGTCCGCGTTCGTCGGTGTGATCGCGCTGGCGATGACCTTCGTGATCGTCGCCGGAGAGATCGACATCAGCGTGGGGTCGGCGATGGCGTTCGCCTCCTCCTTGTTCGGGGTTCTGGTCACCGACCACGGGTGGTCGCTGCCGCTGGCCGCACTCGCGGTGCTGCTCGTGGGTGCGGTCACCGGGCTGCTCGCGGGGCTGGTACGTGTCTGGTTCGACGTGCCGTCCTTCATCGTCACGCTGGCGCTCTTCAGCATTTTGCGCGGTCTCGCCCAGATGCTGACCGACGCCGTGCCCGTGCAGATCTCCAGCGCGGGGTTCAGCCAGTGGGGCAACGGCGACGTGTTCGGCGTACCGGTGCCGGCCGTCATCATGTTCCTGTTCCTCGCCGTGAGCTGGTTCGTGCTGACCCGCACGACCTTCGGCCGCTCGGTCTTCGCGGTCGGCGGGAACCCGGACGCGGCCCGGCTCTCCGGCATCAGCGTTGGCCGCATCCGCGCGCTGGTGTTCGGCCTCACCGGAGCGGCCGCGGGGCTGGCCGGCGTCCTGCAGTCCGCGCAACTGAGCTCAGGGGACTCCACCATCGGGGTGGGCGCTGAGTTCACGGCGATCTCCGCGGTCATCATCGGCGGTGCGAGCCTGTTCGGTGGCCGGGGTTCGGTGGTCGGAACCTTCCTGGGGGTCATTTTTCTCGGACTCCTCAACAACGGGATGGTGCTGCTGGACCTCAGTTCGTATGCGCAGGGTGTGGCCCGCGGTGTCATCGTCCTGCTGGCTGTCGTCATCAGCACCCGGCGGGAGGGCGTGCGCCTGCGCACTCTGCTCGGGTTCGTGTTCCGGCGCGCCCGATCCTGAAGCACCGGCGGTCGGCTTCGGAGCGCGACGTGCGCATCCGCGCTGAGCAGCCCGCTCGGCGTGCTGCTCAGCGCGGATCGGCGAAATCCTCCGGCTCGATGGCGGACGTGCGCGTTTCGGGTTTTCCGGTTCGCAGGATCAGGCCGCAGGCCACGGCACCGGCGGCGAAGATCGCGCACGAACACCAGAACGCCACGGCATAACCGTGGATCGCGGCGTCCGCCTGGACGATCCGGCTGGTGCCGTCCTTGCCGGCGAGGTACCGGGTCAGCGCGGCGGCGGCGATTGAGTTGAGCAGTGCGATGCCGACCGAGCCGCCGATCTGCTGGGCGACGTTGACGGTGGCCGAGGCGACGCCGGCGTCCTGGGACTGGACGCCGGTGGTGCCGGCGTTCATCGCGGGGGCGATGGTGGCGCCGACACCGAGGCCGAAGAGCATCAGTGGGCCGAGGATGTTTCCGGTGTAGGAGCCGGCCGGGCCGATGCGGGTGAGCCAGGCCATCGCGCCTGCCGCGATGAGCATGCCGGCCGCCACCGGGAACCTCGCGCCGAAGCGGGGGTAGAGCTGCGTGGTGCACGCTCCTCCGGCGATCACGAGGGTGGCGACCATCGGCAGGAACGCGACGCCGGTCATGGCCGGTGAGTAGCGCAGGCTCTGCTGCATGTAGTAGTTCAGGAACAGGAACTCGCCGAACAGGCCGATGCCGCCGATGAAGATGGCGAGGTGCAAGCCGCCGCGGGTGCGGTCGAGAACGACGCAGCGGCAGCAGCGGGTGCACGGCGCGGGTCTGCCACCAGGCGAACACCGCGAGCAGGGCCACGCCTCTGGCAAGGAAACCCCAGGTGCCCGGAGCGGACCAGGGGTGTGATTCCGCGCCGGCGAACCCGTAGACGACACCGAACAGGCCCACGCAGCCGATGAGCGTGCCGGGGACGTCCAGTCGCGGCCCCCGGCTGGTCTTGGCCTGGCGAGGGAGAGAACAGCGGCACCGATGACGGCCATGAGGCTGATGGCGACGTTGACGTAGAGCGTGAACCGCCAGTTGAGGAATTCGGTGAGTATGCCGCCGAGGAGCATGCCGACCGCGGCACCCGGGCCGGAGACACCGCCGAACCTCGACGTGCACCGCGTGTGCGTCCTCCGGTGTGGCGAGCACGGTGCCGCTCCGCTCGACGCGGGAAAACCGCTCGTCGGCCGCGACCTGCCACTCCACGGGTACCGGTGCGCCAGGCATGCCGCCGAGCCCGGCGAGCGCGGTCGCACCGAGTGCGGCCGCGCTCGCCGGGCAGCACGCGGCGGTTCGGTCTCATACCCCGGACACGGGCGGGACGGCGACGCGGCTCAGTCGCCGAGCGCCTTGCGCACGCGCGGCAGGACTTCGGTGCCGAGCAGTTCGATCGCCGTCATGACCTTCTCGTGCGGTACGCCGGACCAGTCCATCTGCATCGCGTACCGGTCGGCGCCGGTCAGCTTGCCCACGCTGATGATGCGGTCGGCGACCTCCTCGGGCGTGCCGACGAACAGGGCCTGCGCGTTGTGGGTGTAGGCGTCGTACTCGGCACGGGTGGGGATCGGCCAGCCGCGGGCCTTCGCCCCGTACTTCATGGTTTCCAGCCAGTACGGGTAGAAGGTGTCCTTGGCCTCCTGCGCAGTCCTCGCGATGAAGCCGATCGCACCCATCGTGACGTGCAGGTCCTCCTTCGCGTGCCCCACTGACTCGCCCGCGCGGCGGTAGAGGTCGACCAGCGGGGCGAAGCGCTCGGGGCGCCCGCCGATCACCGCGTAGACCACGGGCAGGCCGAGCAGGCCGGCGCGGGCGGAGGACTCCGGGTTGCCGCCGGTGCCGATGGAGATGCGCAGGTGGTCGCGGTACGGGCGCGGGTAGATCTGGGCGTTTTCCAGCGGCGGGCGGAACCGGCCGGACCACGTGAGCGGGCGCTCGCGGTCGATGCGCAGCAGCAGGGCAAGCTTCTCGTCGAACAGGTCGTCGTACTCGGCCAGGTCGGCGCCGAACAGCGGGAAGGACTCGGTGAAGGAGCCGCGCCCGGCGAGCAGTTCGGCGCGGCCGCGGCTGAGCTGGTCGAGCGTGGTGAACTGCTGGTACAGCCGGACCGGGTCTTCGGTGGAGAGCACGGTGACGGCGCTGCTGAGGGTGATCTGCCGGGTCACGCTCGCGGCGGCCGCGAGGACGGTGCCGGGGTTGGAGATCGCGTAGTCCTCCAGGTGGTGCTCGCCCAGCCCGTAGAACGACAGGCCCAGTTCGTCGGCGAGCTTGATGCGCTCGAGCGTCTGCGCGAGCTTGTCCGCCACGGAGTCCTGCTCGCCGGTGAGGGGGTCGCGGTGGCGGTCGCCGAAGCTGTAGATGCCGAGTTCCATGGTCCCTGCCTTTGGTTGACGTGTCATCGACACTAACAGGACGAGCCGCGCTTTTAGTCCGCGCGGGAGTGGACCGGACCAGTGCCGAATGCGACTTTCGGACCCTTCCCTCCCGCCGGGTTGTGGAATATGTTGTGACGCGCAACATTGCTCGATCGAGCGGCTCCACCCACCCCGACGGGCCGGCGCACTTCTGGCGCGGCCCGACCCGGTCCTGCACGCACCCTGCAACGGAGGAGGATTCGTGTGAGAACGCTTTCCCGCAGACGCAGTTCCCGCTTCGCGGGGGCGGTGCTCGCGGCCGCCGCGCTGACCGCGACCGCGGTACCCGCCGCGAGCGCGGCGCCGGTCACCGCCGAGCGCACCCCGGCCTACCTCAACGCCCGGCTCCCGGTCGCCCAGCGGGTCGCGGACCTGCTCGGCCGGATGACGCTGGCGGAGAAGGTCGGCCAGATGACCCAGGCCGAGCGCGGCGCCATCGACTCCAGCCAGCAGCAGATCACGGACCTCGCCCTCGGGTCCGTGCTCTCCGGCGGCGGTTCGACGCCCGCGGACAACACCCCGGCCGGCTGGGCGGACATGGTCGACGGCTACCAGTCGCGAGCGCTGGCCACGCGGCTGCACATCCCGCTGCTGTACGGCGTGGACTCGGTGCACGGCCACAACAACCTGGTCGGTGCCACGATCTTCCCGCACAACATCGGTCTCGGCGCCACGCGTGATCCGCGGCTGGTGCGCGAGGTCGAGCACATCACCGCCACCGAGACCAGGGCGACGGGCCCGCAGTGGGCGTTCGCGCCGTGCGTGTGCGTCGCGCGGGACGACCGGTGGGGCCGCACCTACGAGTCGTTCGGCGAGGACCCGAGGCTGGTCCAGCAGATGACGACGGCGATCGACGGGTTCCAGGGCACCAGCCCGAAGGACCTCGCGAAGCCGGACCACGTGCTGGCGACCGCGAAGCACTTCGCCGGTGACGGCGACACCACCTACGGCACGTCGACGAGCGGTACGTACACGACCGACCAGGGTGTGACGATCACCGACTGGCAGCACTTCGCGCAGGTCGACCTCGCGCCCTACGTCACGGCGGTCCAGCAGCACGACGTCGGCAGCATCATGCCGTCGTTCTCCAGCGTGCAGTGGACCGACCGGCCGGGCAGCACGCCGGTGAAGATGACGGCGAACAAGGAGCTGCTCACCGACGTCCTGAAGCGCAAGATCGGCTTCGACGGCTTCCTGATCAGCGACTGGGAAGCCATCCACCAGCTGCCGGGCGACTACGCCACGCAGGTCCGCACCGCGGTCAACGCGGGCGTGGACATGTTCATGGAGCCCTACAGCGCGCCGCAGTTCGTGTCGACGCTGACCGCCGAGGTGCAGGCGGGCCGGGTGCCGGTGTCCCGCATCGACGACGCCGTGAGCCGGATCCTCAAGGCGAAGTTCGAGCTGGGCCTGTTCGAGCACCCCTACACCGACCGCTCGAACGCCGGTACGATCGGTTCGCCGCAGCACCGGGCCGTGGCGCGGCAGGCGGTCGCCGAGTCGCAGGTGCTGCTGAAGAACTCGGGTGGCGCGCTGCCGCTCAAGCCGTCGCAGAAGATCTACGTGGCCGGCGTGAACGCCGACGACCTCGGCAACCAGGCCGGTGGCTGGACGGTGACGTGGCAGGGGCAGTCCGGGAACACGAGCTTCCCGGGCACCACGATCCTGCAGGGCATCCAGCAGGTGGCGCGGAACGTCACCTACAGCGCGGACGCGTCGGCGCCGACCGCCGGTGCGGACGTGGGTGTCGTCGTGATCGGTGAGACCCCTTACGCGGAGGGCGTCGGCGACGTGGGCAACGGCCACACGCTGAACATCTCGGCCGCCGATCGGGCGAACATCGACAAGGTGTGCGGCGCGATCAAGACGTGCGTCGTGCTCGACGTCGCGGGCCGGCCGCAGATCGTGACCGACGAGCTGGGCAAGATGGACGCCTTCGTGATGTCCTGGCTGCCCGGCAGCGAGGGCGCGGGCGTGGCCGACGTGCTGTTCGGCAAGAAGCCGTTCACCGGGAAGCTCTCGGTGAGCTGGCCGCGCAGCGAGGCGCAGGAGCCGATCAACATCGGTGACCGGAACTACGACCCGCTGTTCCCCTACGGCTACGGGCTCACCACCCGCCGGTAGCCCCGCCGGACCCGGTGCCCGCCTCGTTCCCGCGGCGCGGTGGGCACCGGGTCATCCCCCTTCGGCTTGACGCCGGGCGCGAGCCCGGCGTTTTCCTTCGTGCATGGCCTGGACGCGGGCGATGGGGATGGCCCTGCCCTCCTCGACGAGGTCCTCCGGCAGCGGCTGGGGCTCGGGCATCAGCTCGGCCCACGGGTCGGCGTCGCCGAGGCGTTCCAGCGCGGTGCGGATCGTGAAGTCGCCCGGGGTCCCGGAGTCCAGCTCCGCCCAGTCGAGGGGGAAGGACACCGGCAGCCCCGGGCGCACGCGGGGGCTGTACACCGAGACCACGGTCGCGCCGCCGGCGCGGGTGGAGTCGAGGAACACCTTGCCGTGCCGGTCCTCCCTGATGAACGCGGTGGTCGCGAGCGCGGGGTCGAGCCGCTCGGCCCGCGCGCCCAGCGCCCGGCCGGCCGCGGCGGCCTGCTCGGCGTCCACGCCCGGGGCCAGCGGGACGAAGACGTGCACCCCCTTGGCGCCGCTGGTCTTCACCGCTCCGGCGAGCCCGCTGTCGGCGAGGGCCTGGCGCACGAGGTGCGCCGCCTGGACCGCGAGTGCGAACGAGTCGTCCTGCTCGGGCGGGTCGAGGTCGAGCACGAGGTGGGTGGGGTGCTGCGGCTCGTCCGCGGCGGCGAGGCCGGGGTGGTACTCGATGGCGCGCTGGTTGGCGAACCACAGCAGGGTGCGCCGGTCGTCGCAGAGCGCGTAGGTGACCTGGCGGCGGGAGCTCTCGGCCCACAGGGTCGTGCGCGGTACCCAGTCCGGCGTGTACTTCGGCAGGTTCTTCTGCATGAACGCGTCCTGCCCGCGCAGCACGCGGATGACCGACAGGGGGCGGCCGCGCAGGGCGGGCAGCATCCGGTCCGCGACGGCGTCGAGGTAGTCGACGAGGTCGCGTTTGACGGCTCCCGCGCCGTCGAACAACGGCTGCTCCAGGTGGGTCAGCGCGACGCCGTCGCGTTCGTCGTTCCCGCTCATCCGGACAGCCAACCAGGCGCGGCCCCGGTCGGCAACTGTCTATTGTGGACTCGACCGTCTGGTACACTGAGGACGACGGCGGGAACGAGAGGGGTGGCATGCGGGGTACCGGGGAGCGGATTTCCCGGCACCGGTCCGTGTTCCTGCTGCTCGCCGTCGCCACCTTGCTGCTGTCGCTCGCGACGCCGACCTGGCCCGGTGCCGCTCCCCGGCACACCGACCGCGTCGCCGTGCTCGCGCAGCAGCCGTTGCCGCACTGCGCGGTCGCGTCCGTGCCCGTCGTGCTGCCGCCCGGCTGCCCCGAACCGCCGCCGTTGCGCCCCGCGCTGGACGCGCCGAGGGTCGCGTCGTGGGTGACCCGGCCCGGCGTGCCGTCTCACGTCTCCGCACGGGATCCCCCGGTCTCCTAGGCACCGAATCCCGTCCACGCCACCACTCCCGACCGGGGTGGTGTGCTTCCGCCTGCCTTTCGGAGACCCCTCATGACGACCGGACACGCCCTGCTCGCCGTCGGCGGTGCCTTCCTGGCCGCCGGCCTGCTCGCCCGAGCCGGCCGCCGCATCGGCCTTCCCACCATCGCCCTGTTCATGCTCGCCGGATTCCTGTTCGGCCCCAACACCCCTGGACTGTCGCTTGTGGATGATCCGGCCGAGCTCGGTGTGCTGGCCGGGCTCGGGCTGGTGTTCCTGCTGTTCTCGCTCGGGCTGGAGTTCTCGCTCGGCGACCTGGTCGCCGGCGGGCGCAGGCTCGCCGCCGCGGGCGCGATCTACCTCGTGCTCAACATCGGCGGCGGGCTCGCCTTCGGGTTCGCGCTGGGCTGGGGGAGCAGGGAGGCGCTCGTGCTCGCCGGGGCCGTGGGCATCTCGTCCTCGGCGATCGTGACGAAGCTGCTGCTGGAGACCGGGCGGATGCGCCACCCGGAATCACGGCTGGTGCTGGGCATCGTCGTGCTGGAGGACGTCTTCCTCGCGCTGTACCTGGCGATGTTGCAGCCGGTGCTGGGAGCCGCCGACGGCCTGGGCGCGGCGCTGGCCGAGTTCGGCAAGGCGTTCGGGTTCCTGGTGGTGCTCGCGGCGCTCGCGCGGTGGGGCGGGCGCGCGGTGTCGCGTCTGCTCGGTTCGGCCGACGACGAACTGCTCACCGTGTGTTTCGTCGGGATGGCGGTGCTCGGGGCCGCGGTGGCCGAGGAGCTGGGGGTGTCGGACGCCATCGGCGCGTTCATGGTGGGTGTGCTGCTGGGCGGCTCCTCGGCCGCGCCGCGCATCCACCGGCTGGTCCAGCCGCTGCGGGACGCGTTCGGCGCGTTGTTCTTCTTCATCTTCGGCCTGAGCATCGACCCGCGTGCGGTGGGCCCGGTCGTGGTGCCGGTGCTCGTGGCGGTGGTGCTGACGGTCGTGCTGAACCTCGCCGCCGGCGCGGCCGCGGCGAAGCTGCACTCCTACGACCGGCAGGCCGCGGTGAACGTGGGTCTGACGGTGCTCACGCGGGGTGAGCTGTCGCTCGTGCTGGCGGCGCTGGCCGGTGCCGCGGGGCTGGATCCGCGGATCTCTCCCTTCGTCGCGGGGTACGTGCTGCTGCTCGCGGTCGTCGGGCCGCTGGCGGTGCTGCGCTCGGACCGCCTCACGCGCCTCCTGCCCGCCCGGCTGTTCCGCGTGGAGGCGGGCAGGCCGGGCGGGTGAGGCGTCAGGACTGCGGGACCATGAGCGGCTCGTTGCGCAGGTACAGCACCGGTCCCACGCAGTGCCACTGGCCGGGCAGCCAGCGGCCGGCGAGCTGCCCGGCCATGCCGGCGGCCTCGCAGAAGTAGCTGCTGCCGAAGTCCTGCACCTTGGTCCAGTCGCCGTCGTCGGACGTCACGGCCGACGCCGGGAGCGGGGCCAGCACCAGTGCGGTGCCGGCCGCGGCGGCGGTGGCGAGGCGGCGGACGGTCCTACGGTTCATGTCTCCTCCACGGGGTTTCCAACGGGTCCCACCACCAGGCGATGGCGGGGATGGGCAACGGGTCCTGCCGGGTGTCGGAGGGCGTGCCGGCCCAGCCCGGCCCGGCGGACACCGGCTGGGCGCCGTAGCCGCGGTAGCGCGGCACGCGCAGCGCCCAGTCGGTGTTGCCGCGGATCGCGTGCCCGAGGCAGTCCAGGTACGCGCGGAGCGCGGGGCTCGCGTCCGGTCCGGACGCGACCCGCTCCCGCACGGTCAGGAACCGCGCCATGACGCGGTCCCTGAGGCGGTAGGCCTCGGCGAGGGCCTCCTCGGGGGAAAGTCCCTCGGCGGCACGCAACACGGTGATCAGGTTCTGGTCGGTGTGGTCCTCGGTGGTCTCCTTCCGGTGGGAGTGCAGGTCGTTGTCCCACGACGCGATGAGGTTGGCCATTTCGGTCAGTGCGCGCACGGCCGGGGAGTCCAGCTCCGCGGCCGGTACCTCGGCCCCCATCGCGATCTCCAGCAGGGCGAGGGTGGGCGGGCCACCCGAGCTGCCCAGCCGCATCGCGGTGTAGTCGTCCAGGGTGGGCACGCGGCCCGCGGCCCGGTTCGCCACCTGCCAGGCGACGCCGAACAGCCAGGCGCGGTGGGCGTCGGCGAACCGGCGGGCCTGCACCGGGGTGCCGCAGGCGGCGATGGCGCGGCCGATGTCCTGCAACGCCAGGACGAACGGGTCGCCGGAGGACGGGTCGTGCCACGGGTTCTCCAGCGCCCGCTGCAGCGGGCCGACCATGGCCAGGAACCGGGCAGGGTCCGCGCTCAGCTCGCCGGCGTCGCACCGCACGTCGTCGAACGCGAATCCCCAGTAGACCCAGTGCACCGCGGCCTGGAGCCCGTCCCGGCACCCGTGCGGGGCGAACCGGGCGTAGAACTCGGCGCTGTTCGTGCCGAGCACGCGGGCGCGCCCGCGTGCGTCCCCGTAGAACCGGAACCGGTCGAGCCAGGTGACCGCCGTGCGCTCGATCTCGTCGACGTCCGGGTGGATCGCCGGCTCGATGGGGCAGTAGAACGGGCGCAGCTCGAGCGTGGTCATGGGCGGCTCCTGGCAGGACGTGCGGGCACGACGGCGGAAAAAGCCGTGCGCGAAAAGGGATTTCGGATTTTCCGGCGAGCGCCGGTGAGATCACTATGACCGCCCCCGCCGCCCGGCAGCAACAGCAGTCACGCGAACGAGTAGCGGATTGCCTTGGTGCGCAAGGGGTTTACGCAGCGGTGCGGGTTTCGCCCATCCGGTCGGTGCGGGCGGCCCGGACGAGTGGTGGGGATCGCCCCCTGGTTTTGCCCGTGGTGCCGGTGTTATCTAGCGCGACGGGCGCCGGCACGCCCGGAACCGTCGTTTCGCGAGGAGGCACCATGTCAGCTCGGCTCGTCGACGTGTCACCGGCCCCCGAGCCACGGGCACCGGTGGAAGGGGACTTCGGCTGGTTGCGGCGCCGCGTCGACGCGGTGCTCGACGAGTTCCTGGAGGCGCAGGCGCGGCACCCGGTGGACGCGTGCCTGCCGCCGCTCGTCGACGTCGTGCGGGAGTTCGTGCGCGGCGGGAAACGGCTGCGGCCGCTGTTCTGCTACTGCGGCTGGCTGGCCGCGGGGGGTGCGCCGGAGGGCGGCCCGGTGGTGAAGGTGGGAGCGGCGCTGGAGCTGTTCCACACGTTCGCGCTCATCCACGACGACCTGATGGACTCCTCGCGGCTGCGGCGCGGCCGCCCGACCGTGCACCGGGTGCTCGCGGACCGGTACTCCGGCAAGGACTCCGAAGCGGCGGCCCGGTTCGGGCTCAACGCGGCCATCCTGGTCGGCGACCTGTGCCACGCCTGGTCGGACGAGCTGCTGTGCGCGGCGGGCGAGCGGTGGCGCCGGCGCGCGGAGCCGGTGCTGCACGCGATGCGCACGCAGGTGATGGCGGGCCAGTACCTCGACCTGGCGGGGGAGCGGACGGACGACGCGCTCGACCGCAGCTGGCGCGCGCTGCGGCACAAGACCGCCGGGTACACGGTGGAGCGTCCGCTGCAGGTCGGGGTGATGCTCGCCGACGGCGGCCCGGAGGTGCTGCGGCTGTGCACCGCCTACGGCAGGCCGCTCGGTGAGGCGTTCCAGTTGCGTGACGACCTGCTCGGGGTGTTCGGCTCGCCCGAGGTGACCGGCAAACCGGTGCTCGACGACCTGCGCGAGGGCAAGCCGACCGTGCTGATGAACCTGACGTGGCAGCGGGCGGGTGCCCGGCAGCGGGCGGTGATCAAGGAGCTGCACGGGAACCGGGAGCTCGACGACGCCGGTGCCGAGCGGCTGCGGGAGATCATCCGCCGGACGGGGGCGGACTCCGCCGTCACCGAGCTGATCGAGCTGAAGACCGCGCAGGCGCTCGCCGCGCTCGACGCCGCACCCGTCCCGGCGCGGGCGCGCACCGCCGCCACCCAGCTCGCCGACGCCGTCGCGCGGCGCACCCGATGACCGCCGAGGAAGGAGACCGAGTGTCCACGAAGGACCCAGTTCTGCACGCGATCGACCTGCACAAGTCCTACGGGCACCGCAGTGTGCTGTCCGGGGTGGAGTTCGAGCTGCGCCCCGGTGAGCTGCTGGGGATCATCGGCGAGAACGGTGCGGGCAAGAGCACCCTGCTGCAGATCCTCGCCGGCGTGCTGCGGGCCGACCGCGGCGAGGTCCTGCACCGGGGCAGCCTCGGCTACTGCCCCCAGCGCATCGTCGTGAACGACGAGCTGACCGTGGGCCAGCACCTGCGGTACTTCCAGAGCGCGTACCACATCGCGAGCCTGGCGCGCGCCGAGCAGCTGCTGGAACGGCTCGGGCTGGCGCCCTACCGCACGATCCGCGCCGGTTCGCTCAGCGGCGGCACCCGGCAGAAGCTCAACCTCACGCTCGCGCTGATGCACGACCCGGACGTGGTGCTGATGGACGAGCCGTACCAGGGTTTCGACTGGGAGAACTACCTGACGTTCTGGCAGCTGGCCACGGAGCTGCGCGACACCGGGCGGTCGGTGCTGGTGATCTCCCACATCGCGCACGACACCGAACGGTTCGACCGGCTGTTCCACCTGGAGTCGGGCCGGGTCGTGGCGGCCGAGCGGGTGGCGTCATGACCACGGTGCAGACACTGGTCACCGGCGCGCGACGGTGGCGGGCGGACGTGCTGGGCGGCACCACGTGGCAGGCGGCGCTGCTGCGGGCCGTCGGGTTCGAGACGGCGCAGCACCTGCGCAACCGGCTGGCGCTGACGCTCGTGGTGTTTTTCATCCCGGTGTGGCTGGCGATCGTGCGCACGATCATCCCCGCGCGGCCGGTCGCCTACCTGTCGCGCATCACCGACGCGCCGATCACGGTCGACGCGGGGCGGCTGGCGCTGATCTCGGCCGTGCTCAACGCGACCACGCTGATCATCGGGTTCATGTTGTTCGCGACGGTGCGGCGGGCGCGCGAGTTCGACCAGCGGCTGGTGCTGGCGGGGTACCCGCGCCCGTGCCTGCTGCTGGCGAAGCTGATCGGGCTGGGGCTGGTCGCGCTGACGGTGGGCGGCTACGCCACGATCGTGCTGTCGCTGTACACCGACGTGCGCCAGCCGGGGCTGCTGTTCCTGAGCCTGGTCGCGGGCGGGCTCGTCTACGGCGGGCTGGGGATCGCGCTCGGGGTCGCGGTGAGCACCGAGCTCGCCGGGATGTTCGTGATCATCATGGTCAGCCTCGTCGACGTGATGGTGCAGAACCCGGTGATCAACCCCGGCCGCAACCAGACGGTGCTGCAGTTCCTGCCGACCTACGGGCCGATGCAGAGCGCGGTGGCGGCGACGTTCACCGACACGGGGTCGTTCGGGTACCTGATGCTGGGACCGTTGTGGCTGCTGGTGTTCGCGTTGTTCGGACTGTCGGCGTTCTACCTCCGGACGAAGGACCACACGCGCAGCGAGGCCGATGCCCCCACGGCCGCGGTGACGGTGCGCCTGCTGCCGGACGGCACCTTCGAGATCGAGTCGCGCCGGGGTCCCGTCGTCGTTCAGGAGGTCGAGCGGCGCTGAGCCGCGCTATCGTGAACCATGCGCTTCCGGTGGCGCAGTTCCCCCGCGCACCGCGGTGGCCAGGGCGATGTGGCCCTCGATCCGGCCGCCGCGCGGTCACTGCGGCCGGTGACGCTCCTGGAACTGGTCCGGCGAGCGATCGCGTTGCAGGCGGAGGCGCACGAGGTGATCGTCGCGTGCGGGCGCCCGGGGGAGACCCCGTGGGCGGTGGCGCGGCGCGGCCGCCGGGTCGCGGGTGAGTACGCGCGGCTGCAGGGCTGGGCGCAGGACCTGTGCGAGGACGAGGCACCGGGGTCGCTGCCCCGGCGGGTGGCGGAGCTGCTCACCTACCACACCGAGATGCTCGACCTGAGCCTCAAACTGGCGTTCCCCCGGTACCGCTCGGAGCGGCTCGAGGCGCGGCGCCGGGCGCTGACGGGGCTGGGCGAGCCCGCGCGGGTGCTGCGCGAAACCGAGGTGGAGCTGCGGTTGTGGGCCGGGGACCCGGGGTCGTCGTGATGTCCTAGACTGGGCGCGGCGGTGGGGCCCGCCGCATCCCGCACGGGGGAAACCGCGAGACGTTCGCCAACGGTCCCTGCCAGTGACTCGACGCTGCTGGTGGAGGCAGACCGCATGCACGACCCCGTGGACCCCGACGTGTCGCTCGCCGTGCCGCAGCAGCGGCGGGAACTGCGTGACCGGCCCGGCACCGTACTCGGCGTGATCGCCCTCGGTGGCGCGAGCGGGGCGCTCGCGCGGTACACCGTCGGCGCGCTGCTGCCGCACCAGGCCGGGCAGTGGGCGTGGTCCACGCTGCTGATCAACGTGAGCGGCTGCCTCGCGATCGGGGTGCTGATGGCGCTCATCGAGCACGTCTGGCCGCGACAGCGGCTGCTCCGCCCGTTCCTCGGCGTCGGTGTGCTGGGCGGCTACACGACGTTCTCCACGGCGACGCTCGACGTCGTGCAGCTGGTCGACGCCCACCGGCCGGCGCCGGCGTTGCTCTACCTCGGCGGCACCGCGCTCGCCGCGCTGGCAGCGGTCGCGCTCGGTTCGCTGGCGACCACCGCGTTGCTCACCCGGCCCGCTGCTGAGGGAGAGCTGTCGTGACGGTGCTGCTCGTCGCGCTCGGCGCCGCGGTCGGTGCGCCGGCGCGGTACCTGCTCGACCGCGCGGTGCAGGCGCGGCACGGCTCCCGGTTCCCCTGGGGCACGCTGACCGTCAACGTGCTCGGCTGTTTCCTGCTGGGACTGCTGACGGCGCTGCCCGCCCCGTCGCTGCTCGCGTCCTTGCTGGGCACGGGTTTCTGCGGCGCGCTGACGACGTATTCGACGTTCAGCTACGAGACGTGGAAACTGGTGCGCTCCGGTTCCTGGCTGCCCGCGGTCTCCAACATGGTGGTGTCGCTGGTCGCCGGGCTCGGCGCGGCATACGTGGGCATCGTGTTCGCTGGCGCCTGGTTATTCCGTTGACGGCCTGCCGGACCATTCCTTTGTGGACGGCCGGCCGAGCGGTCGCCGATCCGTCACATCTTGTCGAGAACCGGTCACAAAACCCGGGCAGCACCGGCACCCCGGCGGCCGATCGTCGGAGGCATGACCGAACCGACCACACCGCGTGCCGCCGGGTACCGGGAACCGGTCCTGCGCGTGGCCACGTTCGTCCTGGCCGTGTTGTTGCTCCCGGTCGCGGCGCTGCGAGCACCCCGCCGGGCACGGCACGTGGCCTGCCAATGGGCGCTGGGCCTGCGGTTCCCCGGGGAGACCTTGGCGGGGCTGTCCCCGGAAACCCGGGCGGCGTTCACCCGCGCCCGTACGGTGGCGTTCTGGCGGGACGGCCAGCTGATCGGCCTCACCTCGGGACATCGCGACACCGGCGAGCAGTTGCGGCTGTACGCGGCCGAAGTCCGGCGCACCGGGTCCGACGAGGCGGCGCGGCGGCGCGTCCTGCCGCCGGAGGAATCCGCCCACGTGCGCGGGACGGCGCTGGACGTCCGCCCGCGCGAAGGCGCGCGGTGGCTGGAACACCACGGCGCGCGGTACGGCCTCCACCGGACCTACGACAACGAGTGGTGGCATTTCGAGTACTTCCCCGCGGACGCCGGCCCCCCGCCGCGCCGCGCGCACCCCGGAACGGTGGCATCGCCCCGTCCGGCCCGCGCGGCGCGATAGGTTACCGGAGGAGGGGAGGTGCCGGTGTCCCGGTTGCTGTTGGTCGAGGACGACGCCGTGCTGGCGGAGGTGCTGTCCCGCGCGCTGCGCGACCTCGGCCACGCGGTCACCGTCGCGGGCAGCGGTGAACAGGCGCTGGAATCGTTGTACGAGCACGGAAACCCCGTCGATCTCGTCCTGCTGGACGTGATGCTGCCCGGTGTCGACGGCTTCGAGGTGTGCCGGAGGATCCGCGCCCGCGACACCACGCCGGTGATCCTGCTGACCGCGCGCGGCGACCCGATCGACGTCGTCGCCGGGCTGGAGGGCGGCGCCGACGACTACGTGGTGAAACCGGTCCAGCCGCGGGTGCTGGACGCCAGGGTGAAGACCGTCCTGCGCCGCGCCACGCCCGCGGCGCCGCCCGATGCGGCGCCGCCGGTGCTCACCCTCGGTGAGCTCGCCGTCGACCGGGCCGCTTGGCTGGTGACGCGCGGCGGCGAGGAGGTCCACCTCACGCCGACGGAGCTGCGCCTGCTGTTCGAGTTCGTCGACCACCTCGGCCAGGCGCTCAGCAGGCGCACCCTGCTGCAGCGGGTGTGGGACTACGGCTACAGCGGGGACGCGAGGCTCGTGGATGCGGCCGTGGCCAGGCTGCGGGCGAAGATCGAGCCGGACCCGGCCAACCCCTCGTTGCTGCGCACCGTGCGGGGAGTCGGCTACCGGCTGGTCAAGCCGTGAAGCGTCGCCTCGGGCTGGGCGCGCGGATCGCGATCACCGTGGTGCTGACCACCGTGGGGGCGTCCGCCGCGCTCGCCGTCGCGGTCTACACCACCCAGTCCGCCTCGGCGAGGGACCGCTTCGTCACCTCGGCGACCCTCGGGTTCCGGTCGGACGTGCAGCAGGCCGTGGAGCACCGCGCGCCCTGCCGGGCCGCGGTCCCCGACTGCACGGTGGACGCCGCCGCGGAGTACATGGGCGGGCGGCTCGGGCTGACCTGGGCGCTGGTCGACCTGCGGCAGGAGGCGCCCGGTCCGCGGGAGCGCGGGTTCGTCCCCGTCCAGGGGAACACCGGCTGGCGGGACGGTCAGCTCCCGGTCGACCGGGTCGAGCAGGCACGGGCCGCGGGCGGCGAGCCGGTGACCTACGACTACACCGGGCCCGACGGCTCGTTCTTCGTGGTGACCGGGCTGATCGCCCCGGGCATCGTGCTGGCGGAGTTCTACAACACCGCCGGGCTCGACCGCGAGATCGGCAACCTGCGCACCCAGCTCGCCGTGCTGACCGTGGTGGTCGCCCTGACCGCGGCCGCCATCGCGTTGCTGGCGGTCCGGCAGATCCAGCGGCCGGTCCGGGCCGCGGCGGTGGCGGCGCGGCGGCTCGGGGCGGGCGCGCTCGACACCCGGTTGCCGGTCCACGGGCGGGACGAGCTCGCCGAACTCGCCGGGTCCTTCAACCTCATGGCGCAGCGGCTGGGGGAGTCCATCGACGAACTGCGCCGCAAGGACGCCCAGCAACGCCGGTTCGTCGCCGACGTGGCCCACGACCTGCGCACCCCGCTCGCTTCGCTGGCCGTGCTCACCGACAGCCTCGACAGCCCGGACCACCCGGACCGGGCCCGCTCGGTCGAGCTGCTCGGCACCCAGGTCCGCCGCCTCGGCGCCCTCGTCGAGGACCTACTGGAGATCTCCCGCATCGACGCGGGCGTGGCGGAGTTCCGGCCCGAGCCGATCGACCTCGCGGAACTGGTGCGCGACGCGATCGGCATGGTCTCGACGGGGGAGGAGGTCGCGCTCACCGCGACCGGGGACACCACCGTCGAGGGTGACGCGCGGCGCGTGCACACGATCGTGCGCAACCTGCTCAGCAACGCCGAGCACCACGGGGCACCGCCGGTCGGCGTGACCATCGACGGCACCGACCCGCACCTGGTGACGGTGACGGTCGTGGACCACGGGCCGGGCGTGCCGGCCCACCTCGCGCCCGTGGTGTTCGACCGGTTCGTGCGCGGGGACCGCGCCCGGTCCTACACCGCGGGCAGCGGGCTGGGCCTGTCGATCGCCCAGGAGAACGCGATCATGCACGGCGGCCGGATCACGGTGCGCGACGTCGAAGGGGCGGGCGCCGCGTTCACCCTCACCCTGCCGCGTGCGTCGACGCCCGCACGACGAGTTCCGGGGTGAACACCACCTGCTGGTGCTCGTGGTGCGGATCGGCCGTCTCCTGCAGCAGGAGTTCCGCCGCCGTGCGGCCCAGCTGCCGCCGCGGCTGGCGGACCGACGTGAGCGGGACCGCGGCGGCCGCCGCGAAGTCGATGTCGTCGTAACCCACGATCGCGAGATCGTCGGGCACCCGCAGGTGCAGGCTCACGCACGTCTGCAGCAGGCCCAGTGCCAGCAGGTCGTTCACGCAGAACGCCGCCGTCGGGCGCGCCGGCGCCGGCAGGCCGGCCAGGCGCGCGCCGGCGTTGCGGCCGTCGGCGACCGTGAGGCCCGCCGTGGTCAGGTCCACCAGGTGGTCCGGGCCCAGCCCGGCCTCCGCCAACGCCCGCAGCGCGCCCTCGCGCCGGTCCCGCACCTGGCCCGACGTCGCGGGGCTGCCGATGAACGCGATCCGCTCGTGCCCCCGCTCGACGAGGTGCTGGACCGCGATCATCCCGCCGTGCACGTCGTCCACTGCGACCGAGCAGTGCGTGGCCGCCGTGCGCGTGCGGTCCACGATCACCACCGGTGTGCCGCGCAGGGCGATTTCGTCCAGGACGGCCGCGTCGGGGTCGACTGGCGTGATCAGCACGCCCTGCACCCGCTGCTGCTCCAGCCTGCTCAGGTAGGCGCTTTCCCGTTCCGCGCGGTTGTCGCTGTTGCACAGGAACAGCGACAGGTCACCCTCGTCCGCCGCGTCCTCCACGCCCGCGGCGACGTCGGTGAAGAACGGGTTGCTGCCGTCGAGCATCACGTAACCCAGCACGCGGCTGCGCCCGGCGCGCAGCTGGCGCGCCGACTCGTTGCGCACGAACCGCAGCTCCGCCATCGCCGCCTCCACCTTCGCCCGCGTCCGCGGGCTGACGCGGTCCGGCCGGTTGAGCACGTTGGACACCGTGCCCAGTGAAACGCCGGCCAGCGCGGCCACGTCCTTGATCCCCGCGACGCGGGGTTCGGCCGGACCGGCCTCGTGGGCATCGTGCACCGCCATGGGGAAGCCTCCGTTGAAACGTAACAGCGAGGTGAATCCTGGTCGCACAACGCGACCGGGAGCGAGAAAACCCCTTCTGATCAGCGGTGGAACGAGTTCATTGACACTGTGATCGGATGCATAGTAGCGTCACCGCGCCAGGTTTGTGAAACCTTTCATTCCGGAGGTCGCGATGGAGCGCCCACACCCGGGCCGCGTGCCCCTGCTGGAGGTCCGCGGCGTCACGAAGTCCTTCGGCGCGGTCGCGGCCGTCGCCGGGGTCTCTTTCCCGCTGTACGCGGGGGAAGCGCACGCGCTGGTGGGGGAGAACGGCGCGGGCAAGTCGACCATCGTGAAGATGCTCGCCGGGGTGCACCGCCCGGACACGGGCACGCTGCTGGTGGACGGGCAGCCCGTCGAGTTCTCCTCGCCCGCGGACGCGAAGGCCGCCGGGATCGCGGTGATCTACCAGGAACCCACGCTGTTCCCCGACCTTTCGGTTGCGGAGAACATCGTGATGGGCCGCCACCCCCGCGGCAGGCTGGGGATGATCGACCGCGCGGCGATCCGCGCCGAGGCCGAAGCGTTGTTCACGCGCCTGGGCGTCCGGATCGACCCGTCGCGGCCCGCCCGCGGACTGTCCATCGCGGACCAGCAGATCGTGGAGATCGCGAAAGCGCTTTCCGCCGACGCGCGCGTGCTCGTCATGGACGAGCCGACCGCGGCGCTGAGCCTCGTCGAGGTCGAGCGGCTGTTCTCCGTCGCGCGGGCGCTGCGCGAAGAGGGTGCGGCGATCATGTTCATCTCGCACCGCTTCGAGGAGATCACGCAGCTGTGCCAGCGCGTCACGATCATGCGTGACGGCAGGCACGTCTCCACCGACCCGGTCGAGGACCTGACCGTCGACGAGATGCTCAAGCGGATGGTCGGCCGTGAGCTGGACGCGTTGTTCCCCAAGCAGGACGTCGAACCCGGCGAGGTCGTGCTGGAGGTCGAAGGCCTGACCAGGGAAGGCGTCTTCCGTGACATCTCCTTCTCCGTGCGCGCCGGTGAGATCGTCGCCTTCGCCGGGCTGGTGGGGTCCGGCCGCTCGGAGGTCGTGCAGGCGGTGTTCGGGGTGGACGAACGCGACGCCGGAACCGTGAAGGTGGCCGGGAAGAAGCTGAAACCCCACGCGCCCCGCGCCGCGATGGCCGCGGGCATGGCGCTCGTGCCGGAGGACCGCCGCCAGCAGGGGCTGGTGATGGACCTGTCGATCGAACGCAACGTCACGCTGCCGCGCTCCCGCGCACTGTCCACTTTGGGCTTCCTCTTTGGACCCGGCGAGCGTCGTGAGGCGTTGCACTGGACGAAACGGTTGCAGACCAAGTACGGCCGCCTCGGCGACCCGGTGGGCACCCTCTCGGGCGGCAACCAGCAGAAGGTCGTGCTCGCGAAGTGGCTCGCGATGGCGCCGAAGGTGCTGATCGTGGACGAGCCCACCCGCGGGATCGACGTCGGCACGAAGGCGGAGGTGCACCGGCTGATGTCGGCGCTGGCCGCCGAGGGCGTCGCGGTCGTGATGGTGTCCTCGGAACTGCCGGAGGTGCTGGGCATGGCCGACCGGGTGCTGGTGATGCGCGAGGGCCACCTGGTGGCCGAGATCCCACGCGCCGAGGCGACCGAGGACTCGGTGATGTTCGCGGCGATGGGGCAAGGAGCCGCGGCGTGAACGCGATGAAGGTGGCGGCGCCCGCGCCGCGGGAGGCGACCGCACCGGGAGGGCGTTCGGTGGTGGGCACGGTGTTCAAGGCGCGCGAGTCGGGCATCGTGCTCGCGCTGGTGGTGCTCGTCGCGTTCACCGCGACGCAGAACTCGCGGTTCCTGTCCGGGCAGAGCATCCGCGACATCCTCCTGGGCACCGCGATCCTCGCGGTGCTCGCGGTCGGGCAGGCGATCGTGATGATCACCCGCAACATCGACCTGTCCGTCGGGTCGGTGCTGGGGCTGTCGGCGTTCGCCGTCGGTGCCCTGCTGCGGGACAACCCGGGCCTGCCGGTGGTCGTCGCGCTGCTCGCCGGGCTCGGCCTCGGCGCCGTCTGCGGGCTGCTCAACGGGGTGCTCGTGCGGTTCGGCCAGGTGCCCGCGCTCGTGGTCACCCTCGGCACGCTCTACGCCTACCGCGGGATCATCTACTTCTGGGCGGGCGGCCAGCAGATCAACGCCGACAAGCTGCCCGGCTCGTTCCTGTCCTTCGGGCACGACTCGTTCCTCGGCGTCCCGTGGCTGGTGCTGATCGCGGTGGTCGTGCTCGTCGTGGCCGGGATCGTGCTGCGCAACCACCGGGCCGGCCGCGAGCTGTACGCGATGGGGTCCAGCCCGCAGGCCGCCGAGCTGGCGGGCATCAAGGTCGGGCGCAACACGATCGTGGCGTTCCTCGTCAGCGGCGCGCTGGCCGGGGTCGCGGGCGTGTTGTTCGCCGCCCGGTTCGGCACGATCGACGCCGCCGCGGGCAACGGGTACGAACTCAACGTCGTCGCGGCCGCGGTCGTCGGCGGGGTGGCGGTGTTCGGCGGCAGCGGCACGGTGTGGGGTGCCGGGCTCGGCGCGCTCCTGCTCACCGTGATCGGCAGCGCGCTGGCGGTGCTCGACATCAACCAGTTCTGGCAGCAGGCCATCGTCGGCGCGCTGATCCTGCTGGCCATCGGCGCGGACCGGCTCGTGGCCGTCCGGGTGCAAAAGACACTGTCAGGGCGCTTGGAGACGCAGAAGAGGGATTCCCATGTCTGACAAGGCAACACGCCCGACGTGGCTGTCGCGGCTGGCGAGCTGGGATGCCGCCGTCATCGTGGTGACGATCGTGGTCCTGGTGATCGCCTCCGGCGCGGTCGAGAACTTCGGCACCAGCCGCAACTTCACGTTCCTGCTGCTGGACCTGCTGCCGATCGCGCTCGTGGCGCTGCCCATGACGTTCGTGGTCGTCACCGGGGAGATCGACCTGTCCGTGGCCTCCACGCTCGGGCTCACGTCCGCGGTGATGGGTGAGGCGTGGAACCGGGGGATGACGATCGAGTCGATCATCCCGCTGTGCATCGTGCTGGGGGCGGTGCTCGGCGCGTTGAACGGGTTCTTCGTCACGGTGCTGAAACTGCCGTCGCTGGCGGTCACGATCGGCACGCTGGCGCTCTACCGCGGGCTGGCGTTCGTGGTGCTGGGCGACAGCGCGGTGGCCGACTTCCCGCGCGACTACACGTCGTGGGTCACGGGCACGATCGGTGGCGGGCCGATCCCGAACGTCCTGATCCCGCTCGTGGTGCTGGCGGTGGTCTTCGGCGTGGTGCTGCACGCGACGCCGATCGGGCGCGCGGTGTTCGCCGCCGGGGCGAACGAGCAGGCGGCCCGCTTCGCCGGGATCCGCGTGGGGCGCCTGAAGTTCTGGCTCTACGTCGTGTCGGGCGCGGTCGCCGGGCTGGCCGGGGTGCTGTGGACCCTCCGGTACTCCAGCGCCCGCGCGGACAACGGTTTCGGCCTGGAACTCGCCGTCGTCGCCGCGGTGCTGCTGGGCGGCGTGTCCATCTTCGGCGGCAAGGGCACGCTGCCGGGCGTGCTCGCCGGCGTGGTCCTGCTGGCGACATTGCAGAACGCGCTGCGCCTGCAGGACGTGTCGAACGAGGCGCTCAACATCGTCACCGGCGTGCTGCTGATCATCTCGGTGCTCCTGCCCAACCTCGTCACCAGAACCCGGGCTTCGCTGCGGCGCCGGGTTACAGCCTAGAAAGGCAGACCATGACCAGACGACTCCTCGCCGGTGCGGTGTCAGCGGCCCTGGTGTTGACGCTCGCCGCGTGCGGTGGGACCACCAAGAACGACAGTGCGAACTCCGGTGGCGGGAACCAGTCCACCGCGCAGGCCGACCCCAACGCCGCCACCAAGACCGGCGTGAAGATGGCCTTCCTGCCCAAGCAGCTCAACAACCCGTACTCGGACATCGAGGTCGGCGGCGGCAAGGCCGCGCTCGACGAGCTCAAGGGCGAGTACAAGCTGGTCGGCCCCAACGACGCCAGCGCGTCCTCGCAGGTCAGCTACATCAACACGCTCATCCAGCAGCAACAGGACGTCATCGGCATCGCCGCGAACGACCCCAACGCGGTGTGCCCGTCGCTCAACCAGGCCCGCAACGCCGGGATCAAGGTCGTCGCGTTCGACTCGGACGCGGCCAAGGACTGCCGCGACGTGTTCATCAACCAGGCCACCACGCAGGGCATCGGCGAGCAGCTGGTGAAGATGGCCAGCGAGCTCGCGGGCGGTTCGGGTGAGATCGCGATCCTGTCGGCGACCCCGAACGCCACCAACCAGAACGCGTGGATCGAGGTCGTCAAGCAGGAGCTGGCCAAGCCGCAGTACGCGGGCCTGAAGCTCGACAAGATCGCCTACGGCAACGACGACGACCAGAAGTCGTTCCAGGAGGCGCAGGGGCTGCTGCAGTCGTTCCCGAACCTCAAGGTGATCGTGTCGCCGACCACCGTCGGCATCGCGGCGGCGGCCCGCTACATCTCCTCGTCCAGCTACAAGGGCAAGGTCGCGGTGACCGGGCTCGGCACGCCGAACCAGATGCGCCAGTACGTCAAGGACGGCACGGTGCAGCAGTTCGCGCTGTGGAACCCCGCCGATATCGGCTACCTGGCCGCCTACGCGGGCGTCGCGCTCGCGTCGGGGCAGATCACCGGCGCCGAGGGGCAGAAGTTCAAGGCGGGCAAGCTCGGTGAGTACACGATCGGCGCCAGTGGCGAGATCGTGCTCGGCCCGCCCACCGTGTTCACCGCCCAGAACATCGACCAGTACAACTTCTGAGCACTTCCGGCCGGGCCGCGCGTCCCGCGGCCCGGCCGGGTTCCACGGAGGACGTGATCGTGGCCCGATACTGCTTCTGCCTGCAGGTGAAACCCGAGCGGATGGCCGAGTACGCGCAGCGGCACCGCGCGGTGTGGCCGGAGATGCGGCAGGCGCTGACCGACACCGGCTGGCGCAACTACTCCCTCTTCCTCCGCGACGACGGCCTCCTCATCGGCTACGTCGAAGCCGACGACCCCGAAGCCGCCCAGGCCGCGATGGCCCGCACGGAGGTCAACGCCCGCTGGCAGGCGGAGATGGCCGGGTTCTTCACCGGCCTCGACGGCCGCGGCCCCGACGAGGGTTTCCAGCTGCTCACCGAGGTCTTCCACCTAGAAGGAAAGTGATCCACGTGTCCGACCTGACTGCTGTGAAGTCCGCGCTGCGGGCCCAGCGGATCGAAACCCCTTCCTGGGGTTACGCGAATTCCGGCACCCGCTTCAAGGTGTTCCCGCAGCCGGGGGTGCCGCGCACGCCCGAGGAGAAGATCGCCGACGCGGCGACCGTGCACCGGTTCACCGGCGTCGCCCCGAGCGTGGCGTTGCACATCCCGTGGGACCGCGTCGAGGACTACGGCGCGCTCGCCCGCTACGCGCAGGACCTCGGCGTCGAGATCGGCGCGATCAACACCAACGTCTTCCAGGACGAGGACTACAAGCTCGGCTCGGTCACCAACCCGGACCCCGGCGTCCGCCGCAAAGCCACCGACCACCTGCTCGAGGCGATCTCCATCATGGACGCCACGGGCTCCCGCGACCTGAAGCTGTGGTTCTCCGACGGCATCAACTACCCCGGCCAGGACGACCTGCGTGACCGGCAGGACAGGCTGTCCGCCGCGCTGCACGAGACCTACGAGCGGCTCGGCGACGGCCAGCGGATGCTGCTCGAGTACAAGCTGTTCGAGCCCGCCTTCTACGCCACCGACATCCCGGACTGGGGCACCTCCTACGCGCACTGCCTGGAGCTCGGTCCGAAAGCGACCGTGTGCATCGACACCGGGCACCACGCGCCGGGCACGAACATCGAGTTCATCGTCGCCTTCCTGCTGCGGGCCGGGAAGCTCGGCGCGTTCGACTTCAACTCCCGCTTCTACGCCGACGACGACCTGATGGCCGGCGCCGCCGACCCGTTCCAGCTGTTCCGCATCATGTACGAGATCGTCCGCGGGGACGCGCTCGACCCGTCCTACGGCATCAGCTTCATGCTCGACCAGTGCCACAACATCGAGCGCAAGATCCCCGCGATCATCCGCTCGGTGATGAACGTCCAGGAGGCCACCGCCAAGGCACTGCTGGTCGACCGCGACGCGCTGCGCACCGCCCAGCGTGCGGGGAACGTCCTGGAGGCCAACGCGATCCTGATGGACGCCTACAACACCGACGTGCGGCCGCTCCTCGCCGAACTGCGAGAGGAGGCGGGCCTGGATCCCGACCCGGTCGCCGCCTACCACCGCAGCGGGTACCAGCAGCAGATCGAGGCCGAGCGGGCCGACGGCCGGCAGGCCGGATGGGGAGCCTGAGAACCATGACCGTGCCGGAAGAACTCATCGCCCGCAGCAACGCGCTGGGCGCCGACCCCCGCAACACCAACTACGCCGGCGGCAACACCTCCGCCAAGGGCAGCGAGACCGACCCCGTCACCGGACAGCCCACGGAACTGTTGTGGGTCAAGGGATCGGGCGGTGACCTCGGCACGCTGACCGAGGCCGGGCTCGCCGTGCTGAGGCTGGACCGGCTGCGCGCGCTCGTGGACGTCTACCCCGGTGTCGAGCGCGAGGACGAGATGGTCGCCGCGTTCGACTACTGCCTGCACGGCCGCGGCGGTGCCGCGCCCTCGATCGACACCGCCATGCACGGCCTCGTCGACGCCACGCACGTCGACCACCTGCACCCGGACTCGGGCATCGCGCTCGCCACCGCCGCCGACGGTCCCGCGCTGACCAAGGAGTGCTTCGGCGACCGCGTGGTGTGGGTCGACTGGCGCCGCCCCGGGTTCCAGCTCGGCCTCGACCTCGCCGCCGTGAAGAAGGCCAACCCACAGGCCATCGGCGTGATCCTCGGCGGGCACGGCATCACCGCGTGGGGCGCCACGTCCGAGGAGTGCCGGCGGAACTCCCTGGACATCATCCGCACCGCCGAGAAGTTCCTCGCCGAACGCGGCGGGGCCGAGCCGTTCGGCGCCGTCGTGCCCGGGTTCGAGCCGCTGCCGGAGCAGGAGCGCAGGGAACGCGCCGCCGCGCTCGCCCCGGTGATCCGCGGGCTCGCCTCGACCGACCAGCGCCAGGTCGGCCACTACACCGACACCGACGTGGTGCTGGACTTCCTGTCCCGCGAGAAGCTCCAGCCGCTCGCGGCGCTGGGCACGTCCTGCCCGGACCACTTCCTGCGCACCAAGGTCCGCCCCCTCGTGCTCGACCTGCCCGGCAGCGCGCCGCTGGAGGACGTGCTCGCGCGGCTGAAGGAACTGCACGCCGCCTACCGCGAGGACTACCGCGCCTACTACGAGCGGCACGCCACCCCGGACAGCCCCGCCATGCGCGGTGCCGACCCGGCGATCGTGCTCGTGCCCGGCGTGGGCATGTTCTCCTTCGGCAAGGACAAGCAGACCGCGCGCGTGGCGGGCGAGTTCTACGTCAACGCCATCAACGTGATGCGCGGCGCCGAAGCCGTCTCCACCTACGCGCCGATCCCGGAGAGCGAGAAGTTCCGGATCGAGTACTGGGCACTGGAGGAGGCCAAACTCCAGCGGATGCCCAAGCCGAAACCGCTCGCGGGCCGCATCGCGCTCGTCACGGGCGCGGGCTCGGGCATCGGGAAGGCCATCGCCGAACGCCTCGCCGCCGAGGGCGCCTGTGTCGCGATCGCCGACCTCAACGCCGACGCCGCCGAACAGGTCGCCCGCGGCATCGGCGGCACCGACAAGGCGGTCGCGGTGACGGCCAACGTCACCGATGCCGACGCCGTGCAGGCCGCGATCGACGCGACCGCGCTCGCGTTCGGCGGGGTGGACCTGGTGGTCAACAACGCCGGGCTGTCGATCTCCAAGCCACTGCTGGAAACCACCGAAAAGGACTGGGACGTCCAGCACGACGTGATGGCCAAGGGCTCCTTCCTGGTCTCGCGCGCGGCGGCGAGGGCGATGATCGCGCAGGGCATGGGCGGCGACATCGTCTACATCTCCTCGAAGAACTCCGTGTTCGCCGGCCCCAACAACGTCGCGTACGGGGCGGCGAAGGCCGACCAGGCGCACCAGGTGCGGTTGCTCGCCGCCGAACTGGGCGAGCACGGCATCCGCGTCAACGGCGTCAACCCCGACGGCGTGGTGCGGGGCTCCGGCATCTTCGCCGGGGGCTGGGGCGCGCAGCGCGCCGCGGTGTACGGCGTGCCGGAGGAGGACCTGGGTAAGTTCTACGCCCAGCGCACCATCCTCAAGCGCGAGGTGCTGCCCGAGCACGTCGCCGCCGCGGTGTTCGCGCTCACCGCGGGGGACCTGACCCACACCACCGGCCTGCACGTGCCCGTCGACGCGGGCGTGGCCGCCGCTTTCCTGCGCTGAGGGGGAAACCATGTCCTTGGAGCGCATCACCCCACGCCGCACCCGCGTCGGGCTCGTCTCCGGCGGGCTCGGCGCGTACTGGCCGCAGTTCCCGGAGCTGCTGCCGCAACTCCAGGCGTCGGCGCGGCGGGTGGCCGAGCGCCTGTCCGGTTTGGACTGCGAGGTGGTCGACGCCGGGTTCGTCTCCGACGCGCAGGAAGGCGCGGCCGCGGCGGAAACGCTGCGCGTGGCCGACTGCGACCTGATCATCGGGTTCCTGACGACGTACCTCACGTCCAGCATGCTGGCCCCGGTCGCCCAGCGCAGCGGCGCCCCGGTGCTGCTGATCAACCTCCAGCCCACGGAGGCCATGGAGCACGCCACCTTCGACACCGGCGCCTGGCTGGCCTACTGCGGCGCGTGCCCGCTGCCGGAGATGGCCAACGCCTTCCGCCGCCTCGGGGTGGAGTTCCGCTCGGTTTCCGGCCACCTGGAGGACGAGCGGGCCTGGACGCGGATCGAGCGGTGGATCAAGGCCGCCGGCGTGCGGGCGGCGTTCCGGCACGGCCGCCACGGCCTGCTCGGCCACCTGTACCCGGGCATGCTCGACGTCGCGACTGACCCGACGCTGGTGCCGGCCCAGCTCGGCGGGCACGTGGAGATCCTGGAGGTCGACGACCTGCGGGTCCGCGTCGAGAAGGTCACCGACGACGAGACCCGGGCGAGGATGGACCTCGCCCGCGAGGTGTTCACCGTGCACTCCTCCGTCACCGAGGAGGATTTCGCCTGGGGCGCCAGGGTTTCCGTCGCGCTCGACCGCCTGGTCGAGGACTTCGCGCTGGACTCGCTGGCCTACTACCACCGCGGGCTCGACGGGGAGACCCACGAACGCGTCGGCGCCGGGTTCATCCTCGGCGCGTCGCTGCTCACCGCGCGCGGCATCCCCGCCGTCGGCGAGTACGAGCTGCGCACCTCGCTCGCGATGCTGCTGATGGACCGGCTCGGCGCGGGCGGGTCCTTCACCGAGCTGCAGGCGCTGAACTTCCGCGACCGGGTCGTGGAAATGGGGCACGACGGGCCCGCGCACCTGGCGATCAGCGCGCGCAAACCGCTGTTGCGCGGGCTCGGCGTGTACCACGGCAAACGGGGCTGGGGCGTGTCGGTCGAGTTCGACGTCCAGCACGGCCCGGTCACCCTGTGCGGGCTCGGGCAGCACCGCGACGGCAGGTTCGTGCTCGTGGCCGCGGAGGGCGAGGTCGTGCCGGGGCCGCTGCTGGAAATCGGCAACACCACCTCGCGCGTGGACTTCGGCTGCGACCCGGGGGAGTGGACCGACGCGTGGTCGGCCAGCGGGGTGGACCACCACTGGGCGCTCGGGACCGGCCACCGGGTCGCGGAACTGACCGCCGTCGCGGATCTGCTGGGCCTCGAACTGGTCGTGGTACGGCCATGATGCGCCTCGCGGCGGTCGACCTCGGTGCGTCCAGCGGGCGGGTGATGGCCGGGACCGTGGGGCCGGGGCGCCTCGAACTCGACGAGGTGCACCGGTTTCCCAACGGCGGGCCCGTCCGCGTCGCGCGGGGTGCGGGCTCCACGTTGCACTGGGACATCCTCGGGATCTACCGCGAAACGCTGGCGGGTCTGCAGGCGGCCGGAGACGTTGCGGGGGTGGGCATCGACTCGTGGGCGGTGGACTACGGGCTGCTTGACGCGTCCGGCGCCCTGCTCGGCAACCCTGTGCACTACCGAGACTCCCGCACCGACGGCATCGCCGAACAGGTCGGGAAGGCCATCCCGCCGCGGGAGCTGTTCGACGTCACCGGGTTGCAGCAGCTGCCGTTCAACACGCTTTACCAGCTGATCGCCGAGGGCGACCGGCTCGCGGCCGCGGAGACGATGCTGCTGATCCCGGACCTGTTGAGCCACTGGCTCACCGGTGCCGTCGGCGCCGAACGCACCAACGCCTCGACCACGCAGCTCTACGACGTGCGTGCCCAGAATTGGGCGACCGGCATCGCCGCACGCGCGGGGATCCCGCCCCGGTTGTTCCCGCCGCTGCGCGACCCGGGCTCGGTGGTGGGCAGCCTGCGCCGTGAGGTCGCCGAGGAGCTGGTGTTGCCGCAGCTGCCGGTCATCGCGGTCGGCTCGCACGACACCGCCTCGGCGGTCGTGGCCGTGCCCGCCGAGCCCGGCACGCAGTTCGCCTACATCTCCTCCGGCACCTGGTCGCTGGTCGGGATGGAGCTGACGCGTCCCGAGCTGAGCGAGGCCGCACGCGCCGCCAACTTCACCAACGAAGGCGGCGTCGACGGCACGTTCCGCTTCCTGCGCAACGTGATGGGCCTGTGGGTGCTCACCGAGACCCTGCGCACGTGGGCCGCCCGGGGCGAGCGGGTGGAGCTGGCACGGGTGCTCGCCGAAGCCGCCGACGCGCCACCGCTGGCGGCCGTCGTCGACCTCGACGCGCCCGCGTTCCTCGCCCCCGGTGACATGCCCGCCCGGATCGCCGCCGCGTGCCGGGAAACCGGTCAGCGGCCACCGGAGACCCGCGGCGAGATCGTCCGGTGCATTGTGGACAGTCTGGCGCTGGCGTACCGGCGCACTGTGCGCCAGGCCGCGGAGCTGACCGGCCGCGCCGTCGACGTCGTGCACCTGGTGGGTGGCGGCGTGCGCAACGAACTGCTGTGCCAGCTGACCGCCGACGCCTGCGGCGTGCCCGTGCTCGCCGGGCCGGTGGAGGCCGCCGCGCTCGGCAACGTCCTCGTCCAGGCCCGTACCCTCGGCGAGGACCTGCCGGACCTGGCGGCGATGCGGGCGCTCATCCGCCGGACCCAGCCGCTGCGCCGCTACGACCCCACGGGCGGCGACTGGGCGGCCGCGCAGGCGAGACTGGAGCGGAGGAGCGTGCCGTGACGATCACCCTCAAACGGCGGGAACTGGACCTGCGCGCCGAAGACCTGACGCTCAACGCCATCGTGCGACGCCTGGAGCTGTCCGGTCGCAGGGTGCGCCGCCGCCCGCGGGCCCTCTGCGACCGCCTCGGTTTCGCGGCACCCGTCCAGGCAGTGGAGACCGCCAGGCGAGACCTGCAGTAGGCGGTCCGTTCCGGGCACCATGGCAAGCCCCTCCTCCTGCAACGAGCACGTCAGAACCGCCGCCGAGGCGGCCCGCTGACGGCTCAGCCGAACGTCGCCCCGGCGAGGATCGCGTCGATGCGCGCGTCGAGGTCGGGGGAGGCGGCGTACTCGGTCACCAGGATCTTGCTCGTCGGCAGCCACCACATCCGGACCTGGTTGTTCTGCGTCGCGTCCGCGCACGTGACCTGCCAGCGCGCGTACTCGGCCTTCTTCGGGCCGATCGGGGCGAGACCGGACTCGACCACGGTGCTGCCGGTGGCCTCCGGGCCCGACCCGGGCGGAGCGGACGGGGTGATGCACTGCGGCACGTCCGTGCCCGTGTACCAGCCGTAGGGCCGGTTCACGCTGGGGGCGTTGAAGGGCGCGTTCGGGTCGTTCGCCGCCGCGCGCAGGTCCAGCATCCGCGCCGCGCACTGCGCCGACCCGTCCGAGACGCACCCGTCTAGCGCACCGCCCGAGGAGGCGCCGGTGTAGCCCATGCCCTGCGGCAACGTCACGGTCATCGTCGCCACCGTCACCGTGCCCCCCGGCGCCGACGAGGCCGATGACGACGACGGTGCCGCGGACCGCGACGGCGAAGGCGCCGCCGAGGACGAGCTCGTCCCCGCCGCGAAAGGCTGTCCCTTCACCGCCTCCGTGCACCCCGCGACCGCCAGCGCCACGATCCCGGTCAGCAGTACGCCCCACACCGATCTGCTCCGCACCACCGCATGCCCTTTCCCTCACCGGCCGGCACCCACTCCGACGCGGCCGCCGCGCCGGAGGTTCGCGACAGCATGGCATGCCGCGCACGTTGCACGGCGGAGCGCCGGGGTTGCCCACTATGCTGTGCTGACCGCGCCGGCCGCCGAGGCCGGCACCCGACACAGCGAGGACGAGCAGGCACCGATGGTGGCTCGGGATGCTGCGCTCACCCGCGCACCTTCTCCGGAACGGCTGGGGCCCACCCGGGTCCTGCTGATCGAGGACGACGACGGTGACGCCCTGCTCGTGGAGGAGCTGCTCATCGACGTCGGCGCGGCCGTCGAGCTGCAGCGCGTCCGGTCGCTGGCCGAGGCCCGCCCGTACCTGGCCGGTGTCGCGTGCGTGCTGCTCGACCTGGGCCTGCCCGACACCCACGAGCTCGAAGGCGTCCGCTGGCTGCAGGCGCACCGCCCCGACGTCGCCGTGGTGGTGCTGACGGGGCTGGCCGACGAGTACCTCGGCGAGCACGCCGTGCGCGCCGGCGCCCAGGACTACCTGGTCAAGGGCCAGGTCGACGGGCAGCTGCTGGACCGGGTCATCCGCTACGCGATCGAACGCGTGCGCTCCGAGGAGGTCCAGCGCGAGCTGCGGGAAGCCCGCATCTACGCCGAGGAGAACACGCGCCTGGAGCGCGGCATGCTGCCCTCGCCGCTGGTGTCGGACCCGGAGCTGACCGTCGCGAGCCGGTACTCGCCCGGCGGGCAGCGGTTGCTGCTGGGCGGCGACTTCTACGACGTCGTGCAGGCCGCCGACGGCTGGGTGCACGCCGTGGTCGGCGACGTCTGCGGGCACGGCCCCGACGAAGCCGCGCTGGGGGTGTCGATGCGCGTGGCGTGGCGCACGATGGTGCTCGCCGCGCGCCCCACCGTCGAGGTGCTCACCACCCTCGACCAGGTCTTCGCCCACGAACGGCACAAGAAGGCGCTGTTCACGACGCTCACCATGCTGTCGATCGACCCGAGCCGCCGGTTCGTCCGCGTGTACCTCGCGGGCCACCCGCCGCCGCTGGTCATCACACCCGGCGGGGTGCGGCAGCCGGAGGCGCCGCTGCGCCCGCCGGTGGGCATCGGCGACGGCTCGGTGTGGCCGAGCGCCGACCTGCCGCTGGACCGCCGCTGGTCGATCCTGATGTACACCGACGGCCTCATCGAGGGCCGCATCGGCGCGGGCAGCAGGCGGCTGGACGTGGACGGGCTGCTCGGGCTCGTGGAATCCGTGCTGCCCGCGGGTTATCCGGCGCGGGGCGCCGAGGAAGGACTGCTGGACGACGTGATCGAGCGGGTGCGCGCGCTCAACGGCGGCGATCTGGACGACGACCTGGCGGTGCTCGCGCTGGGCGGAGGCGCTCGGTGACGGTCGAAGCACCTCCCGCCCCCGTCGAGCGGGAACCGCGCCGCCACGCGCACCGCTGGCCGCTGCGCCGCATCACCAGCGTCGGCGTCGCGATCGTCGCAGCGTTCTCGGTGATCTCGATCGTGGTCGGCGTCATCGCGCTGACCAGCCTGTCCACCGCCCGCAGCCGCGTCATCGACCGGATCGACCCCGCGCTGCAGCAGTCCCTGCGCCTGGAGGCCGCGCTGGTCGACCAGGAGACCGGTGTGCGGGGCTACGGGCTGGCCACCCAGCAGGACTTCCTGCAGCCCTACACCAACGGGCTGGCCGCGCAACGGGACGCCGTGGACCGGCTCACCGGACTGCTGGGCTCCGACCTGCCCGACGCGGCCGCGGGGCTGCGCGAGGTCGTGACCCTCGCGGACGCGTGGCGCACGGAGTACGCGGAGCCGACGATCCAGCTGGTCCGGACCACCGGGCAGCCCGCCGTGGGCACGGACGTCGACCGCGGCAAGAACGCCTTCGACGCCGTGCGCACCGCGGTGACGGCGCTGCAGGACGAGCTGAACACCGCGCGCCAGCTGGGCGCCGCCACGCTGAACCGCACGTGGGTCGTGCTCTACGTGGCCTGCATCGCGATCGCCGTGGTGTTCGTGCTGATCGTGTTCGTGCTGGCGTTCGGGCTGCGCGCCGCCGCCATCACGCCGCTGACCCGGCTGGCGCGGGAGGTCCGCGTCGTCGCCGACGGGGACTTCGCGCACGAGGTCGCGCAGAGCGGTCCGCGCGAGGTGCGGGAGCTGGGCGACGACGTGAACCGGATGCGTGAGCGCATCCTCCAGGAGCTCTCGGCGCTGCGGTCCGCGCACGCCGTGCTCGACGCCCGCACGCAGGACCTGGAGCGGTCCAACGCCGAGCTGGAGCAGTTCGCCTACGTGGCCTCGCACGACCTGCAGGAGCCGCTGCGGAAGGTCGCGAGTTTCTGCCAGCTGCTGCAGCGCCGCTACTCCGGTCAGCTCGACGAGCGGGCCGACCAGTACATCGCTTTCGCCGTGGACGGCGCGAAACGCATGCAGGTGCTCATCAACGACTTGCTCGCGTTCAGCCGCGTCGGGCGCATCGTCCGCGAGGCCGTGCCCGTGTCGTGCGAGAAGGTGGTCGAGCAGGCGAAGACGAACCTGGCCACCGCGATCGAACAGTCCGGCGCGACGATCGAGGTGGGCGAGCTGCCCACCGTGCGCGCCGAGGTACCCCTGCTCACCGCGGTGTTCCAGAACCTGCTGGGCAACGCGCTGAAGTTCCACGGCGACAACCAGCCCCACGTCACCGTCACGGCGGAACGCGACGGTGATTTCTGGCGGTTTTGCGTGCAGGACAACGGGATCGGCATCGACCCGGAGTACGCGGAGCGGATCTTCGTGATCTTCCAGCGCCTGCACGCGAAGGCGGACTACCCCGGCACCGGCATCGGGCTCGCGATGTGCCGGAAGATCGTCGAACACCACGGCGGCACCATCTGGCTCGACACCACGGTCCAGACCGGTGCCCGGTTCTGTTTCACCCTGCCCGTGCTCCAGGAGGAGAAGGAAACCGATGACCATCCCGGAACCGCTTGACGTCGTCGACGTCCTGCTCGTCGAGGACGACGACGGTGACGTCCTGATGACGCAGGAGGCGTTCGAGCACCACAAGATCCGCAACAAGCTGCACGTCGTCAAGGACGGCGAGCAGGCGCTGCAGTTCCTGCACCGCGAGGGCGAGTACGCCGACGCGCCGCGCCCGGGCCTGATCCTGCTCGACCTGAACCTGCCGCGCCGCGACGGGCGCGAGGTGCTGGCGGAGCTGAAGAACGACCCGGAGCTGCGCGTGATCCCGGTCGTGGTGCTCACGACGTCCGAGGCGGAGGAGGACATCCTGCGCAGCTACAGCCTCCACGCCAACGCCTACGTCAGCAAACCCGTCGACTTCGAACGGTTCATCGAAGTGATCCGCCAGATCGACGACTTCTTCGTCACCGTGGTGAAACTGCCGCAGTGACATGTGGGGCGGGCCTGGCGACCCAGGCCCGCCCCACCGTCCTAACCGGCCAGTGCCGGGATCACGTCACGCACGAACAGGTCGATGCTGGAGCGGTCGTAGGCCGCGTCGGCGAAGTACGTGATCGCATACGTCATCCCGAGGCCACGCAGCTCGGTGAGCCGCTCGGCGATCTGCTCCGGCGTGCCGACCAGCGGGCCGGTCTCGAAGGCCCGGTACGTCGACTCCAGCACGTCCGCGGGCAGGTGCGGCTGGAAGTGCGAGCGGAGCCACGCCAGCCGGTCCCGCACGTCCTTCTCGGTCTCGCCGATCACCACGTTGTAGTTGGCCGAGCGCACGATCGCGTCGAAGTCGGTGCCGACGTCCTTGCAGTGCGCGGCCAGCACCTCCGACTTGTGGGCGAAGTCCTCGGGACCGCCGGCGAAGTTGGTGTAGTTCGCGTACTGCGCGGCGATCCGGAGCGTCTTCTTCTCGCCGCCACCGGCGATCCACAGTGGAATGCCGCCCTCCTGCAGCGGCAGCGGGCGGGAGATCGCACCGTCGACGTGGTAGTGGCGGCCGTCGAGCGTGGCCTTGCCCTCGGTCCACAGCTGCCGCATGATCTGCACGCCCTCGTCGAGCATGCCCAGCCGCTCCCCGGCGGGCGGGAACCCGTACCCGTAGGCGCGCCACTCGTGCTCGTACCAGCCGGCGCCGATGCCCATCTCCACGCGGCCGCCGGACACGACGTCCGTGGTGGCCGCGAACTTCGCGAGGTAGGCGGGATTGCGGTAGGCCATGCAGGTGCACATCTGGCCCAGCCGCACCCGGCTGGTCGCCGCGGCGAACGCCGCCATCAGCGCCCACGCCTCGTGCGTGGCCTCCTCGGTGGCCACCGGCGTGGTGTGGAAGTGGTCGTAGACCCAGATCGACTCGAAGGGTCCCTCCTCGGCGATCCTGGCGATGCCGATCATGGTGTTCCACTGCTCGGCGGGGTCGATACCGGCCAGATCCAGGCGCCAGCCCTGGGGCACGAACAATCCGAATCGCATGGCCGAAATCCTAGTCACCGCCGCACCGGCAACGCGACCGGTCGCCACGTCCCCGGATCCGGCGCCCGCTCCACCGGGCCGGCGAGCGCGAGATCGGGAAAACGGCCCAGCAGGGCCGAAATCGCCACCTCGGTCTGCACGCGGGCGAACGACGCGCCGAGGCAGAAGTGCGGCCCGTGGGCGAAACTCAGGTGCTGGGCACCCGGCTCCCGGGTGATGTCGAACCGGTCGGGGTCGGGGAAGACGCGCGGATCCCGGTTGGCGGCGGCGATGACGACCGTGACGGGTTCGCCCTCCGGGATCCGGACCCCGCCGATCTCCGCGTCCTCGGTACCGAACCGGGGCACGGTCAGCGGCTGCGGGCCGCACCACCGCAACGCCTCCTCGACGGCCCTCGGGGCGAGCGCCGGATCGGCCCGCACCGCGGCGAGCTGCTCGGGGTGGGTGAGCAGGGCTTCGACCGCGTTGGCGACGAGGTTCGCCGGGGTCTGTCCGGCGAGGACCAGGTGCCAGACGAGCGTGACCGTGTCCACTTCGGACAGATCTGTGCGCAGCAGGTCGGTGACCAGGTCGTCGCCCGGCGCCACCCGTGCGCGCGCCACGGTGCCCTTCGCGTCCTCGATGGCCGAGGGCAGCGCCTCGGCGAACGCCGGCCCCGCGCCGGTGGCGATCGTCGCGGCGTAGGAGTGCCACCGTGGCCGGTCCGCGCCGGGGACCCCCACGAGCTCGCAGATCACCTCGACCGGCAGCGGCCGCGCGAAGTGCTCCAGCAGGTCGACCGGGCCGTCCGGGAGCGCGTCGAGCAGCCGGTCCACGATGCGCGCCACGCGCGCCCGGAAGTCCTCGGCACGGCGAGGCGTGAAGGCGGGGGCGACGGTGCGGCGCAGGCGGAGGTGCTCGTCGCCGCCGACCTCCTGCATCGTGCGCAGGTAGGGCCGGCAGTGCTCGGGCACGTCCGGCCGCAGGTAGCTGGCCGAGCTGGGGCCGAAGCGGGGATCGGCGAGCAGTTCGCGAGCCTCCGCGTGCCGCAGCACGGCCCACATCGAGCCGAAGCCCGGTGCGAGCAAGCGCGCGACGGGGCTCTTCTCGCGCAGGGCGCCGTAGGTGGCGAAGGGATCGTGCAGCACGGCGGGGTCGGACAGGTCGAGTTCGGGCACCATGTGGCCTCCAGGGGAAAATTCAGATGATGTCATCATCTGGATGGTGAAGGTAGCTTGAAGGCCGTCGTGAGGCAATGACGGGGGTGGCATGGCTCGGCTCACCAGGGCCCAGGCGCAGGAGCGCAACCGGGCGAAGGTGCTGGCCGCCGCGCGCGCGGAGTTCGCCGAACGCGGCTTCCGGGACGCGAAGGTGGACGCGATCGCCGAGCGGGCCGAGCTGACCAGGGGCGCGGTCTACTCGAACTTCCCCGGCAAACGCGCGCTGTACTTCGCCGTGCTGGCCGATCTCGCCGAGAACGCTTCCCGTCCGCCCGGGGCGCGGCCCGGCGCGACCGCGAAGGACTCCGTGGCCTCCTTCGCTCGGGCGTGGGTCTCCCGGCTCGACGAACCGCCGCTCGGCCGGGACCTGCTGCCGGAGGTGATGGCGGACGAGCGGCTGCGCGCGGCGTTCACCCAGCTCATGCGGCTCGACGCGGTGCTGCTGTCCCTCGCGTGGGAGGCGCTGGAACCGCCGCCGAGCCCGCCGGGTGCGCCCCCGGTCCGGCTCGTCCGCGCGGCCGGCGCCGTGCTCACCACCCTGCAGGGCGCGACCCAGCTCGCCGCCGCGGCACCGGGGTTCGCCGAGCCGTTCGACGTGATCAGCGCGTGCGAACGGCTGACCACGTTGGAGCTCAACGACTTCTGGGCCCCTCCGCCGCTGCGTGAACCGTCCCGTGCGGACGAACCGTGGCCCGCCGCCGAACGCGTCGACGCCGTGACGGGTGAGCCGGTGCGGGTCGACGGCGTGATCGCGGTGCTGGGGCCGCACCGCCTGGCCGCGGTCGAGGAGGCGGTGCGGGCCGGGGCGGAGGTCACCGCGGTCCTGGTCGCCGACGAGCCCGCCGAGTTCCTGCCGCTCGCCCGCTGGGCGGTCGCGGAGACGGCGCACTGCCTGCGGCAGGCCTTCCCGCGTACCGCCTGGCCCCGGCTGCGGGTGGTGTTCGACGACGACGGACGGCTGGCCGCGGCGGCCGGTGTCATGCCGGGCGACGACACGGAAACCGCTTTCCTGGCCGTGGGCGGCCGGATCGTGGCACGCGCCGACGGCGCTTCCGCCTGCGACGCCGTGGCCACCGAGGCGTCCGGTTTGTTACGTTCCGGGCATGGACGAGCGGCGCGTGACCTCCGCGGCTGAGCTGTTCGACGCCATCGGCGCCGGGTACGAGGACGCGTTCGGCCGCCCGCCCATCCTGACGCGCGCCGTGCGCGAGCTGCTGGCGGTCCTGCCGCCCGGGGCCCGGGTGCTCGACATCGGCAGCGGCACCGGCCGTCCGGTCGCGGCGGAGCTGGCCGCCGCGGGCTGCCGGGTCACCGGGCTGGACGTCTCGCCCGTGATGGTTGAACTCGCCACCCGGAACGTGCCGGACGCGCGGTTCGAACTGGCCGATGTGCGCACCTGGACCTCACCGCCGGCGTCCTGGGACGCGGTGTGCGCGTACTTCCCGTTCCTGCAGATGCCGCGCGCCGACACCGAAGCGGTCCTCGCCCGTGTCGCGGAGTGGCTCGTGCCGGGCGGCTACCTGTCGTTGATCACGGTGCCGATGGACGCCGAGGACGTGCCGGTCGAGTTCCTCGGTCACCAGGTGCGGCTCACCAGCTTCGCCGCGCCGGACCTGGAAGCCAGGGTCGCCGCCGCCGGGCTCACGGTGCTGTCCACCCACTCGGAGGTCTTCGCGCCGGACCAGCCGGGCGCGAGCCCCGAGGAACACCTGCTGCTCACCGCGCGGCGCTGACCTCGTCCGCCGCCTCCAGCAGCGCGGTCGTGCGGTAGGGGATGAGGTCGCGCATCAGCAGCGCGCTGCTCGTGCGCCGGATCCCGCGGCAGGAGAGGATCCGCTGGCCCACCCGGTACAGGTCGTCGGGATCGCGGGCGACGACCTGCAGCACGATGTCGCCGTCCCCGGTGGTCGCCGCGCAGTGCAGGATCTCCGGGATCCGCCGCAGCGCGGCCACCGCCTCGTCGAGCCGCGCCTGCTCGACCTCCGCGGTGACGAGCGCCTTCACCGCGTACCCCAGCGACGACGGCCGCACCCGGTCGCTGTGCGGGCGCAGCACGCCGGCGTCCTGCAGCCGCGCCAGCCGGGTCTGCACCGTCTTGCGCGCCAGGCCCAGCCGCTGCGCGAGCAGCAGCACCGGCACGCGCGGGTCGTCGTCGAGCGCGCGCAGGATCCGGCGGTCCGTCGCGTCGAGAGTGCTCACGTTGACTCCTGTCTGCGCGCCAAGAACTCTTCCAGTGCGCAATCTGACTACTCCACCGACATCACATTGTTCACGGTGACCCGGCAGTGCCTGAATCGGGGCATGAGCACCGAACCCACTGTGTCCGTCGCGGCCTACCTCGCCGCGCGGCTGCGCCAGCTCGGGGTCGAGCACCTGTTCGGCCTGCCGGGCGACTTCAACCTGGCCCTCCTCGACGCGCTGCTCGACGGCACCGGCCTGACGTGGGTCGGCAGCACCAACGAGCTCAACGCCGCCTACGCCGCCGACGGCTACGCCCGCGTGCGCGGCTTCGGCGCCCTCGTCACCACCTACGGCGTGGGCGAACTGTCCGCCATCAACGGCGTCGCGGGGTCCTTCGCCGAGTCCGTGCCCCTCGTGCAGATCACCGGCGCCCCGGCCACGACCGCCGCCCGCGCCGGGTCGCTGACGCACCACACCCTCGCCGACGGCGACTTCGGCCACTTCGCCCGCGCCTACGCCGAGGTCACCGCCGCCGCAGAGGTCCTCACCGAACAGCACGCCGCCGACCAGATCGACCGCGTCCTCGCCGCCGCCCTGCGAGAGTCCCAACCCGGCTACCTGAGCGTGCCCGTGGACGTCGCGACCGCCCGCGTGTCGGCCGCCCGGCTGGAAATCCCGTTGCGGCGCCCCGAAAGCGACTCGCAGGCGCTGGCCGCGTTCACCGCCGCACTCGGCGAGCACCTGCGTGGCGCGCAGCTCACCTTGCTGGCCGGGCACCTCGCGCGCCGCCGCGACCTCGGGCAGGTGCTGCGCCGCATCGCCGACTCCGGACTCGCCAGGGTCGCGGCCCTGCTCGGCGCCAAGGGCCTGCTCGACGAGCGGCACCCCGCCTCGCTCGGGGTCTACATCGGCGGCTTCACCGCCGACGACGACGTGCGCCAGGCCGTGGAACAGGCCGAATCGCTCGTCGTCGTGGGCGCGGTGTTCAGCGACCTGGTCACCGGCATGTTCACGCACGACCTCGACCTGACCCGCGCCGTCGTGCTGGACCTGCACCAGGCGAGGGTGGGGCTCGCGGAGTTCCCCGGCGTGGAACTGGCCGACGCCGTGGCCGCGCTGGCCGACCTCGTCGACCGGGCGGGCCGCGCCCCGTTGCCCGCCCCCGCGGCGTCACCCGTGCCGAGCACCGCCGAGCCGGGCCCGCTGACGCAGGCCGGGCTGTGGGCGGCGCTGCAGGACTGGCTGCCGCCGCACACCGCGCTGCTCGCCGACGCCGGAACCGCCTACTACGGTGCCGCGGGGCTCGCCCTGCCGGAGGGCACCGAACTGATCGGCCAGCCCATCTGGTCATCCATCGGGTACACGCTGCCCGCGCTGCTCGGGGTGCAGCTGGCCGAGCCGGCCCGCCGCCCGGTGCTGCTGATCGGCGACGGCGCGGCACAGCTGACCGTGCAGGAGTTCGCGACGCTCGCCCGGCGGCACCCCGCCCCGGTGGTCCTCGTGCTGAACAACGCCGGCTACACGGTCGAACGCGCGATCCGCAGCCCGGACGCGGTGTACCAGGACATCACGCCGTGGGCGTGGCCGGAGCTGCTGCGGGCGCTCGGCGGCGAGGGCGTGCGCACCGCCACGGTGCGCACCGGCGAGCAGCTGCGGACCGCGCTCGCGGACAGCGCGCCGGACCGCGTCACCGTCATCGAGGCCGTGCTGGACCGGGACGACGTGCCGCCGCTGCTGGGCGCCATCGCCCGCGGGCTGTCCGCCACCCGGTCCTGACTCGCGCGAAGGGGCAGGACCGGCGGCACTCCCGGACCGAACCGCCCCACGGGGCCGTTCGCACCCGTCTGCCGCGGCGATCCGGCGCTTATGCTGCGCGCATGCCCGATGCAGCCACTGCCCGCGACGAGGTCTTCGTGGGACGGGTCGCCGAGCTCGCCGCGTTCCGGCAGGCGCTCGCCGGCGGCCCGGCCGCTCCCGTGCTGCTGCACCTGCACGGCCCCGGCGGCATCGGCAAGTCCGCGCTGCTGCGCCGGTTCACCGCCGAGGCGCTGGCCGCGGGCCGCCACGTCGTGAGCGTGGACGGGCACGACGTCGGCGGCCGCCCGGAGGCGATCGAGGCCGCGGCGCGCGACGCGTTCGGGGACGACCGCGTGCTGCTGGTGATCGACGGTTTCGAGCAGTGCCGCGGCCTCGAATGCTGGCTGCGCACCCGGTTCCTGCCCCGGCTGCCCGAACACGCGGTGATCGTCATCGCCGGGCGCCTGCCGCTGGCACCGGAGTGGCGGCGCGATCCGGGCTGGGCGCCGGTGCTGCGGACGATCGCGCTCGGCGAGCTGCCGCCCCGCGACGCGGGCGCGCTGCTCACCGCGCGGGGAGTGCCGTCGGAGCTGCACGCGAGCGTGCTCGCCGACGCCGGCGGGCTGCCGCTCGCGCTGTCGCTCGCCGCCGAACTGGCGCTGCGCGAGCACGGCTGGCAGCACACCGAAGACGTCGCGAGCGCACTGCTGGAGGCCCTCGCGGGCGAGGTCCCCTCCGCCGCGCACCGGCACGCGCTGCGGTTGTTCGCCCACGCCAGGACCACGACCCCGGAACTGCTGCGGGCCGCCCTGCCCTGGGAGGAGACCGCCGCGCTGTACGCGTGGCTGGCCGCACTGCCGTTCGTCGAGTCCTGCCAGGCCGGCCTCTACCCGCACGACCTGGTGCGCCAGGCGCTCGACGAGGGCGTGCGCGGCGGCGGCGAGCGGGAGTACCGCTCGATGCACCGGCGGATCCTGCAGCACCTGGTGGAACGCGCCCGCACCGCGGGAGAACCGCTCGCCGTCGAGGACGCCACCCAGTACATCTACCGCGTGGGTGACGTGAAGCGGCGGTACTTCACCTTCGACGGCGACGGCCAGCTCGTCCAGGACAGCTACCGGCCCGAGGACCGCGCCGAACTGCTGGCGATGGCGCGGCAGGCCGAGGGCGCGGAGACCGCGCGCATGGTGGCGTTCTGGCTGGACCACCAGCCGCAGAACTTCGCGGTGTACCGCAGCCGCGGGACCGCGCGGCCGGTCGCCTTCATGGCGCGGCTCGGGTTCGCCACCGTCGAGGAGGCCGAGCTGGCCGCCGACCCGATGGTCGCCGCGGCGTGGGAGCGCTGCCGGGCGACGGGCGGGCTGGCCGCGGGGGAGCACTTCAGCATCGTGCGGTTCCTGGTCGACCCGGCCGCGCCCCGGCGGCCGTCCCCGGCGATGGACCTGATGCTGCAGGACTGCCTGGCCGCGTCGCTGCGGGACGCCGGCATGGTGGTGGCCTTCTCGGTGTGGTCGGACCCGGACTTCTGGCAGCCGCTGCTGGGCTACGCCGACTACCACCCGGTGCCGGGCGGCGATCGCCGCATCGACGGACGCCGCCACGCCTTGTTCGCCCACGACTGGCGCGAGGTGCCGCTGCCCCAGTGGCTGGACACCCTGCCCGCAGCCCTGTAACCCCTCGTCGTCACAGGGGCTCTCGCAGTACCTGTACAGCCAGGCTCTCCCAGAAGATCAGGACTCCTGTGAACCTGGGTGGGTCGGCTTTCAGCTACACAGAGGGAAGAGCAATGACCCCACGGGCGAACACCCGGTTCACCGCCCACGCAGACCTTTTCGATCTGAGTGGGAAACACGCACTTGTCACTGGCGGCACCAGGGGCATCGGAATGATGATCGCGCGCGGCCTCCTGCAGGCCGGCGCCCGCGTCGTCATCAGCTCGCGCAAGGCGGACGCGTGTGCGGAGGCGCAGCAGCTGCTGTCCGAATTCGGCGACGTGCGAGCGGTTCCCGCCGACCTGTCCAGGTACGACGAGTGCCGGCGCCTCGCTGATCTCGTCCAGGCCGACTCGGCACGCCTGGACATCCTCGTCAACAACGCGGGCGCGATGTGGCGCGAGCCCCTGGAGACGTTCCCGGCCGAGGCCTGGGACGCGGTGCTCGACCTCAACCTCAAGTCGCCGTTCTGGCTGGTGCAGGCGCTGCTCCCCGCACTGCGCAAGGCGGGCACCGCCGACGATCCCGCGCGGGTCATCAACGTCGGCAGCATCGCCGGCATCCACGTCGCCGAGTCGCCGAACTACTCGTACGCCAGCAGCAAAGCGGGGCTCCACCAGCTCACCAGGGTGCTCGCCAGGGAACTGGGCCCACAGCACGTCACGGTGAACGCGGTGGCCCCAGGGCCGTTCCCGTCGCAGATGATGGCGGCCACGCTCGAAGCGGTCGGCGACACGATCGCGGCGAAGGCCCCTCTGCGCCGCCTCGGCCGCGACGACGACATGGCGGGTGTCGCCGTGTTCCTCGCCAGCCGGGCCGCGTCCTACCTCACGGGCACCATCGTCCCGGTCGACGGCGGCATCGCCACGACCGCATCGGGGACGTAGGGGTACCAGCAGAACCTCCCTTCGCCTGTGGGCAGGGCCTACGGTGACGGGGTGGCCGTGATCGATCTGCGCACCGAGATCAAGGAGTTCCTGCGCTCGCGCCGCGCGCGGATCACGCCCGAGCGGGCCGGGCTGCCCGCCTACGGCGGCCACCGCCGGGTCACCGGCCTGCGCCGCGAAGAGGTCGCCCTCCTGGCAGGGGTGTCGGTCGACTACTACGTGCGGTTGGAGCGCGGCAACCTCACCGGCGCCTCCGACGGGGTGCTCGACGCGGTGGCCGCGGCCTTGCAACTCGACGAGGCCGAGCGCGATCACCTGTTCCACCTCGCACGGCAGTCGAGGGCGCCCGGCGGTGCACGGCGTCCCGCCGCGACGGTGCGGCCGGCGCTTCAGCAGGTGCTCGACGCCATCACCGATGCGCCGGCGTGGCTGTGCAACGGCCGCTACGACGTGCTGGCCACGAACCAGCTGGCCCGTGCGTTGTATGCACCCATGCTGGCCGGCACGCGGCGGCCGGCGAACACCGCGCGGTTCGTGTACCTGCATCCCGAGGCGGCCGAAGCGTTCTTCGTCGACTACGACCGGATCGTCCGCGATGTGGCCGCGAAGCTGCGCATGGAAGCCGGCCGCACTCCGCACGACGGGGAACTGATCGCCCTGGTCGGCGAACTGTCCACCCGCAGCGAACTCTTCCGGCAGCGGTGGGCATCCCAGGACGTCCGGCTGCACCGCTCCGGGCGTAAGCGGCTGCATCATCCGGTGGTGGGCCGCCTCGACCTGGACGTGGAGTCGATGGAGCTGCCCGCCGAACCAGGCCTGCTCCTGAACGTCTACACCGCGCCCGCCGGCACGGCGACCGCCGACGGCCTGGCCCTGTTGGCGTCGTGGGCGGCCGACCGGGATCGGCTCGCGACGGACATCGACCCGCGGACCTCGACCCCGGAATAGATCCGGGGGAGGGGTGGTTGTACGAGGCGGTCGGTGCGGTCCGTGTCCCCCCGGGCCTCACCACTTCGCCGTCGCGGAACACCAGTCCGGCTGGAGCCGCGTTCGTGCCCTTCGCCGAGAGGCGACCGCCGCGCCGACCCCCAAAACCAGCGCCGGCAGCGCCGAATCCCGATCGGCTGCGCCGGGGCTTCCCCGTCTCCGCGACACTGGAGGCGTGATCACCCTGCGACGCCTCGCGCCGGACGACTGGGCCGTGTTCCGCGACCTGCGCCTGGCGTCCCTGCGTGACGCGCCCGAAGCCTTCGAGACCCCTCTCGCGGACTGGCTGCACGCCGACGAGCGGCGCTGGCGGCGGCGCCTCACGGACGTGCCGTTCACGATGTGCGCCGAATGGGAGGGCCGCCCGGCGGGCGTGGTGTGCGGCACCGCGCCGGACGAGGCGGGTGAGGTCGAGCTGATCTCGCTGTGGGTGGCGCCCGCCGTCCGCGGCCACGGCGTCGGCAACGCCCTCGTGCGGGCCGTGCTGCGCTGGGCGGCCGATCAGGGTGCCCGGCAGCTCCGGCTCGAAGTGCGCGAAACGAACACGCACGCGGTGGCCCTCTACCGCCGCCAGGGTTTCCGGCCCGAGGGCCGATACCTGGTCCGGCCGGTCTAGACCTGCCAGGCCAGCGCGTCGACCACGTCGGTGAGCTGCCGGCGGCGTGCGAAGGCGGCACGCTGCCGGTCGGCGCCGCTGCCCGTCTGCCGCAGGCGGTCCAGCACCTCCCGCACGAAGTCCTCGTCCCCGGCCTGCCGCAGGTGCGGCCGGACCTGCTCGACGAGCCGGTCCACCAGGTGCCACGCCGGCACGAGGTCCCCGTCCTCCGGGTCCACGGCCTTGCCGGACAGCCCGTCGCGGGCACCCCGCCACAGCATGGCGCGCAGCAGTTCCGGCGGCGGCCCCGCCTTGCCGTCGGGCGCGTCCCCCTCGTCCATCGCCCGCGCCGCCAGCCCGCGCACGAGCACCGCCAGCAGGCCGGCCTCCTCGACCGTCGCCGCCACGTCGGAGATGCGGACCTCCAGCGTCGGCTGGTGCTCGGACAGCCGGATGTCCCAGTACACCATCCCGCGGTCGAGCAACGCGCCCGTGCGCAGCATGGCGTCGACGAGCGACTCGTAGTGGTCCTCGGACTCGAAGTGCGGCGGCGGCCCCGACGACGGCCAGCGCCCCCACATCACGTGCCGCCAGCTGGCGTAGCCGGTGTCGTCGCCGTCGTGGAACGGCGAGTTGGCGGTCAGCGCGAGCAGCACGGGCAGCCACGGCCGGATCCGGTTGCTCACCGCGAGACCGGTCGCCCGGTCGGGGATCGCGACGTGCACGTGGCACGCGCAGGTGAGCGCGGAGCGGGCGACGGCGCCGAACTCGCCCGCCATCCGCTGGTACCGGGGGCTCGGGGTGAAGGCGAGGGTGCGGTCCTCGGCCAGCGGCGGCACCCCGGAGGGCAGCAGCCGCAGCTCGCGCGTGGCGGCCTCGGCCGCCAGGCCGTTCCGCAGCTCCCGCAACCCGTGCGTGACCTCCTCGACCGTGGTCTGGACCTCCGTGGCGGACTCCACCTGGCACGTGCGCAGCTCGTGCTCGACCTGTCCGGGCGGGTCGGACACCTCGTCGGTGACGGCGGGGCCGTCGGACGCCAGGTGGGCCTCGCGGTCCACCAGCAGGAACTCTTCTTCGACACCGAGGGTGAGGGTGTGGTCGCTCGTGGGCGCAGGCGGGGCCAATCGGGAGTGGTCGGGAAAGGGCGGTCGCCGGGCTGCTGCTCAACACGGGACCGCGGTCATCGTATCGGCCACCCGGGTGACCCGCAGGGCTTGAACGGTCCGCCCCGCCGTGTCCGTCACATGACGCAGCGTGTTTTCCGGCACCCGGCCCAATGATCACCTCACCAGGTGGGGGGAGCGGGCGAATGTCCGGACCGCACCCCTCATCGGCACGGGCAGTGACGGGCACGGCCGACCGCGCTCCGCCGGTGGTCATCCGATGGTGTGAGCGGCGGGAAACCGCTTTCTACTCAGGCGCGTCGTGGCCGCGGCAGCGGGTTCCGGCGGCCCTTGGCGGCTCCGCGACCGGCGGGTAGCTTCGCCGTCGCTCGCTCGCATCCGTTGGTGCAGCACACCGTGTCGGGGGACCGGTTCCGCGTCGTGAGCGTCCTTCTCCCTTTGCCGAAAGGATGATCCATGCGGGTTTCCGCGCTGCGTTCCGCCGGGGTGGCCGGCCTCGCCGCCACGGCGCTCCTCGCCGCCGCCACGCCGGCCGGCGCCGCGACCACCGGGCCCGGCGACGGATCGGCGTACGGCGCGTCCGCCACCGTCTCCCTGCTGCCCGGTGTGCTGGGCGCCCCCGGCCTCACCGTCGACACCGGGCGTCTGGCGTCCTCCAGCACCGGGGGCCCCACCAGCGCCTCGGTCGTCGACGCCCCGCTGAAGGGCCTCGTCACCGCGAAGGCGATCACCAGCTCCGCGAAGCACGACAGCACCAGCGGTGAGGTGGCCGCCACCGCTTCGATCGTCGACGCCGCCCTGCCGGTGCTCGCGCCGCTCGCGGGCCGCACCCCGACCGCACGCGTGATCAGCGCCCGGTGCACCGGCACGGCGGACGGCGTCACCGGCAGCTCCGAGCTCGCCGGCCTCGACCTCGGCCGCCTCGGCAGCCTTCCCGTCGGTACCGGCCCCAATCGCGAACTCGGCGTGCCCGGGGTGGTGCGGGTGATCGTCAACGAGCAGGTCCGGCACGCCGACGGCAGCCTGACGGTGAACGCGCTGCACATCAAGCTGCTCGGCGGGGCCGTCACCGGCGCGCTGGGCAACGGTGACGTGGTGCTCGCGTCCGCCACCTGTGGGAAGGCCACCACCCCGCGCGGCGAGACCAGCACGCCCACCCCGGCGCCGACCCAGGCGCCGCCCGCCGGTGCCGCGAGCGGTGGCGGTCAGGTCCGCGTCATCCCGGTCGGCGCCCCGCAGACCGGCGACGGCAGCCTCGCGACGGACCGATGAGCGGCACACCCCTCCGCCGCTGGGCGGCCCTGCTGCTCGCACTGGCCGCCGCGCTGCTGCTCGGCGGCTGCGGGGCCGGCCCGGCGAGCACGGCGCCGCAGCCCGCGCCCACCGCCCCGGTCACCGCCGACCCCGGGCCCGTGCTGCCCACGTGGGTCGAGCTGCCCAGCATCGGCGCCCGCTCCAGCCTCGTGCAGCTCGGCCTCAACCCCGACCGCACCGTCGAGGTGCCGCCGGTCGACCAGCCGCTGCAGGCCGGCTGGTACCGGTACAGCCCGCCACCGGGCCAGACCGGCCCCGCCGTGATCCTCGGGCACATCGACGGCAACCACCAGAAAGGCATCTTCTGGCGGCTGCACGAGGTCAAGACCGGCGACCAGGTCAAGGTGGGCCGCGCCGACGGGAGCACGCTCGCGTTCACGGTGACCAAAGTGGACCAGGTCGCCAAGAGCTCGTTCCCGACCGAGGCGGTCTACGGCGACACCGCGGAGCCCGAACTGCGGCTCATCACGTGCGGTGGCGCGTACGACGCGGCCAACCACAACTACCTGGACAACGTGATCGTCTACGCGAGGCTGGCGGCCTGATCCTCCGTGGTGGCGACGGTCAGCAGCCGGGTCCCCGTCATGTCCAGCCGGATGCCCCGGCTGTCCGAGGCGAAGCGCAGCACGACCTCGGTGCAGCTGGGGCAGCGGACCACGAGCGCGGGCGCGTCCGGGTAGAGGTCGTGCGCGGCGAGCGGGCCGCTGGACCCGCACGAGGCGCACGTGACGGTCGCCGCGGCGAGGTCGACGGCGAACAACTCGCTCAGCGGACCGGCGATCGCGTTGCCGTCCAGTGGTGCGGTCACGGTCGTCCTCCTGTCAGTCACCGGCGTAGCGCTGCTGCTGCCACGGGTCGCCGTGGTTGTGGTAGCCGAAGGTCTCCCAGAACCCGGGCCGGTCGGTGCGGGACAGCTCGATGCCGCGCACCCACTTCGCCGACTTCCAGAAGTAGAGGTGCGGCACGAGCAGCCGCGCCGGCCCGCCGTGCTCGGGCGCGAGCGGTTTACCCGCGTAACCGTCGACCACCCACGCCTTGCCGCCCAGCACGTCGGCCAGCGGCAGGTTGGTGGTGTACCCGCCGTCGCAGAACGCCACGACGTACTCGGCTTCGGCCGGCACGTCGCCGAGCAGCAGGTCGAGGCTGACGCCGGACCACGTGGTGTCGAACTTCGACCAGCTGGTCACGCAGTGGATGTCGACGGTGGTCGTCTCGTGGGGCAGCCGCTGGAACTCCGTCCAGCTCCACCGCCTCGGCTCGGCGATCTCGCCGCGGACGGTGAAGTCCCACGCGTCGAGGTGCCGCCGCGGCACGGGACCCGCCGACAGCACGGGGAACCCGTCGCCGACGTCGTACTGCCCGGGCGGGAGCCGTCCGGGCGGGCCGCCACGGCGACGGCCGGAGAAACCGTGGGTCACGAGAGCCATGCGCGCATCATGCCGCCGCCGCAGGTCGGGGACAACTACGCGCGAACCGTTCCGCGTCCCCGGCACAGCCGCTGGCCCGGCCCCGTCGCGGGCAGGCCGAGCACCTCCAGCGCGGCCCACATCGTCGCCTGGTTCGCGGTGACCACCGGTTTGCCCAGCTCGCGCTCCAGCGGTGCGATCAGGTCGTAGGTGGGCAAAGCGGTGCAGCTGACGAACACGGCGTCGGCGTCGGCCCGGTTCCCGGTGAGGACCAGGTCGGCGACCTGGGTGTAGGAGGCGGTCAGCGCCTCGTCCACCGGCACGCCCAGCGCGGTGGTGTCCGCGACCTCGAACCCGGCCTCGGCCAGGTAGCGGGCCAGCCGTTCGCCCACGGGTTCCTCGTACGGGTGCACCACGGCGAGACGGCGCGCGCCCACGGCCCGCAGTGCGCGCACGGCGGCGCCGCTGGTGGTCAGCGCGTGCGGGGCACCGGCCGCCAGCATCGCCCGGCGCAGCTCGCCTTCCGCCCGCGCACCCCCGGCGAAACTGCACGACGCGCACGCATACGCCACGACCCGGGCGCCGATCTCGCACACCTCCCGCGTGGGCCGTGCCACGACGGACGGATCACCCAGCGCGGACACGGCGCCGAGGTTGTCCGCACCCGTGACGCGCTCGGTGCGGGCGATGAACACCGACACCGTGTCCGGCACCCACCGCCACAGCTCGCGGTCACGGGAGAAGTCGTACGGTGCCACGACACCGAGACCCAGCTGGGGTTCGGGACCGGGCGTTTCCACGCGCATCGCAGGGACACTAGTTCAAACCCCGCCACGGCCGGTTCAGCCCATCGGGTCCGCTCCGATTGCGGGCCGGGCGCCGACACCGCACCGTCGAAGGGTGAAGAGCAAGCTGGTTCCCCTCCTCGCCGCGGCCGGCCTGCTGGCCGCGTGCAGCACCGGGCAGAGCGCCTCGAAGGACGAGCAGCCGTGGTCGTCCCTGGCGCCGCTGCGCGCGACGTCGAGCGCACCCGCGCCGCCCGATCCCGCCGCGGTGGGTGCCAACGAGCTGGGACTGGTGCCGGTGCTGATGTACCACCGGATCGTCGAGCAGCCCAAGTCCGTCTACGACCGCAGTCCCGCCGACTTCCGCGCCGAACTGGAACGCCTGGCACGGGAGAACTACGTGCCGGTCACCGCCGCGGAGTTCACCGCGGGCACGATCGACGTGCCCGCCGGCAAGCACCCCGTCGTGCTCACCTTCGACGACGGCGATCCGAGCCAGTTCGCACTGGGCGCGGACGGAAACCCCGCACCGCAGACGGCCGTGGGCATCCTGCTCGACGTCGCCCGCGCCCACCCCGGGTTCCGCCCGGTGGCGACCCTGTACGTCAACCAGACCCCGTTCGGCGATCCCGGCGGCCACCGGACGCTGCCGTGGCTGCTGGCGCACGGGTTCGACATCGGCAACCACACGCTGACCCACGCCAACCTGCGGCAGGAGTCCGCGGACGCGGCCACCGAGGAGATCGCCGGGAACGACAAGGAAATCCGCGCCGCCGCGCCCGGTGCGAACCCCACGACGATCGCGCTGCCGTTCGGCATCCACCCGCGGCAGCAGGACCTGGCGCTCAAGGGACCCGGCTACGACTACCGCGGCGCGTTCCTCGTCGGTGCCAACCCGTCCCGCTCGCCGTACTCGGCGAAGTTCGACCCGCTGCAGATCCCGCGCATCCGCTCGCAGGCCGCCACCGGGAAGGAGGCGGAATACGGCTCCACGGTCTGGCTCGACAAGCTGGCGGCCGACCCCGGCTCGCGCTACACCTCCGACGGCGACCCCGGGCGCATCTCCTATCCCCGCGGGGACAGCGAAAAAGTGGCCCCGGCGTACGTGAACCGGGTGAACCCCTATTGACATGAGCCCGAGGAGGGAGAGAGTACAAAAGACCCCGTAGGCGGGGACGCCGTGCTCTTCCACGCCGCCGTCGACGAGCGCGATGGTTTCGAGGAATCCCTCAGCTTGGAGCTTTCCGATGACGAAGACCCTGTCGGAACCGGACTACCTGGCCTCGGCGCTGGCGGCCGCGAACCTGGTGTCCTTCGCGGACCCGGCGCACCCGTGCCGCCTGCTGCCCGGGCCCGGCCGCATCGACGTGGAACTCGAGGACGGTGACCGCGAGGCGCTCGCCGCCTGTGGCGGGAGCGTGCTGAACGTGCAGCTGGCCCTGCGGGCCGCGGGGCACGCGGCGACCGTGGACCTGCTGCCCGACCGGACCCGGCCAGAACTGCTGGCGACCGTGTCGATCCGCGCCCGCTGCCTGCCGAGCCCCCAGGAACGGGCGCTGGCGCGGGCCATCCCCGCCGTGTCGGCGCCGCCCCGCGGGGACGGCGCGGGCCCGGTACCCGCCGCGGTGCGGCAGACGCTCGTGCGCGCCGCCGAACGCGAGGAGGCCGACCTCCTGCTGCTCGAACCGCCCGGTGAGGTCACCGCGCTGCGGGGTGTGCTGAGCGACGCGGGCTGGCTGCCCGGTGCCGCCGCCGGCCCGGCCGGCCTGGTGGCGGTGCTCAGTTCCTACACCGACAGCCTGCGCGGGCAGGTGCAGGCGGGCCGCGCGCTGCAGCGCGTGCTGCTGACCGGGTGCGTCCAGGGCGCGCGCACGGCCGTGTTGCTGCGGCCGGACGAGGTGCAGAAGGCACGGCCGGAGCTGCGGACCTTCCTCGGCCACCAGCTCAACCCGCAGGCGGTGCTGGCGTTCGACTACGCGCCGGCACTGCCGCCGCGGCAGCGCCGCGCCACCCACCGCTGAGTCCCCTTCCTCCGACGATGCCCCGGCCCTCGCGGCCGGGGCATCGTCGTGTCCGGGCCCGGAAAACCGCGAAACCGTTTCCTTAAAAAGGGTTCGCGTCCGCTCGGAATGTGATTCTCTTTCGTAGTCGATCAGCCACAGTGGACACTCGTCGGCGACATTTCACCCGGTAGGAAGGGTGGCGCTGGACTCATCCGGGTACCAGAGCCTGCGCGTGCGAAATCACGCACCTACATTCGGTGCGTCGGCTCCGGCGCTCAGTGAAAAGATTTTCGAGAATGGAGACAACAGTTGTCCAGGTGGCCACGGACCGTTTCGCTCGCCTGCTCGGCGATCCTGCTCGCGGCCGGCCTGGTGGTGGGCACCGTGCCGGCGCTGGCCTACCCGCCCCGCATCAAGGTGTTCGTCGCCAACACCGGCTCCCGCAACGTCACGGTCTACGACACCCGCACCACGCAGCTGCTGGCCGACGTCCCCGTGCAGGCCGCGCCCGTCGGGGTGGCCGTGTCGCCCAACGGCGACCGGGTCTACGTCGCGAACGAACTGTCGAACACGCTTTCCGTGGTCGACGCCAACACCCACCGCGTGCTCGCGACGGTGCCGGTCGGCTCGCACCCCTTCGGCGTCGCCGCGAGCCCGTCCCGGGTCTACGTGGCCAATTTCAGCGACAGCACCGTGACCGTGATCGACGCGGCCAGCAACGCCCCGATCGCGACCGTGCCCGTCGGCCGGTTCCCGCACACCCCCGCGCTCAGCCCCGACGGCCGCAGCCTGCTCGTCACCGCCAACGGCGCCGACTCGGTCACCGTGCTCAACACCGGCACCGACCGCGTCACCGGCACCATCCCGGTCGGCCGGTTCCCGGCGGGGATCGCCATCACGCCGCGAGGCCGCGCGTACGTCGCGAACACCGGCAGCGACACGGTCTCGATCATCAACGTCCTCACCGGCCTGGTGACCGCGACCGTGCCGGTCGGGGACGCACCGATCGGCGTCGCCAGCACCGGCGGCGGCACCGTGTACGTCACCAACAGCGGCTCCGACACCGTCTCCCAGCTGCCGTCCGGTGCCACCAGCGTCGCCTCGACCATCCCCGTCGGTGACAAGCCCGAGGGCATCGCGGCCGCACCGGACAACAGCTACGTGTACGTGACCAACACGGGATCGGACGCGATGTCCGTCCTCGACGTGCGGTCCACGTCGGTCACCGCGACCGTGCCGGTCGGCAGCCAGCCGGAGGGTGTCGCCGTGTCGCCGGGTTAGTCACGATCCAGCACGCAGAGTGTTGGGGAGATATTGCGCGGATAGACGCGCATGTGGTTACTTTTCCGCCTCGGGGAATGTACGGAGAGGCGGAAACCAGGTGCGGTCGTCCATGTTCACGCGCTTCCGGGCCGGCGCGGCGGTGCTCGCGGCGGTACTCGTGGCGGGCCCGTTCGCGCCCGCGGCGCAGGCGCAGCAGAGCGGCAAGGTGCTGCGGGTGGCGCTGGTGCAGGAGATCGACCACCTGAACCCGTTCCTCGCCTCGTTCGCCTCCAGCACCATGATCGGCCGGATGACGTGGGAGTTCCTCACGCTGCCCTCGGCCGAGGACAACACGCCCAGCCCCGGACTGGCCACGTCGTGGACCACCTCCGACGACAAGCTGACCTGGACCTACCAGATCCGCCAGGGCCTCAAGTGGTCCGACGGGCAGCCGGTGACCGCGAAGGACGCGGCCTTCACCTTCAACCGGATCATGACCGACGAGAAGGCGCAGGAGGCCAACGGCACCTACGTCGAGAACTTCGCCAGCGTGACCGCGCCGGACGACCACACGCTGGTCATCCGCACGAAGGCGCCGCAGGCCAGCATGACGGCCATCGACGTGCCGATCGTGCCGGAGCACGTGTGGGCGGGCATCGGCGACATGAACGACGCCAAGACCGACTCGGTGCCGGTCGTGGGCGTCGGGGACGGCCCGTTCCTGATCACCGAGTACCGGCCGAACGAGCTGGTGCGGCTGAAGGCCAACCCGGATTACTGGCGGGGCAAGGCGAAGTACGACGAGCTGCAGTTCATCAGCTACAAGAACGCCGACGCGGCGGTCAACGCGCTGCGCAACGACGAGGTCGACCTGGTCAACCGGCTCACCGCGACCCAGTTCGACCAGCTCAAGCACGAGTCCGGCATCGCGGTCAACCAGGCCACCGGCCGCCGCTACCGCGAACTGCTGATCAACCCCGGCGCGCAGAACGCCGCGCACCAGCCCATCGGTGACGGCAACGCGGCGCTCAAGGACGTGCGGGTGCGCAAGGCGATCGCGCAGGCCATCGACCCGCAGACCCTCATCGACAAGGTGCTGGGCGGCTACGGCCAGCTCGGCGGCGGCCTCGTGCCGGCCGCTTTCCCGCTCTACCACTGGGAACCCGCGCCGAACCAGCGTTACAAGTTCGACCAGGCCGCCGCGGCGGCCGCGCTCGACGCGGCCGGGTACCGGACCGGCCCCGGCGGCACGCGCGTCGGCCCCGATGGCAAGCCGCTGGAGCTGCGGCTGCTGGGCCGCGCCAGCGAGGACTTCGCGCAGCGCGGGTCCGACTACATCGTGAGCTGGCTGGGCGGGATCGGCATCAAGGTCACCAAGCAGCTGGTGTCGGACAACGAGGTGCAGGACCGCACCGACAACGGCGACTACGACCTCGCGTTCTCCGGCTGGGGCACCAGCCCCGACCCGGACTACGTGCTCAGCAAGCAGACGTGTGCCGCGCTGCCCGCGACCTCGGGCAGCAGCAGTAGCGCCTCGCTGTTCTGCGACGCCGAGTTCGACTCGCTCTACCAGCGGGAGAGCACCGAACTGGACCAGACCAAACGCGCCGACCTGGTCAAGCAGGCGCAGGCCCGCTACTACGACCAGGTGCCCAGCCTCGTCCTCGACTACGACAACCCGCTCGAGGCCTACCGCGCCGACCGGTTCACCAGCTTCCCGAAGCAGCCCGCGAACACCGGCAACATCATGGAGCAGAGCGGCTACTGGAGCTTCTACGGTGCCGTGCCCGCCGAGGGCGGCGGCGGGGGCGGCGGCCTGCCCGCCGGGGCGTGGATCGGGATCGGCGCCGCGGTCGTGGTCGTCGTGGTGATCGGTGGTGTGACGGCCTCGCGCCGGCGCAAGTCCGCCGACGACCAGGAGTAGCGCCGTGACCGAAGTACTGGCCGGCCCCGAGCTGACCGATCCCGGCGAGCGGCGGGGCGGCACCGGGACCGCCCGGTTCCTGCTGGGCAAGGCCGGCGCGGCCGTCGCGAGCCTCGTGCTGGTGGCGGCACTGGGGTTCCTGCTGTTCCGGATGATCCCCGGCGACCCGGTGTCCACGCTGACGAAGGACCGCCCGACCAGCCCGGAGCAGCTCGCGCAGCTGCGGGCCCGGCTCGGCGTGGACAAGCCGCTGTACCAGCAGTTCGGCGACTACGTGTGGGGGCTGCTGCACGGCGACCTCGGCACCTCGTTCGGCTACAACCGCCCGGTCGCCGACCTCATCGCGGAACGGTTCCTGCCCACGCTGCTGCTCGTCGGCACCGCCACGGTGCTGGCGGTGGCGCTGGGCATGTGGCTGGGCGTGCGTGCCGCGTGGCGGCGGGGCAGCGCCTTCGACCGCGCACACACCGGGGTCGCGCTGACGTTGTGGTCGGTGCCGCAGTTCTGGCTCGGCCTGCTGCTGCTCATCGCCACGCGCGGGCTGTTCCCCAGCGGGGGCATGCGCTCACCCGACGCCGGGCCCGGCTTCTTCGCCCAGACCGGCACGATCGCCTACCACCTGGTGCTGCCGTGCGTCACGCTGCTGCTCGTCCAGTACGCGCAGTACATGCTCGTCATGCGCTCGTCGCTGCTCGGCGAGATGGACGCCGAGTACCTCACCACCGCCCGCGCGAAGGGACTGCGGGACGACCTGGTGCGCCGCCGTCACGCGGTGCCCAACGCCATGCTGCCGATGGTGACGCTGGTGTTCCTCCAGTTCGGGATGGTGGTGTCGGGCACCGTGACCGTGGAGACCGTGTTCTCGTGGCCCGGCCTCGGGCTGCTGACGTTCGAGGCGCTGCGGGTGCCGGATCTCCCGCTGCTGCAAGGAGTCTTCCTGGTGCTGGCCGGATCGGTCATCGTGATGAACCTGCTCGCCGAGGTGCTCTACCGGGTGCTCGACCCGCGGGTGCGTGCCCGGTGACCGCGGCGATCGTGTGGCAGCGGCGGCGTTCGGCCGCCGCGCGCGTGTGGCGCGAGTTCGCCGCGAACCGCGGTGGGCTGGCCGGCCTGGCCGTGCTGGTGGCCATCGTCGTGCTCGCGCTGCTCGCGCCCGTGCTCACCGACCCCGCGCAGCTGGACGTCACCAACGCGCCGGGCCGCCCGCTGCAGGCCCCGAGCACGGAGTTCCCGCTGGGCACCGACATCGACGGCCGTTCGGTGCTCGTGCTGACCCTGTGGGGCGCACGGGTGTCGCTGCTCGTCGGGTTCGCCGCGACGCTGCTGTCGGTGCTCATCGGCACGGTGGTGGGGATCGCGGCCGGGCACTTCGGCCGGTGGGTGGCCGCGGTGCTGCTGCGGTTCACCGACTTCTTCCTCGTGCTGCCCTCGCTGGTGCTGGCGATCGCGCTGTCCACGGTGCTGCCGCAGGGCATCGCGACGATCATCCTCGCCGTCGGCGTCACGTCGTGGCCCACGACCGCGCGGCTCGTGCGGGCGCAGACGCTGACCATCGAAAGCCGCCCCTATATCGAGCGCGCCAGGGCACTGGGCGGCGGGCACCTGCACGTCATCGGCAAGCACGTCGTGCCCGGCGTCCTGCCACTGGTGCTGGCCAACACCACGCTGGTGGTCGGCAACTCGATCATCGCGGAGTCCACGCTGTCCTTCCTCGGCCTCGGGGACCCGACCGCGGTGTCGTGGGGCTCGATGCTGCAGCGGGCGCTGTCCTCGGGCGCGGTCACCGGCGGCGCCTGGTGGTACCTGCTGCCGCCGGGGCTCGCCATCGTGGTGATCGTGCTGTGCTTCACCCTCGTCGGCCGCGCGCTGGAGACCGTCGTGAACCCGCGCCTGAAGGGACGCCGCTCGTGAGTCCCTTGCTGGAGCTGAAGAACCTGGGCATCACCTACCGCACCGCGGGCGGGGAGGTCGAGGCGGTGCGGGACGTGAACCTGCGCCTGGAACCCGGCGACACGCTGGGCGTGGCGGGGGAGTCGGGCTCGGGCAAGTCCACCGTCGCGATGGGCGTGCTGCGGCTGCTGCCGAAGTCCGCGCGCGTGTCGGGGGAGATCCTGCTCGACGGCGAGGACGTCACGGCGATGCGCTGGGGCAGGCTGCGCGCGGTGCGCTGGTCCGAGGCCTCGATCGTGTTCCAGGGCGCGATGCACGCGCTCAACCCCGTGCGCAGCATCGGCACCCAGATCGCCGAGCCGATCCGCCTGCACGCGGAGAAACCGCCGGGCGACGCCGAAGTCAAGGCCCGCGTCGCGGAACTGCTGGAGCAGGTCGACCTGCCCGCGTCGCGCGCGGGGGCTTATCCCCACGAGCTGTCCGGTGGGCAGAAGCAGCGCGTCATGATCGCGATGGCGCTCGCCTGCCGCCCCCGGCTGATCATCGCCGACGAGCCGACCACCGCGCTGGACGTCATCGTGCAGGCGCAGGTGCTCCAGCTGCTCAGCAAGCTGGTCGCCGAGCAGCGGCTGGGGCTGATCATGATCAGCCACGACCTGTCCGTGCTCGCCGCCACGTGCGCCCGCATCGCCGTGATGTACCGCGGCGAACTGGTCGAGGAGGGCCCCGGCAAGGAACTGATGGCCACGCCCCGGCACGAGCACACCCGCGCACTCGCCGCGGCGTTCCCGACCGTCGGCGATCCCGCCTCACGCTTCGCACCCGCGACGAGCAGCCCGCTGCCGCCCGAACCGGAGACCAGGCCCGAGCAGGACGTGCTGCTCGAGGCACGGGACCTGCGGGTGTCGTACGGGGACATCGCCGCGGTGGCGGGGGTGGACCTCCAGGTGCGGGCGGGCGAGATCGTCGCGCTCGTGGGGCAGTCGGGCTCCGGCAAGACCACCCTCGCCCGGACACTGCTGGGGCTGCAGAAGCCGACCGCGGGTCAGGTGCTGTACCGGGGCTCCCCGCTGACCGAACGCGGGCTCAAGGCGTACCGGCGGCAGGTCCAGTTGGTCCTGCAGGACCCGGCGAGCGCGCTCAACCCCGGGCACACGGTGTACGAGGCCGTCGCGGAGGGACCACGCATCCACGGGCTGCCCGGCGACGAACGACAACGCGTCGTCGAGGCCCTGGAGGCCGCGGAACTGCGCCCGGCCGAGCAGTTCCTGTCCCGCCTGCCGCACGAGCTGTCCGGCGGGCAGCGGCAACGGGTCGTGATCGCCGGGGCGCTCGCACTCGAACCCAGCGTGCTGGTCGCCGACGAACCCGTCGCGTCCCTCGACGCCTCCGTGCGCGGGGAGATCCTGGGGCTGTTGCTGCGGCTGCGCCGGGAACTGGGCCTCGCGGGCCTGGTGATCACCCACGACCTCGGACTGGCGTGGAACATCGCCGACCGGGTCGCGGTGATGTACCGCGGGCGGCTGGTGGAGGTGGGCACCGTCGAGGAGGTTCTGCTGGCGCCCCAGCACGACTACACGCGGTCACTGCTCGCGGCGCTGCCGGGAGGCGTGCAATCCGCCGCCGCCGCGAATCCGCCCGCGCGCGGTGTGTAGTCTCCTCAGACGAAATGGCGACCACTACTGATCCCGCGGCGCAGGTCCCGGCACTGGACTCCGACGCCGGGGCGCCGCAGGCGCACCCGGGGACGGCGCGTGCGCGGGTGCCCTCCCGGTTCCCGTACCGCACCATCTCGATGGGCACGATCGGCAGCGTCCTGCTGCTGCTCGGCGCGCTCGGCGCGGGCGGTGTGCTCATCCGCGACCCGGTGATCGGCACGGGCCCGCTGTCGTGGGTCCGCTACGGACACGGCCGGATGCTCGCCAACGCGGTGCTCTACGCCGGGTTCGGGCTCGTGGTGTGGGCGTGGGTGCGGCTGGGCCGCTACATGCTCGCCGGGCGGATCGGCAGCCGCCCCATCGTGATCGCGGCCGCGTGCTGGATGGCGCCGCTGATCATCTCGCCGCCGCTGTTCACCCGGGACGTGTTCTCCTACCTCGGCCAGGGCGCGCAGCTGCTGCACGGGCTCGACCCGTACGCGCACGGCCCCGCGGAGCTGGAGACGCTGCCCAACGTCGTGCAGAACGTGCACCCGGTGTGGCAGACCACTCCGGCGCCCTACGGCCCGCTGTTCCTGCTCGTCGCCAAGGGGGTCGTCGCCCTCACCGGGGACAACGTCATCGCCGGTGTGATCGTGACGCGGCTGGTGCTGCTGCTGGGCCTCGGCGCGATGCTGTGGGCGCTGCCCCGGCTCGTGCGCCACCTCGGCGGCAAGCTGCCGATCACGATGTGGCTCGCCGTGGCCAGCCCGATGACGGTGATCCACCTCGTCGGCGGCCCGCACAACGACCTGCTGATGCTCGGCTTCCTCACCATCGGCGTGCTCGCCGCGCTGGAACGCAAGCACGCGCTGGCGATCGCGCTCGTCACGCTGGGCATGCTCATCAAGCCCACGGCGGCGGTCGCGCTGCCGTTCCTGGTGTGGGTGTGGGCCAACCACCTGTCCGGTGAGAGCCGCGTGCGCAACTTCCTCAAGGCCGGTGCCGCGTCGGTCGGGATCTTCGCCGTCGTGTTCGTGCTGGGCACCTGGGTGTCGCTCGGCTCGTTCAACCTCGGCTGGGTGACCGGCCTGCAGGCGCCGACGCTGGTGACGAACTGGGTGAACTTCCCGACCGGCCTCGGCCAGATCGCCTACACCCTGGTGCACCTGGTGATCAACGTGCCCGAGTCGCCGTTCGTCACCGTGGCCCGTGCGCTGGCGATGCTCACGCTCGCCGTGTTCGCGGTGCGGCAGTGGTGGCGCTCGCGGTTCGGCGGCAACGAGGCGATCTTCCGGATGGCCATGACGCTGCTGGCCACCGCGATCCTCGCCCCGCCGACCCTGCCCTGGTACCTCACGTGGGGCTTCGTGGTCGCCGCCGCGTTCCCGTGGCGCCGCAGGCACCTCGCGGTCGTCGTCGGGGTCGCGGTGTTCCTGGTGATGGCGTACTACCCGACGGGCGAGCAGGCGCTGTACGACTGGTGGTTCGTCGTGGTGACGATCGCGCTGGGCGTGTACGCGGCCGCGTCGCTGCTGCGCCCGGACCCGCTGGGCCTGATCGGGGCGTGGCGCCGCCCCGCGGCCGGGTCGGTGGCCGAGGGCGGCGGGGTCTCAGCCTGACGCCCAGCTCCGCCACGCGCTGACCGTCGTCCGCACCACCGGCCCTTCCGGTGGGTGGTCGCGGTACTGCGGGTACTTCGCGCGCAGGGCGGCGACGGCCGCCGGGTCGGCGTCGAGGACGCGGGCGTGGCCATCGGCGCGGACCCACCACAGGCGCGTCCAGTCCTCGTCGTAGCCGTCGGCGAGGAAGCTCACCGCGGGGTTGGCGGCGATGTTGCGCAGCCGCTTGAGATCGGTGCTGCGCTTGGGTTTGTGGTCCACCGCGAACACGATCTCGCCCGCGTCCAGCGCGAAGGTGACCGGCACCAGGTGCGGCACCCCGGCCGCGTCGGCGGTGGCGAGCCGCGCGACGCGGGCGGCGGCGAACCGGGTTTCAGCGTCCATCGACGGTCAGGGTGCCCGCTTCGAGGGTGGCCGGAACACCCAGTGGCACGGTCGCCGCGCCGGGCAGGTGCCCGAACGCGGCACCGCTCAGGATCGGCACGCCCAGCGGCGCCAGCCGGTCGAGCAGCACCTCCTCCGGGTTCCCGCAGTCGGTCCACGAGCCCAGCACGATGCCGGTGACCGCGTCGAACCAGCCGGCGCGCAGCAACTGCGTGAGCATCCGGTCGATCCGGTACGGCGCCTCGGACACGTCCTCCAGCAACGCGATCGCCCCGGCCGGCCGCCGGTGCTCCGGCGTCCCGACGCCCGCGGCGAGCAGGCTCAGGTTCCCGCCCGTCGTGACGCCCCGGGCCGTGCCCGGCACGACCGCCGTTCCCCGCACGACCACCGGGCGCGAGGGCTCGGACAACGCTGCGCGCAGCCCCGCGGCGGCGGGTGCGTCCCAGAACGTTCCCGCGGGCATGGGGGAGAACAGGGTCGGCAGCCCGAGGTGGGTGGCGATCGCGTCGTGCAGGGCGGTGACGTCGCTGCTGCCGGCGAAGAGCTTCGGCCCGGCGGCGCGCAGCGCGTCCCAGTCGAGCAGGTCCAGCATGCGCTGCGTGCCGTAGCCGCCGCGGGCGGCGATCACGACGGACACGGTGGGTTCCAGCCAGGCCGCCTGGAAGTCCGCGGCGCGTTGTTCGTCGGTGTCGGCGAGGTAGCGCAGCGACGGGTGCCGGTTCCCCGCGGTGGCGAAGCGTTTCACCGTCAGCCCCCACGACTCCAGTTCGGCCGTCGCCGCGTCCAGCAGCTCCGGCGCGACCGGCCCGGCCGGGGTGACGAGCGCGACCGTGCTCACCGCTGGAGCTCCAGCCGCGGCACGCCCGGGGTGTCGAACCCGAACACCTGCCCGTAGAACGACAGCTCCGCCTCCAGCGCGGTGATCATGGTCTCGGCCCTGCGGAAGCCGTGCTGCTCACCCTCGAACGTCAGGTACGCGTGCGGGATCCCGGTGCCGCGCAACGCCTTGACGAACCGGTCGGCCTGGTCGGGCGGGCAGATCTGGTCGTCGAGGCCCTGCAGGAACAACACCGGGCCGGTGAGCGCGGCGGCGTGGGTGAGCGGGGAGCGCTCGGCGTAGCGCTGCCGCGCGGTGTCCAACGGCCCGATGAGGCCGTCGAGGTACCGGGACTCGAAGTCGTGCGTCTCGCCGCCGTCGCCGGTCCAGCCCGCCAGGTCGAGGATGGGGTACTTGATCGTGCCCGCCGCGAAGGTGCGTTCGGTGGTCATCGCGGCCGCCGACGTGAACCCGCCCGCGCTGCCGCCCCGGATCGCCAGCCGTGCCGGGTCGGCGACGCCCTCGGCGACCAGCGCCCGCGCCACGGTCACGCAGTCGCGGACGTCGACGACGCCCCACTGCTCGCGCAGCCGCTCGCGGTAGGCGCGGCCGTAACCGGTCGAGCCGCCGTAGTTCACCGCGACGACCCCGATGCCGCGGCTGGTGAAGTAGGCGAAGTCCAGGTCCAGCACCGGGTAGTTGCGGCCGGTCGGCCCGCCGTGCACGTGGACCAGGAACGGCGGCAGCTCCCCGTCCGGCGCGGTGAAGTCGGCGTTGGCGGGCGGGTAGACGTACGCCGGGATCCGCTCGCCGTCCGGACCGGTGAAGACCCGCTCCACCGGCACCGGCAGGTACGCCGCGGGCGGCGGCTCGGCCGAGGACACGACCGGCGTCGCCGTGCCCGTGCCGAGATCGACGCGCACGACCGCGCTTTCCCGGTCCGCCCCTGCCGCGATCCCCGCGACCCCGCCGTCGAACGCGGCGAGCGCGGGCGCCCACTCGGTCAGCTCCGGCACCACCGGCGTGACGGTGCGCGCGTGCTCGTCGAGCACCGCGAGACGGCCCGAGCTGAGCACGGCGTGCCGCCCGCCGCCCAACGGCGTGAACCAGCGCGAGCCGACCTTCCACAGTGCACCGCCGAGCTCCTGCTCGACCGGCGCCAGCTTGGTCAGCGCACCGTCGAGCCCGACGCGGTGCAGGTTCCACCAGCCGTCCGGATCGGCCAGCGCGAGCAGCGTCTCCGGCGACTCCCACTCCAGCTGGCACACCGAGACGCCGGCGCCCCCGGCGAGCACGCGGTGCGGCCCGAACGCGCCGCCCGGACGCACCTCCGCGACGCACAGTTCCGTTTCGTCCCACGGCATCGCGGGGTGGTTCCAGCCGAGCCACGCCGCGTGCCGGCCGTCCGGGGACAGCTGGGGCGCGGTGAGGAACCGGTGCGAGGCGGCGAGCGAGCGCAGTTCGCTTCCCGCGAACGCGACGAGGTCGCGTTCGACGTCGGTGCGCCGCGGCCCGGTGCTCGTCTCGCGGACGGCCCACACCTCGCCGTCGCGACCACGCCGCAGATCGCCGTAGCGGACGCCTTGGGGCACAGGCGGTTCCGGCGAAACGGGCGTCACGTCCCCGGTGTCCAGATCACGCACGTACACCCGCTGGTCGTCCCAGTGCGTGAAGTACAGGGAACGGCCGATCGCCACCCACGGGCGCCCGCCGTATTCGTGCAGCCTGTTGCGGGCGTTCCACGGCGCGGGCAGCACCTCGGTGCCGTCCGCGCGCACGACCGCCAGCCTGCCGCCCTCCGCCGGCCTGGCCTCGGCCCACCACAGCTCGCCGTCCACGGCGTCGAGCCACTGCGCGCCGCCACCCGCGGCGGCGACGTCGGCGGCGCTGATCGGTGAGGTCCAGGTTCCGTACGGTGAGGTTCGGGGCACCGCTGCACTTTAGTCGGCGCCGGACGTGACCGGCTCCACTGCGCTTCGGCAGGGGCGGCGGATGCCGATCATGCAACGGTGGCCTAGGGTCGGAGGTGCCATGGCTCGTGTAATCCACGTCTTCCGCCAGCCCGACCGGTTCGTCGCAGGAACCGTCGGGGAACCTGGCGACCGCACTTTCTACCTGCAGGCGTCCGAGGACGTCCGCACCATCAGCGTGACCATCGAGAAGCAGCAGGTCGCGGTGCTCGCCGAGCGCCTCGGCTCGCTGCTGGAAGAGGTCGCCAGCCGCTTCGGCGCCGACGTGCCCGAGACCGTCCCCGAGGACCTCGTCGACGTCGAACCGCTCAGCGTGCCCGTCGAGGAGGAGTTCCGCGTCGGCACGATGGGGCTGGGCTGGGACGCCGAGAGCAAGGCCGTCGTCGTCGAGCTGCTCGCCATCACCGAGGGCGAGGTCGACGAGACGGTGGTGCTCGACGACACCGAGGAGGGCCCGGACGCGGTGCGGGTGTTCCTCACGCCCGCCGCCGCCCGCGCCTTCGCCGAACGCGCCGACCGCGTGGTCAACGCCGGGCGCAAGCCGTGCCCGCTGTGCGGGGAGCCGCTCGACCCGGCGGGCCACATCTGCCCGCGGCAGAACGGCTACCGCCGCGAGACCGACCTGGCCGAGGAATAGCGCGTGGCCGAGTCCCTCAGCCCGGCCGATCCGGCCGTCAGGCTCCTGTTGTCCCACGGGCGGCTCGAGGTGGAGGGCCGGCTGGTGGACGCCTCGAACGTCACGCTGTTCTGCTCGGTGGAGCTGGACGGCATGACCGCCAACGCGGTGTACAAGCCGGTGTCGGGTGAACGCCCGCTGTGGGACTTCCCCGACGGCACGCTCGCCGGGCGCGAGGTCGCCACGTTCCTGCTCTCGGACGCCTCGGGGCTGGGCCTGATCCCGCCGACCGTGCTGCGGGACGGGCCGTTCGGCTCCGGCATGGTGCAGCTGTGGATCGAGACCGGTGACGACGAGCTGATCGACGTGCGTGCCCCGGAGGACGTGCCGCCCGGCTGGCGGACCGTGCTGCACGCCCACGACCGGCTCGGCGACCCGGCGGTCCTCGCGCACGCCGACCACCCCGGTGTCCGCGACCTCGCGGTGCTCGACATCGTCGCCAACAACACCGACCGCAAGGGCGGGCACGTGCTCGCGGGCGCCGACGGCCGGGTCTACGGCGTGGACCACGGCATCTGCCTGCACGCCGAGCCGAAGCTGCGGACCGTGCTGTGGGGCTGGATCGGGGAGCGCCTGCCCGAGGACGCGGTGGAGAAGCTGCGCGCGCTGCCGGAGAAGATCTACGGCCCGCTGGGCGAGGAGCTGTCGCAGCACCTGACCGGACTGGAGATCAGCGCGATCGCCGAACGCGCCGAGGCGTTGCTGGCCGCCGGGGTGTTCCCCGAGCCGGGGGACGACTGGCGGGCGATCCCTTGGCCCCTGTTCTGATCCTGGACGACGCCGCCCGCGCGCGGCTGCTGACCCGGTTCGGCCCGGAAGCCGCCGCGTGGTGCGACGAGCTGCCCGCGCGAGTCGCGCGGCTGGCCCGCCGCTGGGGTCTCACGGTCGAGGCCGCGCTGTCCGGCAACACCGGCCGCACGCTGCGATGCCGCACCCGGGACGGCGCGTTGGTGGTGCTCAAGCTGTGCCCCGACACGGAAATCACCCGGACCGAGGCCACGGCGCTGCGTGCGTGGGCGGACTGCCCGCAGGTCGTCGACGTGGTCAACGCCGACGTGGCGGAAGGGGCGCTCCTGCTCGCCGGGATCGAGCCCGGCACCCCGCTGTCCGAACGCGGCTGGCGGCCCGAGGAGATCGACGACCTGCTCCCGCGCCTGCACGCCGTGCCCGCGCCGCCCGGCATCCCGTCGCTGACCGACCGGGTGCGGCAGATGTTCGCGCTGGCCGCGCCCCACGCCGAAGGCCGCGTCCCCGCCGAGCTGATGGAGGCCTCCCTCGCCGCGTCACTGGCCTTGGCCGCCGACGACGGGAACGCCCTGCTGCACGGCGATCTGCACCCCGCCAACGTCCTCGCCGGCGCCGACGGGCCCGTGGTGATCGACCCCCGGCCGTGCGCCGGGGACCCGGCGTTCGACACCGTGGACTGGGTGCTGCTGCCCGGCCGGGACCTCGACGACGCGGTCGCCGCGCTGCCTTCCTTCGACCCCGGCCGCGTCCAGGCGTGGGCGCGGGCGATCGCCGTGCTGGCCGCGCTCGGCCCGCTGCGGCGGCAGGGGCGCAGCGCGTTCACCGACTCCCTGCTCGCACTCTCGGCGTCCCTCACCTGAGCGCCCGCTGCGGGCGAGCGCTATCCCGCAGCGTCGTAGGCGGCGCGGGCGCGGGCGATGTCGCCGCGGTGCCGTTCGGCCCAGCCGAGCAGGCCGGTCAGCGACGTGTACAGCTCGCGCGCCATGTCGGTGAGCGAGTACTCGACCTTCGGCGGCACCGTCGGGTACACCGTGCGCACGAGCAGCCCGTCGCGTTCGAGTTTGCGCAGCGTCAGCGTCAGCATCCGCCTGCTGATGCCGGCCACCTCGCGCTCCAGCTCCGTGAACCGCACGGGACCGTGCGCCGCGGCCACGAGCACCCCGATGCTCCACTTGCCCGCGACGTGGTCCAGCACCTCGGCGATCGGGCAGGCTTCGGTCAGCTGCGCGGTGTCGGCCATGCCCTGAAACTACCCGCAGCCAAGCCCCGCCGGAAAACTCTCCCGGAGCCCGCGCGGCTGACCTGGACGGTTACCTCCATGTGCCAGCGGAACACGAAACTGCCTTCTTCCGCGCTCTCACCGGCCGCCGCACGATGAGCCTGTTACAAATCGTGCCCCTTTGGAGGTCAGGTGCTGGAAACCGTGCCCGCCACAGCTCGCCGCCGCTGGCTCGCGCTGGCCGTGTTGTGCGCGCAGACGCTGATGATCGTGCTCGACCAGACGATCGTGAACGTGGCGTTGCCCTCGATCGGCGCCGACCTCGGCTTCGGGCAGGCCGGGCTGGCCTGGGTGATCAACGCCTACCTCATCGCGTTCGGCGGGCTGCTGCTGCTCAGCGGCCGCCTCGGCGATCTGGTGGGCCGGCGCCGGGTGTTCCTCGCCGGGCTCGCGATGTTCACCGTCGCGTCGCTGCTGTGCGGCCTCGCGTGGCACGCCGGGATCCTCGTCGCCGCCCGGTTCCTGCAGGGGATCGGCGGCGCCGCCTCGTCTGCCGTCGCGCTGAGCATGATCGTCGCCCTGTTCCCCGACCTGCGGGAGCGGGCCAAGGCGATCGGCGCGTTCAGCTTCGTGCAGGCCGCGGGCGGCTCGACCGGCGCCGTCGCGGGCGGGGTGCTCACCGAGGCCGCGAGCTGGCACTGGATCTTCCTGATCAACCTGCCGATCGGGCTCGTGGCGGGCCTGGCCGCGCTGCGCCTGCTCGACCGCGACCGCGGCACGGGCCTGCGCGACGGCGCGGACGTGCTCGGCGCGCTGCTCGTCACCGCGGCACTGATGCTCGGGGTGTACGCGATCGTCGAGAACGACCTCGTCGCCGCGGCACTGGCGGTGCCGCTGCTCGCCGCGTTCCTGTTCCGCGAGGCCAAGGCCATGCGCCCGCTGCTGCCGCTGCGGATCTTCGCCGTCCGCACGCTGTCGGGCGCGAACGTCGTGCTGGGACTGCTCATCGCCGCGATGTTCGGCTTCCAGTTCCTCGTCGTGCTGCACCTGCGGCAGGTGCTGGGCTACACCGCCGAGTGGACCGGCCTGGCGATGGTGCCGGTCGCCGCCGCCATCGCCGTGGTCTCGATCGCCGTGTCCGCCCGCGTGACCAACCGCTTCGGCGAGCGCACGGTCCTGCTCACCGGCCTCGTGCTGATCACGGCTGGGCTCCTCCTGCTGGCCCGCGTGCCGGCCGGCGGCCACTACGCACCGGACCTGCTGCCCGCGTTGCTGCTGCTGGGAGTCGGGTTCGGGCTGGCGATGCCCGCTCTCATCGCACTCGGCATGCGCGACGCCCGGCCCGAGGACATCGGCCTGGCGTCAGGACTGTTCAACACCACCCAGCAGGTCGCGGGCGCGCTCGGGTTGTCGGCGCTGGCGGTGCTGGCCACCGCGCGCACCGGCGCGCTGCCCGGCCTGCCCGTCCGGGAAGCGCTTACCGCGGGCTACCACCTGGCTTTCCTCGTCGCCGCCGGGCTCGTCGCGGCCGCCACCGTGCTGACCGCGTTGCTCTTCCCCGCCCGGCGTGGCGGCGCGACGCGCTGAGGAATCCGGCGCTACCGTCCCCGGTCGTGCGCTCCCATTCGTATGACGACATCCTCGCCGGGCCGCGCAGGCGGAAGATCCCGGAGGTCGCGGCCGAGCCGGGACTGGTCGTGGAGGACCCGCGCAGCGGCTACTGCGGGGCGGTGGTGCGGCTCGAACCAGGCACCGTCGTGCTGGAGGACCGGCAGGGGCGGCACCGGGTGTTCCCGCTGGAGCCCGCCGGGTTCCTGCTGGAGGGCAAGCCGGTGACGCTCGTGCCGCCGAAAGCGCCCGCCCAGCCGGCCAGGAGGATCTCGGCGTCCGGCTCGGTGAAGGTCGAGGGCCTGCGGGCACGCACCGCCCGTGACTCCCGGATCTGGGTCGAGGGCAAGCACGACGCCGAGCTCGTCGAACGCGTGTGGGGCCACGACCTGCGGGTCGAGGGCGTCGTGGTGGAACCGCTCGACGGGGTGGACGTGCTCGCCGAGCGCATCGGGGAGTTCGGCACCGGCCCGCGGCGACGGCTCGGCGTGCTCGTCGACCACCTCGTCGCGGGCAGCAAGGAATCCCGGCTGGTGGAGGCGATCCACGACGAGCACGTGCTCGTCACCGGTCACCCGTACGTGGACATCTGGCAGGCCGTGAAACCGGCCGCGGTCGGCATCGAGCGGTGGCCGGTGGTCCCGCGTGGCGTGCCGTGGAAGGAGGGCGTCTGCGCTGAGCTGGGCTGGGGCGAGCCGTACGAGGGCTGGCAGCGCGTGCTCGGCGCCGTGGCCGGCTTCCGCGACCTGGAGACCCCGCTGCTCGGCGCGGTCGAGCGGCTGATCGACTTCGTCACCGCTCCGGAGGGCTGAACCGCTGGTCCACCCGGGGTGGCTTCGCGTGTTCAGTGGCTGCGACCGGCCGCCTTCTGCCACGATGAGCCCCATGACACCGGCGCTGATCTGGCTGATCGCGGGCATCGCGCTGATGGCCGCCGAGGTGCTGTCCGGCGACCTCGTGCTGCTCATGCTCGGCGGCGGTGCCCTGCTGGCCTCGGGCGCGGCGCTGGTCACCGGCAACGTGGTCGTCGACGTCATCGTGTTCGGCGTCGCCTCGGTCGCGCTACTGTGGCTGGCCAGGCCCGCGCTCAAGCGGCGGTTCCTGCACACCCCCGAGATCAAGATGGGGCCCGAGGCGCTCATCGGCACCACGGGGGTCGTCGTGGCCACCGTCAACGGCGAGGGCGGGCAGGTGCGGCTGGGCGGCGACGTGTGGTCGGCGCGCAGCGTCGCCGAAGGTCAGCGGATCGAGCCCGGCACGAAGGTGACCGTGGTACAGATAGCGGGCGCCACGGCCGTGGTGTCCCCGGAGATTTGAGCAACCCACCGGAGATCGGGAGAGAACTTGGGAACCGCAGCGATCATCGTTGTCGCGGTCATCGCGCTGTTCGTGATCGTCACGATCGCGAAGGCGATCATGGTGGTCCCGCAGGCGCAGTCCGCCGTGATCGAGCGGCTGGGCCGCTTCCGCACCGTCGCCTCGCCGGGCCTGAACTTCCTCGTGCCCTTCCTCGACCGGGTGCGCGCCCGGATCGACCTGCGTGAGCAGGTGGTGTCGTTCCCGCCGCAGCCGGTGATCACCGAGGACAACCTGACGGTCTCCATCGACACCGTCGTCTACTTCCAGGTGACCGACTCGCGGGCCGCGGTGTACGAGATCTCCAACTACATCGTCGGTGTCGAGCAGCTGACCACCACGACGCTGCGCAACGTGGTCGGCGGGATGACGCTGGAGCAGGCGCTGACCTCGCGCGACCAGATCAACAGCCAGCTGCGGGGCGTGCTGGACGACGCCACCGGCCGCTGGGGCATCCGCGTCGCGCGCGTCGAGCTGAAGGCGATCGACCCGCCACCGTCCATCCAGGACTCGATGGAGAAGCAGATGCGCGCGGACCGGGAGAAGCGCGCGATGATCCTCAACGCCGAGGGCCAGCGGGAGGCCGCGATCAAGACGGCCGAGGGCCAGAAGCAGTCGCAGATCCTCGCGGCGGAGGGCCAGAAGCAGGCCACGATCATGGCCGCCGAGGCCGACCGGCAGTCCCGCATCCTGCGCGCGCAGGGTGAGCGGGCGGCCCGCTACCTGCAGGCGCAGGGGCAGGCGAAGGCGATCGAGAAGGTGTTCGCCGCGGTGAAGGCCGGCCGTCCGACGCCGGAGGTGCTGGCCTACCAGTACCTGCAGACGCTGCCGCAGATGGCGCAGGGCGACGCGAACAAGGTGTGGCTCGTGCCCAGCGACTACGGCAAGGCGCTGGAGAACTTCGCCCGCGCGTTCGGCAAGTCCGGTGACGACGGCGTGTTCCGCTACGAGGCGCCCGCCGACGAGGACGTGGCGCCGCCGAACCTCGAGGACGACGACGTCGCGAGCTGGTTCGACACCTCCACCGACCCCCGGATCGCCGAGGCGGTGCGTGAGGCGGAGAAGGTGGCGCGCCAGGAGGTGCCCGGCCCGCTGGGCGCCGCGCCGTCCACCCCGCCGCCGGACCTGCTCCGGGGTGGCAGCATGTCCGGGTCCGAGCAGCAGGCACCGGAGGCCCCGGTCGACTCGCCGCCGCCCGCCGCTCCGCCCCAGGCCGCACCGCAGCCGCCCGTGCAGCAGGCACCCGCCCCGCAGGCGCCGCCTCCGCCGCCGCAGGCGGGCCCGGCGACCGGGCCGCAGCAGGGGCTGCCGCTGCGGCAGCCCGGCCAGCACTACACGACGCCGCCGGCCAGCCCGTACCCGTCGCAGCAGCCGCCCCAGCCGCCGCAGTACCCCCAGCAGTGATGACGGCCTGGCGAGACGTCGAAGCCGACGTACCGGAGTTCGCGCGGCGCGTGCAGGCGTTGTTCGACGCGCACCGGCACAAGACGATCGCGACGATCCGCGCCGACGGGGCGCCGCGCATCTCCGGCATCGAAGCGGAGTTCGAGGACGGCGAACTGGTCTTCGGTTCCATGCCGCAGGCCCGCAAGGGCTCGGACCTGCACCGGGACCCGCGCTTCGCCCTGCACAGCGCCACCGTCGACCCGGTACAGGGCGCCGAGGCGGACTGGCCGGGCGAGGCGAAGATCTCCGGCCGCGCGATCCCCGCCGGGCCCATCAAGGACGGCCCGGCGGGAGAGCGCTTCCACACCGACATCACCGAGGTCGTGCACACCCACCTCGACGACGCGGCCACGGTCCTCGTCGTCGAGTGGTGGACACCGGCACACGGGCTGCGCAGGGTCGAACGGGAGTAGTCCCGGTCAGCTCCGGCGGGCGTAGGTGGCGTGGTCGGCGATGTCGGCCCGCGAACGGTCGGTGATCAGCACCGCGCACAGGACCGTGACGACCACGGCCAGCAGGATGTACGCCGAGATCGAGTACGGCGTGCCCGTGACCTGCAGCAGCCACGTCGCCAGCAGCGGGGCCGGCCCGCCCGCGAACACGGACGCGAGCTGGTAGCCCAGCCCGGCGCCGCCGTAACGCAGGTGCGTCGGGAAGCTCTCGCCGATGAACGCCGCCTGCGGCCCGTACTGCATGGCGTGCCCGATCATCGACGCGATCACGATGAGGAAGATCGGCACGTACCCGCCGGCCTTGAGCACGGCGAAGTACGGGAACGCCAGCAGGCCCGTCAGCACCGCGCCGGACAGGTACACCCGCTTGCGCCCGATCCGGTCGGACAGCTGCGAGAACAGCGGGATCGTCACCAGCTCCAGCGCCGCCGCGACGAGCACCGCGTTGAGCACGAACGTCCTCGAGTAGTGGTGCTCCGCCACGACGTACACCAGCACGTAGCTGGTGAACAGGTAGAACGGCATCTGCTCGCTGAACCGCAGGCCCGCCGAGAGCAGGATCTCGCGCCAGTGGTGCTTGATCGCGTCCACCACGGGGCTGCGCGAGGTCTGCTGCTTGGCCACGATCGCGGCGAACATGGGGGTCTCCATGATCCGCAGCCGGATCACCAGCCCGATGCCGACGAGCACGAAGCTGAGCAGGAACGGGATCCGCCAGCCCCACGAGTCGAACGCGGCGTCGCTGAGCACCGCCGACAGCAGCGTCATGCCGCCGGTGCCGAGCACGAGCCCGACGGGGACGCCGATCTGCGCGAAGCTGCCCAGCAGGCCACGGCGCCGCTGGTCGCCCCACTCCATCGCGAGCAGCACCGACCCGCTCCACTCGCCGCCGATCGCGATGCCCTGGACCAGCCGCAGCACCACCAGGACGATCGGCGCGGCGATCCCGATCGACCCGGCACCGGGCAGCAGGCCGACGAGCGCCGACGCCAGGCCCATCAGCAGCAGCGTGATCACCAGCGTGGCCTTGCGGCCGATGCGGTCACCCCAGTAGCCGAAGATCGCCGCGCCGACCGGCCGGGCCGCGAACCCCACGGCGTAGGTGGCGAAGGACTGCATCGCCCCGGCGTAGCTGCTCGACGCGGGGAAGAACAGCTGGGGGAAGATCAACGCCGCGGCGGTGTTGTAGAGGAAGAAGTCGTACCACTCGATCGTCGTGCCGATCGCGCTGGCGAAGGCGGCACGGCGGACCTGCGTCCGCTGTTCGGTGGCCTGGCTGTCGATGACCTTGTTCGCTTCGTTGCGTCCGAGCACCATCGTGGCCTCCCGTGACGGGGATCACTCTGCAGGGCCACCTTCGCTGACGGACCGGGCGAAGTCCAGACCGGGCGGACAACAACTTTCCGTGACCGCCGGGCGCGAGTCAGCTCTCCACGGGGGCCAGGGCCGGACGCTTGGGGCTGACCGTGTCGCCGGAGGACTCGCCCCGCAGCCGCCGCCCGATCCACGGCAGCGCGTGCTCGCGGGTCCACCGCAGGTTCTCCGCGCGCTGCTGCCGCACCGGCAGGACCGGGCGCGGGCCGAGCGCGGCCGGGGTGAGCTCGTGCGGCACCTGGAGGACGTCGAGCACGGCGATCGCGACCTCGGCGTGCCCGAGCGCATTGAGGTGCAGGCGGTCGGCCGACCACAGCCGCCGGTCGCGCAGCTGCCGCATCGCCCACAGGTCCACGATCCGCGTGCCGTGCCGGGCGGCGATGACACGCACGTGCTCGTTGTAGATCGCGGTGCGGCCGCGCATCCGCCGGAACAGCGGGTCCTCGACGCCGTCGACACCGGTGAACAGCACCACGGTCGCCCCGGTCTCGGTGAGCCGGGCGACGGCCTTGTCGTACTTGTCGGCCAGCGCGTCGATGTCCACCTTGGGGCGCATCAGGTCGTTGCCGCCCGCGTACAGCGTGACCAGGTCGGGGTCCATCGCGAGAGCGGGCTCGAGCTGCTCGGACAGCACCTGGCCCAGGAGCCGACCGCGGATGGCGAGGTTGGCGTAGCGGAAGTCCGGTTCGCGGGTGGCGAGGACCTCGGCCACCCGGTCGGCCCAGCCCCGCACACCGTTCGGGCGGCCGGGGTCGTCGTCGCCGACGCCTTCGGTGAAGGAGTCGCCGAGAGCCACTAAGCGCTTGCTCATGCCGATCACTCTATGCGGTCGCGGTGGCGGCTCCGGCGCGTGGTCAGGTGAGCTTTTCCAGCAGCGGCACGGCCGCGTCCGCTCCGGGCAGCGCGTTGGTCTCCTCCCGCAGGCGGTCGGCGGCCTGCCGGTAGCGCTCGTCGGCGAGGACGGCCGACACCGCGGCTTCGACGTCCTCAGGCGTCACGGTCACCGGATCGAGCAGGCGCGCGGTGCCCAGGTCGAGTGAGCGGCGGGCGTTGTGCGGCTGGTCGGCGCCCATCGGCAGCAGCACCGACGGCACGCCGTGGGCGAGTGCGCCCAGCACGCTGCCGGAACCGCCGTGCGACACCACGACGGCACACCGCGGCAGCAGCGACTCCTGCGGCACGAACCGTTCGATGCGCACGTGCTCCGGCTGGGGGCCGAACTCGGCGGGGTCGATGTGCTCACCCGTGGTCGCGACGACCGGGGCGGACAGCTTCCGAAGCCCGGCGAGCACCCGCGAGAACAGGTCGCCGGATTCGGTGTTGAACACCGTGCCGAGGGTGAAGTACACGATCTCCCCCTCGGCCGGTGGCCGGGGATCGCCCTGCCGGAAGGCGAAAGTGCCGTCCGGCACGGGAAACCGCGGATCGCGGAAGGACGGCGGGAACGGGGCGAGCACGAGGTCACCGGCGAGCATCCGCAGCCGCGGGTCGGCGGGCAGCCCCTGCTCGGCACGCAGTTCGTGCAGCGGCTCGGCGACGACGCCCGGGCGCAGGAACCCGCCCGCGGCCAGCACGAGGACCACCGCACACGGCAGGCCGAGGCGCTCGGCGGCCAGCGCGGCACCGAAGTCCACCTCGCAGCGGACCACGACGTCGGGCCGCCACTGCCCGGCGAGCTTCAGCAGGACCGGGGTGTTCTCACGCCCGCCGGTCCGGGCGAAGTGTTCCCGCAGGTCGCGTTCCTCCCGCTGCGGATCGGGTGCCGACAGCGGCAGCCGGTCGGGCGGCGCACCGCCGGGCGGGCTGGTGGCCAGCGCGGGAAAGCCGGCCTTCTCGACCGCGGGCACCATCCGGCCCGGGCAGGCGAAGGCGACGGTGTGCCCGGCGGCGGCCGCCGCCCGCGCGAGGGGCACGAGGGGGCGGAAGTGCCCGCTGCCGCCGACGAACGTGAACAGGATGCGCACGCGGTCGACGGTACTGGGGGCTGCCCGTCAGCAGGCCGGGGTCCGCCGCACGGTCAGGCGGCGGTCGACGCCGGTGATCTCCAGGATGCGGTTGACCGCGCGGTTGCCATCGGCCAGGACGCACAGCGCGATGTGGCGCTGGCGGGCGAGCAGGTCGGCGTACAGCAGCGTGGAAAGCCCCGCGGCGCCGAGGAAGTCCACGTCACGCAGGTCCACGACGAGTGTGCGCAGCGTGCCGCGGAGCCGGGCGGCCAGCAGCTCGGTGAGCCGGGGGGCGGTGATCCCGTCGAGCTCGCCCAGGACGTGGACGACGGCGGCACCGGGTTCGGGCCGTTCGACGGACAGCCGCAGCTGCGGGGTCACGGCGGAAGCCTGGCTTCCACGCTGGAGGGGCAGGGCGGTGCGCTGGACCGGAACGGCATCTGCGGCGGCCATGAGGGCCTCCATCTCCCATCCGGGGGGAAGCGGATGGAGTCGACGGCTGGGAACGGCTACCGGCTGAACCGTTGCGTGGCAGTCTAGGCCTGTTCGCGGGACTCGGCAGGTCCTCTCGTCGCCTGATCCGGTTCAGTCACTCCCCGCCACGGCGTTCGGCGAGGATCTGCGCCAGCGTGTGCACCGGCGAGCTGTCGAGCTTGTGGCGGTGCGCGTCGTAGTGGTCGCGGGTCGTGCGGATGTCGGCGTGGCCCAGCAGGTCCTGCACCTTCTGCACCGGCACGTCGTGCGCGAGCAGCAGGGTGCCGGTGGTGCGGCGGGCGGTGTGCGGGCTGATGCTCGCCGCACCGGGGATGCCCGCCTCGGCGGCGAGCCGCCGCAGGGTCTGCCACACGTCGCGCTGCCGCAGCGGCTTGCCGCCGGGCTTGCTCCGGTCGTGCGGGTGCGGGGTGGTGGCCAGCAGCGGACCGGTCAGGTCGTCCAGGCGGCGGTGCTCGCGTTCGGCACGCAGTTCCAGGTACCGCCGCAGCGGGCGGAGCGCGGGCGCGACCAGGGGCACGAAGTCGCGGCGGCCGCCCTTGCCCGTGTAGCGCAGGATGGTGTGCCCGGCGTCGATCGCCAGGTCGGAGACGTGCGCGCCAGTGATCCCGGAGACGCGGAGCCCGGTGTAGAACAGCAACGCCACCAGGGCCGCGTCCCGCCAGGACGCTTCTGAGTGGGCGCGGCGTTCGGCGTGGTCCAGCAACGCCGCGGTCGCCTTCTCGTCGAGGGCCGGCAGGGGAGAGGTGCGGTCGCGTTTGGGGCGCCCCGCGGCCGCGACGGGGTTGCGTTCGGTGACGTCGTTGGACTGCAGGTAGCGGTACCAGCTCGACACGCCCGCCAGCGTCCGCGCCACCGTCGACGGTGCGGCCGGGCGCGGAACACCGTCCCGGCCGGTGACGGTGAGCGTCGTCTTCCACGCGTCCACGTCCGCCCGCCGGGCCTTCAACGGGTCGAGCCCCGTCCGCTGGCACCAGGACAGCCAGGCCGCGAGGTCTGCGTAGTAGGCGCGTTGCGTGTGCTCGCTCTTGTCAGCCTTCAGCCACAGCACCGTCACGTGACGAATCGCGTACCGATCCCCGGGGTCGGCGGGTGGCAGCGCGGGCAGCAGCGACACCGCCTCCGCGAGGTCCTCCAGATCGCCGCGGGAACCACCCCAGGGCGCAAGCTCCGTCATAACTGTGATTATCACGGAGCGAGATATCGGAAATGTTGAGCAGTTTCGCGTGTCGCGCTACCGGTTTAGCTATCGCGTACGCGAAACTAGAGCCATGGAAAACGGGCTGGTCGAGGGCCAGATCTGCGCTCTGGAGGGCTGTGACAACCCGCTGCCGCCCCCGGCGGTGGACGAGCACGGGCGGCGGAAGGGCGGGCGGCCGTCGTCCTACTGCTGCAAGGGACACGCCGACGCCGCCTCCCGCGCGCGACGAGCTGCGCAGACCTCGGCGATCGTGGATCCCCTCGTGGAGATGCGGCGGGTGACCGAGGCGTTCGGGCCGTTGGCGCAGCCGCTGCTGGACTCGATCGCCGAACTGCGGGCGCGGCTGGACGAGGCTGAGCAGGGGGCGCTCGCCCAGGTGCGGCAGGCGGAGGAAGAGGCACGGGCTGCCCGCGCCGAGGCCGAGGACGCGCTGCGGCGGGCGGACCAGGCCGAGCGGGCGCGGGACCAGGCCCTGGTTCAGGCGCGCGAGGACCGGTCGGCCCGTGCCGAGGCGGAGAAGCTGGCCGAGCGTGCGGCTGCGGAGGCTGAGCGGGAGAAGCGCGAAGCCTGGGCGAAAGTCGCGGAGCACGAGCGCGCGAAAGGTGCCGCCGAAGCCGCCCGCCTCGCGGCGGAGAAGGCACGCGACGAACTTGCCGAAGAACTCCGTGCCGAGCACGCGCGCCGCGACCAGCTCAACGCCGAACGCGCCGCGGCGCGGCAGGAAGTCGACCAGCTCCGCGAGGAGCTACGGCAGAGCACGACGGAGCTGACCGTGCTGTCCGAACGACTCGCTGCCGCCCGCGCGCAGTTGGCCGCGGCCGAACGCTCCGTCGACCACGCCCGCGAGGAGACAACGCGTGTCCGCGCGGAGGCGGAGACCCAGCGGGCGCAACGACAGGAGGTGCTGGACCTGTTGGCGGAGGAGCGGACCGCACGGCGCGTCGCCGAAGCCCGCGCAGAGACGCTGGCGAGCGGCCTGGCGGACGCGCGGGCCGAACTCGCCGAGATGCGGGCGGCGCTGGCCGCCCGCCCCGCCGCACCCCCGGCGGAGGAGCAGCCCGGTGAGCCGACCGCCGAGGGTGGGAAGCAGGGGCAGGCCGGGGAGTCGACCGCCGGGAAGGTCGAAGGCGCGGGGTAGGAGCAGCCTGGGAAGCCGGTCGCGGAGGCGGTCGAGGGCCGGGCAGGGCCAGCCCGGCGAAGCGGCGACAGGGGCAGCCGAGGGCAGGAAGCGGGAGTGACGGTCGCGGTGACAGTCGAGGATCCCGCAGGAACAGCCCGTGAACCGGCCACGGAAGTAGCCGAAGGCGGTAAGTGGGAGAGCGGCCCGCGGTGACGGTCGAGAATCCGCAGGAATAGCCGGGTGAACCGGCGACGGAGGCAGCCGAAGGCGGGAAGCGGGACAGCCGGGCGTGGAGGCGGTCGAGGCCCCGGCAAGACCAGCCCGGTGAAGCGGCGACAGGGGCAGCCGAAGGCGCGAAGCGGGAGAGCCAGCCGAGGACGCGCAGCAGGGACACCCCGGCGAATCGACCGTCTCGGCGAGCGAAGGCGAGCCGTGGTGGTGCGTGAGACTCCTAGCCGCCCAGCAAGTGGCGGGCACGGTCGATCAGCACCCTCGCGGCCGGGCCCGGCGGTCCCGCCGCCCGCCAGGCGAAGACCAGCCGGCCCCGCAGCGGCGGGTCGACGACGGTGAGCGGGTGCAGTCCCGGCCAGGAGCGGGCCAGCGAGTCCGGCAGGATCGCCACGCCGAGGCCCCGCGTCGCGAACTGGGCCAGCATCGACGGATCGCTGGCCTCACACGCGATCCGTGGGGCGAAACCGGCACGGGCGCAGGCGGTGTCGAGGTGCGAGCGGATGCCGGTGCCCGGGGGCAGGCTGATCAACGGGCGGTCCCGCAGTGCGGCGAGCGGGATCTCCGACCGCGCCGCCAACGGGTCGTCCACCGCGACCGCGGCCGTGATCGCTTCGTCGGTCACCACGGCGTATGCCAGGTCCGGCGGTGGCTCGGGCCCGAGCGACACGATCGCCGCGTCGAGGGTGCCGCGGCGCAGCGATTCGACCAGCTCTGCCGAGCCGGCCTCGGTGAGCGTCACCTCGACGCCCGGGTGGTCGCGGTGGAACGCGGCCAGCAATCCCGGCAGGTCGACGTTGTGCGACGTCACCATGCCCAGCGCGACGCGCCCGCGCAGCAGGCCGGCCAGCTCGTCGACCGCGTGCCGCGCCCCGTCGACCGCGGCGAGGGCCGCGCGGGCGTAGGGCAGGACCGCGGCCCCGGCCTCGGTGAGGCGCACCGCCCGGCCGGAGCGGTCCAGCAGCTCCTGGCCGAGTTCCCGCTCCAGCCGCCGGATCTGCGCACTCACGCCCGGCTGCGCGACGTGCAGCTTCTCCGCGGCGCGCGTGAAGTTGCGTTCCTCGGCGACGGTCACGAAGTACTCCAGCTGCCGCAGTTCCACAACGGCCGAGTCTAGGTATAACCATCGCTTCTCGCAGCCAGCAGAACCAGCTCTTGGACTTCTGGCTCGCTCCGCCCGAAGCTGGGGACATGAACGCGGAACAGACCACCTTCGTCCTCGTGCCCGGCGCCTGCCACGGCGCCTGGTGCTTCCAGCCCCTCGCCGAGGACCTCCGCCGTGCCGGGCACCGCGCGTTCCCGCTGACCCTGACCGGACTGGCGGAGCGCGCCGCGGAGCTGACCGGGGCGGTCAACCTCGACACGCACATCCAGGACGTGCTCGACGTGCTGGAGTACGAGCAGATCACCGACGCCGTGCTCGTCGGGCACAGCTACGGCGGCGTGGTCATCACCGGCGTCGCCGACCGCGCACCCGAGCGGGTCGGCTCGCTGGTCTACCTCGACGCCTTCGTGCCGCGCGACGGCGAATCCTGCTGGACGCTGACCAACGACGCGCAGCGGGAGTGGTACCTGGACGTGGGGGAGACCGGGTACGGCGTCAAGCCGCTGCCGTTCTTCGACCCGCGCGCGACACCGCACCCGCTGGCCACGTTCCTGCAGCGCATCCGCCTCGCCCGCGAGCCGGCCGACATCCGCCGCGACTACGTCTACGCCCGGATCTGGGACGGCGAGTCCCCCTTCCGGGCCACGTGGGAGCGGCTGCGCGACGATCCCAGGTGGACGGTCCACGAGCTGGACAGCAAGCACAACCTCATGCGGGACGCCCCGGACGAGCTGCTGGCGATCCTGCTCAGCGGTCGGCCCGCGCCGCCCACCGGCCGTCCTCGCGGGTGATCCGCACGGGGTGGTCGAAGCACTTGGTCACCAGGTCGCTGGTCAGCACCTCGTCGACCGGCCCGACCGCGAGCGCCCGGCCCTCGCGCAGCAGCAGCGCGTGGGTGGTGCTGCCGGGCAGCTCCTCCAGGTGGTGCGTGACGAGCACGGTCGCCAGCCGGGGGTGACGGCGCCGCAGCGCGTCCAGGCTGGTCAGCAACTGCTCGCGGGCGGCGAGGTCGAGGCCGGTCGCGGGTTCGTCGAGCAGCAGCAGCCGGGGGCGCGGCATCAGCGCCCGTGCGATGAGTGCGCGGCCGCGCTCGCCCTGCGACAGCACCGGCCACAGCGCGTCGCGCCGGGTGCTCAGGCCCAGCATGGCGATCAGCTCGTCGGCCTGGGCGACCTGTTCGGCGGTGGGCCGCCAGCGGGGCACCAGCTCGGTGGTGTTGGTCAGCCCCGTCAGCACCACCTCGCGCACGCGCAGCGGCGTCCGCAGCGGGTGCCGGGGGTCGATGTGCCCGATCTCGGCGCGCAGGCTGCGCATGTCCACCCGGCCGAGGCGGTGGCCCAGCACCTCGACGGTGCCCCGGGTGGGGTGCGCGCGGGCGCCGAGCAGGCTCAGCAGCGTGCTCTTGCCCGCGCCGTTGCCGCCCAGCAGCGCCCAGTGCTCGCCTTCCCGGACGGTCAGCGAGACGGAGCTGAGCAGGTAGTTCCCGTCGCGGACGAGGTCCACCTCGTCGACGGCCAGTACCGCGGTCACGAGTCCGCCACCGCCGACCGGATCCGGGAGACGATGGTCTGCAGGTGGGCGACGGTCGCGGCGGCCGCGGCGTCGGCGTCCCCGCGCTCGAGCGCGTCGAGCAGGTCCGCGTGGGCGGCCGAGACGTCGGGCAGCCGGGGCTCGTGCCGGAACATCTCGACGATCGCGTCGTGCAGCACCGGCAGGGCGGCGGCGAACAGGTCCCGCAGCAGCCCGTTGCCCGCGAGTTCGACGACGGCGCGGTGGAACTCCAGGTCCGCGGCGACGAACTCGGCGGGGTCGGCGTCCAGCAGCTCCTGGCGCCTGCGCAGGCCCGCCCGCAGGCGGTCGATGTCCTCCGGCCGCACCCGCTGGGCGGCCAGCCGCGCCGCTTCGACCTCCAGCGCGCGGCGGACCTCGTACACCTCGAGCAGGTGGGCGCGCCGGACCAGCACGCCGACGTCGGGGGAGCCGGCCGGGGCGTCGGTGACGTACGTGCCGGAGCCGTGCCGGACGTCGAGCAGCCCGTCCCGTGCGAGCAGCCGGACCGCCTCACGCACCGACGAGCGCCCGACGCCGAGCTCGGCGGCGAGGCGGACCTCGTTGGGCAGGCGTTCCCCGGGTTTCCAGTGCCCCTCGCGGAGCCGCTCGCGCAGCAGGGTCTCCACCTGCGGCACGACGGGTCCGTGTTTCAGCGTCACCACGGCGGAGGACGCTACCAGAGATCACGCAGACGTCTGAGGACTCCCGGGCACCAAGGCCGTCGCCGCCCCGGGCTAAGGTGGGCCGTGCTTCCCACCACTGACCTCGTCACCAGGCTGCGGGCCGCCGGCTGCGTGTTCGCCGAGGACGAGGCGCGGCTGCTCGTCGAGGCCACCGCCGACCCGGCGGAGCTGGCCGCGCTCGTGGCACGCCGGGTGGCGGGGGAGCCGCTCGAACACCTCCTCGGCTGGGCGGAGTTCCGCGAGCTGCGCATCGCCGTCGAGCCGGGCGTGTTCGTGCCCCGGCAGCGGACCGCGTTCCTCGTCGAGCAGGCACTCGCCGCGGCCCCGCCGGAACCGGTGGTGGTCGACCTGTGCTGCGGATCCGGCGCGCTCGGCGCGGCCTTCGCGGCCGCCGCACCCGTCACCGCCCTCTACGCCACCGACCTCGACCCGGCCGCCGTCCGCTGCGCCCGCGGCAACGTCCCGGGGCACGTCTTCGAAGGCGACCTGTTCACCCCGCTGCCCGCGGATCTGCGCGGCCGGGTGGACGTGCTGCTGTCCAACGTCCCCTACGTCCCGACGGACGCCATCACGGACATGCCACCGGAGGCACGTGAGCACGAACCGCGCGTCGCACTCGACGGCGGGAGCGACGGGCTGGCCGTGCTGCGCCGCGTCGCCGCCGGAGCACCGGAATGGCTCGCCCCCGGCGGCCACCTCTACGTGGAGACAAGCGAAGGCCAGGCACCGGTCGCCAGCGCGGTGTTCACCGCGGCCGGGCTCACACCGTCCGTGTTCTCCGACGACGACAGCGGCGCGACCGTCGTGCGCGGCACCAGGCCCTGACCCGTCAGCGCCGCACCGGCTGCCGCTCCCGCACCGGGAAGAACCGGTCGGGCCCCGGCTCGACGTGCGGGACGTCGTTCATGTCCTGCCGCAACCCCGACAGCTCCCGGTAGATCTCCCGCCGCGCTCGGTTCTGGTTGCCCAGCGGCCGGTGCTCGGGCAGCGCGTGCCACGGGTTGATCGACAGGCTGTCCGCGCGCGCACGCTGCTCCGCCGGGTCCAGCTCCTGCACCGGCAGCCGCAGCACGCCCACCCGCACCGGCGGCGACACGCGTTCCGGCCAGATCACCGACGCGTGCTCGACCGGCATCCGCAGCGGGTCGTTCTGCACCTGCACCAGCACGTCGAACTCCGCCTCCCGCGTGCTCAACGTCCGCGCCAGCGCCTGCGCGAGGTAGTCGTCCGGCGGGTTCCACGGCACCCGCGTCCGCCCCGCCGCGCGCGGCACGAACCGGTACTGCATCGCCTGCCCCGGCCCCAGCAGGTACGCCGCGCAGCTCCAGTAAGCGGTTTCCAGCGGGCTGGTGTGCGTCCGCGCGTACAGGCCCTGCATCACCAGGTCCGCCAGGTGGCCGTCGCGCGGGTCCAGGAAGTACCACAGGGGAGTGCCGTTCCCGATGTGCCGCTGCAGCTTGACGTTCGCCACCACGTCGGGCGTGGTGAACGTCGGCGCGCTGATCCCGGTGAAGTCCTGCGTGTGCCGCTCGTCGTCCAGCAGCTTCGGCCCCGGCACGCCGACGACCTTCACCCCGATGCTCAGGATCCCGTTGTCCTCCAGGTCCGGCGGCGACAACGGCCCCGGCCCGGCGAACCGCACCCACGCCGCGTACGTCGCCGGCCGCGCGAACAACCCGTGCCGCACCGGGAACGGCAGATCGTCCAGGACCTCCAGCGACGCGCGCACCACCCCGTAGGTCTTGGTGTTGCCCGCCCGCTGCGCCTGCCCCGGCGCGTACTCGCGCAGCACGAACCGGCTCATCAGCTCCACGATCTCCGCGCGCGCCGCGTCCTCACCGGGGATCGACAGCTCCTCGGCCTTCACCCCGGACACCGGCAACGTCCACCGCCGCACCAGCGCCTGCACGAGGCCCTGCACCGGCGGGCGCACCACCGCGTCGAACGCGGGCCGCACGTACGGGTCGATCCGCCGTTCCAGCGCGACCAGCCGCAACACCGCGTCGTTGACCTGCTTCCGGAGGTTCACGCCGTCACCGTCGCCAGGTAGCGCAGCGCCGCGATCCCCGGCAGGAAGAAGTACGCCCCGCCCCGCACCCGCACGAACTCCGGCAGGGCGCGGTGCCGCACCCGCACGGGGCGGGCCTGCTCGGTGAACACCGCGTCCTCCCGCACCCGCGGCGCCACCAGCGGGTCCGGGTCGTCCCGCAGGCCGTCGAACGTCGGGTCGTTGAGCCAGCTGTGCTGCACGAACTCGTACTGCCGCGCCAGGTTCGCGTTGAGGCACAGGAAGTACAGCCCGCGCTCGGTGTCACCGCCGCGCTGCCGCCTGGTGTAGCTGCGGCCGCGGCGCAGCAACCGGTGCCGGTCGTTGATCGTCATCGACTCCGCCGAACCCGGCCGCGGCGGCAGCGAGTCCCGCGGGTTGGCCCGCCGCACGTGCGCCCCGAGCGGACACGCCAGTCCATCGGGATCCGTTTCGTGGTAACGAAAATCGTGCCCGGCCAGCTCCGGGTCGTCCCGCTCGGGGGAGAGCACCACCGGCGCGCCGCTCGGCCACCGGCCCATCATCTTCGCCGCGAGCCGCCGCGCCCCCTCGGCCCCGTCGCCGCCGTGCTCACGCACGTACGACCAGAACCCGTCGACGTCCTGCGACAGCTGCCGCAGCACCAGGTAACTGCCGTTGCGGCCCAGGTCCGCTCCGCCCGACCCGGCCTCGTCCCGCGGCAGCAGGTTGTCCGGATCCACGCTCGCGGGCAGCACGGGACGCTCGGTGAACCGGCCGTAGGCGTTGCGGTACCCGAGCACGAACTCTCCCGGCGCGATCCCGCCGTCGCCGCCCACCACCCCGGCCAGCCGCGGCTGGGACAGCCCGTCGCGGAACCCGAACGGTTCACGCCCGGTCAGCGGATCGGTCGGCAGCACCGCCAGCCGGGACAGCCCACCCGCCCCGCGCTCCAGTGCGTTCACCCGCCTCCGCAACGCATCCGCCGTCGCGGCGTACACCAGCACGAGCACGTGCACCTCCGCACCGCCCGGCCCGCCCCACGACCACCGCCGCGGATCAGCGTCGCCAACGTCCCCGAGCAGCCGCGACCGGTGCTCGGTCGTCATGCCCTCCGCGAACGCGGGGGAGAACGACGCGACGATGGAGGCGGACACCGCCAGCGCCCGCAGGCCGGCCGCCGTCAGCGCGACGTTGACCGCCGACTCGGGGGAGACCACCGCCCCGCTCGTCACCTGCCCCGCCCACCGGCCCAGCGCGTTCCGCGCGGTCTCCGCGTCCGCCACGCCGTAGAGCAGGAACGCCGCGTGCCTCAGCCGCCCGTAACCCCGGACCACCAGGCCCTGCACGTCGTCGAGATCGAGGGTGTCCATACCGCCTCACAGCAACGCGAGCCACGACCGCGCCTCGGCGGCGCCGAGGTCACGGGACAGGCCCTCGCGGATCTTGGAGTTGTCGTCGATGTTGCGCGCGGACAGGTCCCGGTACGCCGAGTACCACACGCTCGGCAGCTGGTGCGCCCGCAGGTAGTCCTTGAACGCCTGCTCGTCGCGCGCGCCGCCGCCCACGAGCCAGCGCGTCGTGGGGTAGCCGACACCGTTGGAGAACACCGCGTTGAGCCCAGGGGCGAGCTTGTCGATGAACTCGTCCATGTAGCTTTCCAGGCTGCCGTCGTAGTTGCTCGCGAACACCAGCCGCCGCCCGCGGTCGACGTAGACCCAGCGCGCGAAGTGGATCGTCCGCACACCCGCCAGCCCGCCCCGCGCGTACACGTGCCGGTTGAAGTAGTCCAGTCCGAACAGGACGGTCCGCAACGTGACCGCCCTGACCAGCCCCGGCTTCACCGTCCCCGCCGCCGTGAACGGGTTCTGCGTGGACAGGTCCTCCTGCTGCGTCAACTCCGCCAGCCGCTCCGGCGACACCCGGCCGGTCTCCGGCGTGTCACGCGCTTCCAGCCGCCGGATCAGCAGCGCCCACACCGGCAGCGCGGGCAGCAGCAACGGCATGGCCGCGGGCACGACGACCCGGTGCACCGCCTCGCGCGCCCGGAACGCCGCCGACGGCGCCTCCGGCGGGCGCAACGCCCACGACAGTTCCGGCCGCCCCGCCACGAAGGCGCGCACGGCGCGGTGCACCTCCCGCTCGTCCGCACCCGACCAGTCACCCTCGTCGAGGAAGTCCTCGATCCGCTCCCGCAGCCGCGCTTCGTCCTGGATCCGGGCAAGGCTCCGTCCCACGTGGTGCACGTACGCCGACGCCGCCGGGATGCGCCGCTGCGCCAGCCAGCGCACCCGGTCCTGCACGCTGCCGTTGTCCGGGTGGTCCTCGCACATCGCCAGCAGCGACGGCAGCGAATCGTTGGGCGCCGACGCCAGATCCCGCAGGTGCGCCCCGACCGGAGTGTCCACTTCGGCCAGGTACATCAGCGTCGGCGGCCCGTTGTCCTCCGCGGGCAACAGGAACACGCGCGCGAAGTGCACCCCCGCGAGCTCCCGGAACGGGCCACCGTCGAGTTCCACGCTCTTGCGCAACTGCTCCAGCAGTCCCGGCACCTCCGCCTCGCGACCGCGCCGCAGCCGCGCCCGGATCGTCAGCGCCACCTGGTGCGGGGCCGGTCCGGCCGACGCGGTGGGCGGGCGCCGCAGCACGAACCACGCCATCCGGCGCCGCCACAGCCACACCACGCCCAGGTACAGCCCCGGCGCGACGAGCCGGATCTCGTCCCGCACCCCGCGCGCCACCAGCGACGACTCCGAATAGTCGATGACCATGCAGGCGCCGCCGTCCAGCCAGCTCCGCCCCGGCGCCACGGTCGCCCGGATCGCGCGCAGCCCCAGCGGGCCGACCCGGTTGTTCAGCCACTGCCCGCTGCCGTCGAACACCTTGCCGCGCCACGCCAGCGCCCGCGCCAGCGTCGCGACGGGCTTCGCCAGTCCCGTGCCGGCGCCGATCACGGCCGTGCCGTCCATCGCGCCCAGTGGCACCCGGCCGGGCGGGCTGGCGCGGAACAACCGGATCAGCTCGTCGTCCGCGGCCGACAGCAGACCCTGCTCGTCGACGACCTTCATGACCGCACCGGCCACGCCGCGAACGCGTTGTCCACCTCGGCCACGGCGGGCCGCAGCCCGGGGTAGTGCCGCAGCAGCACGCTCAGCATCGAGTTGTCCCGGATCCAGTCCAGCCCGGTCTGCGAGTACACGGCCGGCGTGTAGTACTCGGTGAAGAACCGGTCGCTGTTCAGCCGCCGCGAGGCCATCAGGATGAACACGCGGAAAGCGGTGTCGCTGAAGGCGAACCCCGCCGGCTTGCGCTCGGCGAACATGCCTACCGTCAGGTCGACGTCCTCGATCCGCCCGCCGTAGCAGCGGCTGATCTCCTCCGCCCACTGCCGGTTCCCGGTCAGCTCGTCGAAGTCCCGCGCGGGCCGCAGGTGCAGCAGCCGCCGGAACTCGTTGTACCGCGGCACACCCAGCTCACGCGAGCGCAGCACGTCCGTCGCCGCCAGGTCCTGCAGGTGCCCGTCCGGGCGGTGGAACTCCTGCAGGTGGCGCGGGAAGTTGTGCAACGTCACCAGCCCCGGCGGCAGCGTCCCGAACGAGTACAGCAGGTCGGTCAGCGACACGCTGTTGAGCACCTTCAACGCGTTCTCCCCGGCCAGGTCGGGGAAATCGCACTCCAGCACCGTCTGGTCGTCGGCGACCGAGCGGAAGTCCCAGTGGTCCCGCAGCAGCGGGTGCATCCGGTACACCGCGACGAACTCCTCGGTGAGCGAGAACGGCACCCCGTAGTCGTCGGTCGAACCGCCCGGGATCCCGCTGACCACCTCGCTGTCACTGATCCGCCCGAACAGCCGCTGCACCCGTTCCCCGGCCAGCCCGAACCAGTTGGCCCGCAGCGCCGCCTTCGTCGTCGGGTGGCTGATCACCGCGGGCGTCCACTCCACGGTGTGGATCTTGGCCAGCAACGCCGAGTTCACCAGCCGCGCCCGCTGGAACAGCTCCTCGTCGGGCCACGACGGGTAGTCGGCGTGCAGCCGGTCGCAGATCGCGTTGTGCTCCAGCGTGAACAGCGTCCGCAGCAGCTCGGGACCGAGCCAGAACCCGGGCACCAGCGCGGGGTTGTCGGCCGGGTCGTCCGGCAGCGGCAGCAGGCCGTTGTCGAGCACCCGCAGCTTCCCGCCCTCACCGCTGCGCAGCCACTGCTGCTGCCGCCGGTCCACGCCGTAGATCTGCGAACCGTCCCACCAGTGCGTCAGCACGTTGACCCTGGTCTGCGGCTGGTCCGCGCCCGCGGGCCGCGTCGGGTCGTCGGGGGTGCGCATGATCCGCATCGGCCGCTCCGGCCACCGGTCGTCGGCCGCGAGCGGCACCTCCCACGGGTTGTCCTTGGGGCTCTTGCCGTGGCTGAACCAGTCGCGGATCATGAACTGCAGCCACGCCGCGACCAGCGAGTTCACCGACGAGGCCGGCACGAACGTGGTCCGCGTCAGCAGCGCACGGCTGATCTCCCGCGGATTCGGCGACAGCACCGAGGTCTCGGTCGCGGCCGCGATCCGGTCCAGCGGGATGTTGCGCCCGAACCGCGTGCCCGCCATGCCCGTGGCCGGGCGGTCCAGGTCGTTGTGGCTGCCGTCCGCCGTGCGCCCGGTGAGGTAGTCACGCGAGAACGCAGGCGCCTCGGGCGGGTCCACGGCGGGCAGGTGCCCGGTGTCGTACAGGTTGTCCTGCCGCAGTTTTGTCCGCAGCCCGATCAGCTCGAGCAACCCCAGCGGCACCGGCAGCCGGTCCCACCCGACCACCTGGTCCACCAGCCCGGTCACGGCAGTGAACAACCGCCACGGCAACGCCCTGCGATAACTCCGGTCAGCGGGTTCGGAATTGTTCATGGAAATTCCCCTCCGAGTGTTTTCCACGCTCGACCACGCTCGTCCGCGAACAAATCACCGGCCGCAACCCGGGCGCGCGGAAGAACCAGACTCGCACCGGATCTCGCTGCCTGTCCAGGATCGTGACCCGAATACCCAAGTGGAGCAAAGCCCCGTCGAGACAGCGAATTCCACCAGGACCTGGCGGCGGTCCGGCCACCGCGTTACTTTGGGGAGCGCATTTCCCCGCGGTTCCGGAAAATGGATCAGGAGATTCCGATGGCCGGCACCCCACGATTTCCCCGCGCACGGCCGCTCGACGATCTCGCCGTCACCGCCACCGTGCTCGCGCCCAACCTCGTGCAGGGCCTGTTCCACCGCTGGCGGGTACCCGTCCGGCTCGCCACACTGGCCGACGTCGACCGCGCCGCGGTGCGCGTGCTCTCCACGCTCTCGCGCCGCTACGACGGTGGTCCCGTGCGGGTGCGGGCCGGGCTCCTGCTGCTCGACCCCGCCGACACACACCGGGTGCTGAACGGGCCGGTCGAGGACTACGCGGCCGACACCCCGGCGAAACGCCGCGGCATGAGCCACTTCCAGCCCACCGCCCTGACGATCTCCCGCGGTCACCTGTGGCGTGACCGCCGCACCTTCACCGAAACGGTGCTCGGGCGGTTACCCCGCCTGGCCGGGCACTTCACGGCCTGCGCCGAGCAGGAGACGAAGGACCTCGTCGCCGCGGGACCCGTGCTGGGCTGGCGTTCCTGGCACGGCACGGTGCAGCGCATCGCCCGGCGGATCCTGTTCGGGGACACCGCCGCGGACGACCAGGAGCTCAGCGAAACGCTGGAACGCATGATGAGCCGCGCGAACCTCCTGCCGGGACGGCCGTCGCGCGAACTCGCCGGCTTCCACGAGCGCGTGGGGGAGTACATCCGCAACGCAGGCCGCGACAGCCTCGCCGGCTGGTTCACCGACACCCCGTCCACCGGCTGGACGGACCCGACCGGCCAGCTCACCCACTGGCTGTTCGCCCTCGGCGACACCCTCGCCATCAACACCCTGCGCACCCTCGCCGTCGTCGCGCAGCGGCCGGCCGACCGGAGCCGCGCGCTCGCCGACGACCGCTACCGCACCGCGTGCCTGCTCGAAACCATGCGCCTGTGGCCGACGACCACCCTGCTGGCGAGGGAAACCCGCCGCGAGATCCGGTGGCCCGGCGGCGGGCTCGTCCCCGCGGGCACCCAGGTGCTCATCGCCAGTACGTACCAGCACCGCGATCCCGACCGGCTGGAACACCCCGACACCTTCGCCCCGGACGCGGCGAGGTCGCCATCGTTCGTGCACTTCGGCGGCGGGCCGCAGATCTGCCCCGGGATCTCGCTGGCCGAGCTGACCGGCACCGCGATCCTGCGCGTCGCGCTGGAACACACCCTGGCGGTGACCGCGCCGCGGCTGCCCGAGGACGAGCCGTTGCCGCACATGCTGGACTTCTTCGGCATCCGCGTCGCGGTCGCCTGACTCAGCTGTCCCGGCTCACCGTCAGCGTCACCGTGCCGCGGTTGGTGCCGTAGCGGCCCCACGCGTCGTTGGCGAACGCGTAGCAGTACCCGGGGCTGCGCACCTCGCACCCGGCGCCCGCGCCGATCGCGATCCGCTGGTGCTCGCGCCCGTTCGGGGCGCCGGGGCAGGGGTGGGCGTCGTTCGCCACGTACCCCACCAGCGACATCCACGGCAGGTCCACCTCGCGCGGCGCCAGCGGCGCGTACGCGACGTCCTGTCCCGGGAGGCGCCGGTACCACCGCAGGCCCAGCGCCAGCACGCTGCCCACCACGTGCCGCAGCAGCCCGGCGACAGCCCGGCCCTCAGGACCCGACCAGCCCGTGCCGTCGTACCACTGGCCGGAGGCCGAGAAGCGGTAGTGCCCGGGTTCGAGGTACAGCCCGGTGTCGTGCCACAGTTCGTGGGCCGCCACGCCCACAGACGCGCTTTCCCCGGGGGCGAGCACCTGCGTCGGCCGGTACCGGCCGCCCGTAATGGGTTGCGCGCGCCGCCGCTCGACAGCGGAGGGATCGATCTCGGCGACCTCGGCCGTCACGCGCGGCACGGCCCGCGGCCGGTACTGCAGCGCGGCCTCCAGTATGGGCTGCATCAGCGGCTCGACCACGGTGGGCAGGACCCCGAACACCCCGCGGTCGTCGTTGTGCAGCAGTCCCGCCGGGTCGGGGGACAGCGCCTGCACGCTCGCGCGGTGGAAGCCGAGCCCGGCGTGCTTCTCCGCCTCGCCGATCATCCACTGCAGGCCGCGGTCGCTCAGCGCGGTCTCACGGTGCCCGCCGCCGACGTCCATGTGGCTGCCGGGGAACCAGCGTTCCTCGATGTCCTGGCCGGGTTCCGGGGCCACCCAACGGGTCGGGGTGAACGGACGGCGACGCTCGTCGAGGGCGAGTGCGTGCCGCCCGTGTTTGATGCGCGGGTTCAGCTTCATGTCGTGGAACCGGTAGCGATCGGGCGGGTCGAGCAGGTTGAGCCCGGTGAAGTAGCCGGGGACGCCGAGCGAGCCGACGGTGTCCCACACCCCGAGGAAGTCGATGGGGAACTCGCCACCGGAGCGGGGGTCGTAGCGGAACGCCAGCCCTTCGCGCCACTCCGGGGAGTCGTCACGGGCGCGGTAGTGGCGGTAAGCGCGGGCGACGAGCTTCCCGGCCTCCGCCGCGAGCCGCTCCCGCAGGTCCACCAGCCCCGACGCGCCGACGAGCCCGGCGAGGCTGCGGACGGTGTAGGCGCCCCGGCTGAAGCCGACCAAGGCGACGGCGTCGCCAGGGGAGTAGGTGGTGGCGAGCCACTGGTAGGCGGCCATCACGTCGTCGGACAGCCCGCTGCCCACTGCGCCGCCGAGCATGCGGCGCAGCACCCCGCCGGTGGTGCCGACGCCGGGCTGGTAGCAGGCGAGCTGGCGCCGCCCGGAACTGTCCTGATCGGACAGTGCATTGTAGAACCGGCCGACGTTGGTCACGGACTCCACGTCGGGGTCGCACCAGGTGCCGTCGCAGCAGATGATCAGTCGTCGCACGGGAAACCACCCCTTCCTCGTGCCCATCAGAGCACAGCGGGGCACGCGTGGATACGAGGTCACCGGTTCGGCCCACAGGGGCGTTGGTAGCGGCTGGTGGGCCGCACGGCCACGAAGCACTCGAGCTGCCCTAGCTGTATGAGGCGTTGACGTTGGTGACGCCGGTGTGGAGCCGGGAGGCTGGCGGCTGG